>NZ_JBJGZI010000011.1:0-151317 GCF_054050455.1 Geodermatophilus sp. SYSU D00684 | reverse complement strand
GGCGCGCCCCGCGGCGGGGCGGGCGCGGGGGGGGGGGGGCGGCCCTCCCGCGCCCCGGCCCCCGCCCCCCCCCCCGCCCCCCCCCCCCCCCGCCCCCCCCCGCCCCCCCCCCCCCCCCCCCCCCCCGGCGAGCGGGGCGACCGCCCGCCGGGCGCCGGGTCAGGCGGGGACGGCCACCGGCCCGGTGGCGACCGCGGCGGAGGTGGCGACCGCGACGTCGGTCAGCTGCTCGGCCAGCGCGCGCCCGTGGGCGGCGGGGCCGTCGGGGCCGAGCAGGCCGCCGGAGAGGTACATGCCGTCGATGACCAGGTGGACCTGGGCGGCGAGGTCCTCGCCGAAGCCGGGGGCGACCTGCTCGGCCAGCCGCTCGAGGCGGGCGTGCAGCTCGAACTTGTAGTCGGCGGCCGCGCTGCGGGCCGGGTGCGCCGGGTCGTCGTACTCGCTGCTGACGTTGGTGAACGGGCAGCCGCGGAAGCCGGCGCGGGTGACGTCGGCGTCGACGTACTCGACGACGGCGAGCAGCGCGGCGCGCGGGTCGTCCTCGTGCAGCAGCAGGAGCTCGTCGATGTGACCGAGCACCGTGGCGGCCTTGCGGGCCAGGTAGGCGCCGACCAGCTCGTCCTTGCTCTTGAAGAGCCGGTAGACGGTCATCTTGCCCAGGCCCGTCTCGCGGACGAGCTCGTCCATGCCGACGCTGCGCGAGCTGCGGGCGGAGAACAGCCGCTCCGCGGTGTCGAGGACGATCGCCTCCCGCTCCGCGCGGCTGCGGCGGACCGGGGAGGGGCTGTCGGCGTCGGCGTCGGCGTCGGCGAAGGAGAGGGCGGCGGCGGTCACACGGGGGATCGTGCCGCCTGCCGTGACGGATCAGTTCGCGGCACGCCGGGCACCCGGCACGGCTGCGCGCTCGTGGGTGCCGAGGGGCGAACGCGCAGGTCGGGGCGGTGGTGAACGGTGGGACCGCTGTGACGACGCGTCCGGTGCGACGTCAGGCGCGGCGGGTGCGGCGCGGGTTGGCCAGCAGTCGGACGACGCGCTCGGCGGCCGTCCGGTCGGCGCCGGACCCCGGGGCCGGCGGGGTGCCGGGGGCGTCGTCGGGGGTCCGGTCCTCGGGCTGCACCTGGTCCATGCGGGCCAGCCTGCCCCTCCCCGGCCTGCGGAGACAGCCCCGGACGGAGGCCACACCCACCCGGGCGGTGAGACGTGCGTCACCCCGGGGCGCGGCACGGCCGGGTCGCCGGGCCGCGCCGCGCCCCCGGGTGGGACGGGTCCGTCCGGTCAGACGTCGGGGCTCTCGGCGGGGCCGTCGCCCAGCGGCCGGCCCTCGGCGGGCTCCTCGGAACGCGGGGTGCGCCCGGCGTCCCCCTCGTCGCCGGGCGGGTCGCCCTCCGCGCGCTCGGGCGTGCGCGGCGGCCGTTCGGGCTCGGTCACGGCGTCCTCCTCGGGATGCGGCGGTGCGGTCGGGGAGGCCTTGCCCACCTGCGCGCCCGCCAACCCCGGCTCAGTCCACGCGGGTCGCCGCGGGCACCCGCGGCAGGACCGCCCGGACGGCGTCGGCGTCGGGCAGGGCGCCCCGCGCCCCCGGCCCGGTCGTCGACAGGGCCGCCGCCGCGACCGCCTCGCGCACCGCGCCGGCCAGGTCTGCGCCCCGCGCCAGGGCGGCGCCGAGCGCGCCGCACAGGCAGTCGCCCGCGCCGGTGGTGTCCACGGGCTCGACCGGCGGCGGCGCCTGCAGCAGCACCGGGCCGTCCTCCGGCACCACCAGCGCCCCCCGGGCGCCGAGGGTCACCACGGTGGCCGCCGCGCCGAGGGTGCGGGCGAGGGAGGCCAGCTCCGCCGGCGTCCGCGGCCCGGGGTCCGCGCCGGCCAGCTGCACCAGCTCGTGCTCGTTGGGCACCAGCACCGCCACCCGCCGCAGCAGCTCCGGCGGCAGCGGCTGCGGCGGCGCGGGGGTGAGCACGACGGTGCCCGACGCCGCGTCCGCGGCCGCCTGCACGGTGGCCAGCGGCACCTCGAGCTGCAGCAGCACCACCGCGGCCCGGTGCACGGCCGGCACGTCGACGTCGTCCGGCGTCAGCTCCCCGTTGGCCCCCGGGACGACGACGATGAGGTTCTCCCCGCTGCCGTCCTCGACCGGGATCGTCGCCGAGCCGGTCGGCTGCCCCGGCGTGGGGAGGACCAGCGCCGTGTCCACCCCGGCGTCGGCCAGCGCCGCCCGCTGCCGCTCCCCGGCCGGGTCGTCGCCCACCCGGCCGACCATCGCCACCCCGGACGCGGCCAGCCGCCCCGCGGCCGCCGCCTGGTTGGCGCCCTTGCCGCCCGGGGCGCGCACCGCCTCCCGCCCGACGACGGTCTCGCCCCGCCCGGGCAGCCGCCCGACCGCGACCAGCACGTCCTCGTTCAGGCTGCCGACGACGGTGACGGACACGGGCGACCTCCGGGAGCGCGGCGACGACGGCGCTCAGTCTGCGGGCCGCTCCCCCTCGTACCGCGGGCCGGGCTCCGAGGCGGTGTCCGCGCGCCGCGCCCACAGGGGCAGCCCGTACCAGGTGGCCGTCCCGACGAGCAGGACGCCGACCCCGGCGACGACGCCGGGCCCGCGGCCCAGGACGACGTCGAGGACGAGCAGCACGCCGGAGCTGATCGCCAGCACCAGCAGCGCCAGGCCGACCAGGAGCAGCCGGTCGCCGACCACGATGAGCACCGCCTTGCGCCGCCGGCGGAACACCAGCCGGTGGAAGGCGACCGGGGCGATGAGGGCGACCGTCGCCAGCGCCGAGGCCAGCAGCGTCACGGTGTAGACGGTGAGCTGGAAGCCGTCGAGCTCGGTGAACCGCTGGGTGAAGGCCAGGCCGAGCAGGAAGGCGAACAGCACCTGGACGCCGGTGATCGCGACGCGCAGCTCCTGCAGCAGCTCGGCGAGGTTGCGGTCGAGGACCTGGTCGAGGCTCTCCCCGCGGGCCGCGGCGTTCTGGGTCGCGGTGGAGACGTCGAAGCCGCCGGCGCGCCCGCGCGTCGTCGTCCTCCCGTTGCCGTCCTCGCCCGGCCCCACGTCCCCCGGGTACCCGGGACGGCGGCCGCCTACCCGGGCCCGTGCGCCGTTTCCCGAGGTCCGGCCCGCGGTACCGCCCGGGGAGGACCGACCGAGGAGGGGCCGTGGCCGAGGACGACCGGGACGCGATCAGGGAGGGCTTCGACGAGGCGGTCAACATGAGCGCCTCGGAGCTGGAGAGGTGGCTGGACACCGACGAGTCGCGGTCCGTGGGGCAGAAGAGCGGCGGGTCGGGGGAGTCCACCGGGCACGAGTCCGGCCGGCGGATCGTCGAGCTCCTGCACAAGGAGGAGGGCGACCTCACCGACGACGACTACGCGCACATGCGGAAGGTCCACGGTTACGTCCAGCGACACCTGGCCCAGGAGCCGGCGAAGGAGGACGTCGAGGACTCCAGGTGGCGGTACTCGCTGATGAACTGGGGCCACGACCCGCTGAAGAAGGGCTGACCCCGCCCCGTGCGCATCGACGACCCCCGCCGCAACGACCCGGCCCAGTACGACGACCTGGCCGACCAGTGGTGGGAGGTCTCGGGCGGCTTCGCCATGCTGCACTGGCTGGCCGCCCACCGGGCCCGGTACATCCCCCCGGCGCCGGCCCCCGGCGCCCTGCTGGTCGACCTCGCCTGCGGCGGCGGGCTCATGGCGCCGCACGCCGCCCGCCTGGGCTACCGGCACGTCGGCGTGGACCTGGGTGCCGCCGGGCTGGCGGTGGCCGCCCGGCACGGGGTGTGCGCCGTCCGCGGCTCGGTGCTCGCGGTGCCGCTGCGGGACGGGTGCGCCGACGTCGTCGTGGCCGGGGAGATCCTCGAGCACGTCGCCGACGACGTCGCGGTGCTCGCCGAGGCCGCGCGGCTGCTCCGCCCCGGCGGCACGCTGGTCATCGACGCCATCGCCGCGACCCGGCTGGCGGAGCTGATCGCCGTCCGGCTCATGGAGCGGGTCCCCGGCGGGCCGCCGCCGGGCATCCACGACCCCGCGCTGTTCGTCGACCGGCGCCGGCTGCTCGCCGCCGCCGACGGCCTCGGCCTGGACCTGCGGCTCGTGGGGCTGCGCCCGTCGGTGCGCGACCTGGTCGCCTGGCGGCTCGGCCGGCGCGACGTCGTCCGGATGCGGGAGCTGCCCACGACGGCGGTGCTGTTCGCCGGCCACGGCCGCCGGCGCGACGCTGCGCGTCCGCCGGGTGACGGCACGCCACCCGAGGAGCGCCGCACCGCCTCCGCCCGTACGGTCGGGGCGTGATCACCTCGCTGAGCAGCGCGTTCCCCCGGGAGCCCCGCGGGTGAGCGCCGCCGTGCTGACCGGCGCCGGGGCCGCCCTCCCGGCGACCCTCGACCAGGACGCGGCGTGGGAGGGCTTCTTCGCCCGGCACTACGAGGGCGTCCGCGCCGCCCGGCGGATCTGGGCCAGTGCCGGCGTGCGCACCCGGCACGCGGTGGCCAACCCGGTCGACGAGGACCTCAGCCGGTGGAGCACCGGCGCCCGGATGGCCCGCTACGTGGAGGAGGCGCTGCCGCTGGGGAAGCAGGCGGTCGCCGGGGCGCTCGACGACGCCGGCCTCGCGCCGGGCGACGTCGGCCTGTTCGCCGTCGCCACCTGCACCGGGTACGCCACCCCCGGGCTGGACATCCGGCTGGCCAGCGACCTGGGCATGCCCGCGGGCCTGCAGCGGCTGCTGGTCGGGCACATGGGCTGCTACGCCGCGCTGCCCGGGCTGGCCGCCGTCGGTGACTTCGTGACCGCGCGCTCCCGCCCGGCCGTGCTGCTGTGCTGCGAGCTGACCAGCCTGCACGTGCAGCCGGCCCAGCGGGACCTGGACCAGGTGGTCGCGCACGCGCTGTTCTCCGACGCCGCGGCCGCCGTCGTCGTCGAGCCCGGCGCCGGGCGCGGGCGGCGGCTGGCCGGCGTGGTCGCGCGCACCGACCCCTCCACGGCAGACCACATGACCTGGGACGTCACCGACCTCGGCTTCCGCATGGGCCTGTCCCCGCGGGTGCCCGACGTGCTGTCCCGGCACGTGGGCGACGTCGTCGCGGAGCTGCTCGACGGCGCGGGACTGCGGGTCGAGGACGTCGCCGGGTGGGCGGTGCACCCCGGGGGCCCGCGGATCATCGACGTCGTCCGTGACGAGCTCGGCCTCGCCGAGTCGCACGTCGCCGCGTCCCGCCGGGTGCTGGCCGAGCACGGCAACTGCTCCTCGGCGACCGTGCTGCTGGTGCTGCAGGAACTGGCCGACGTCGAGGGCCCGGTGGTCGCGATGGCCTTCGGTCCGGGGTTGACCCTGTACGCAGCGTTGCTCCTGCCGACCTGACCTCCCGGAACCGCCTGTTCCCGCACTACCCTCTGTGATCGCGATCACGATCGAGGAGGGGGTTCGGTCATGGTCACCGGTGCGTCCGTCCGCGTGTTCCTCGTCGACGACCACGAGGTGGTGCGCCGCGGCGTGGCCGAGGTCCTCGAGGACGACCCCGGGCTCGCGGTGGTCGGCGAGGCGGGGAGCGTCGCGGAGGCCCTGGCCCGCTGCCCGGCGGTCCGGCCCGACGTCGTCCTCGTGGACATGCGGCTGCCCGACGGCGACGGCGCCGAGCTGATCCGCCGACTGGCGGAGCGGCTGCCGGGCGTCCGCTGCCTGGTGCTGTCCAGCTACGCCGACGAGGCGGCGGTCGCCGCGGCCGCGTCGGCGGGGGCGGCCGGCTACGTCGTCAAGCAGGTGCGCGGCGCGGACCTGGTCTCGGCGGTGCACACGGTCGCGGGCGGCGGCACGCTGGGCGGCTGGCCGGGGCGGCGGCCGGCGGCCGGGCCGGACGGCGACCGGCGGCTGGCCGCGCTCACCGAGCAGGAGCGCACCGTGCTCATGCTCATCGGGGAGGGGCTGACCAACCGGCAGATCGGCGAGCGGATGGGCCTGGCCGAGAAGACGGTCAAGAACTACACCAGCCACCTGCTGGCCAAGCTGGGGCTGGAGCGGCGGACCCAGGCCGCGATCCTGGCCACCGAGCTGCGCGGCCGCCGGTCCTCCTGACCGGGGGCCGCGCGCTCAGGACCGCTGCGCCCGCCCCGGCACCGTCCAGCTCACCTGGGTGCCGGCCGGGCCCCCGGTCGCGGTCAGCCGCCCGCCGCGGCGCTCGGCCCGCTCGGCCAGGTTGGCCAGCCCGCTGCGGCGAGTGACCTCGGGCAGCCCGCGGCCGTCGTCGGTGACCCGGACGGACACCGGCGCGCCCGGCCCGTCCTCCCCGACCTCGACCGACACCTCGACCCGGCTGGCGCCCGCGTGCCGGACCACGTTGGTCACGAGCTCCCGCACCACCGCCAGCAGGTCGGTGGCCAGGCCCGCGGGCAGGCCGTCGAGGTCCCCGCGCAGTCGCAGCCCCGGCTGCACCGGGGAACCCTCGGTGGCCTGCCGCACGGCGTCGGCCACCCCCGCGGCCAGGCCCTCGGGGACGACGTCGTCGTGGAGGCCGAAGATCGCCGAGCGGATCTGCGCCAGCGTCCCGTCCAGCTCGTCGACGCTGCGCCCGATGCGGCGGGCGGCGTAGGGGTCGACGTCCTCCAGCGTCCGGCCGATGCGGTCGAGCGTCAGCGCCGTCGCGTAGATCCGCTGGACGACGTGGTCGTGCAGGTCGCGGGCGATCCGGTCGCGGTCGGCCTGCACCTGCAGCCGGCGCTCGCGCCGCTGGCTGCGCGCCAGCTCCAGTGCCAGCCCCGCCTGACCGGCGAACGCGGACAGCGCCTCGAGGACCTCGGCGTCGAACGGCTCGCGGTCGGCGCGGCGCAGGCAGACCAGGGTCCCCAGGGCCGGGCCGAGCGGGGCGATGACCGCGGAGCGGGCGCCGCGGACGAGCTCGACGGCGACCTCGGCGTGCCGGCCCAGCACGGGGTCCGCCGCGACGTCCTCCACCAGCTCCCCCAGCCCGGTGCGGTGCACCCGGCCGACGTGGGTGTCCTCCAGCGGGACCCGCACCCCGTCGAGCTCGCCGGCCATGTAGCCGGCCGAGGCCACGATGGTCAGCGCCTCGGGGTCGCCCTCCTGCGCCATGAGCAGCGCCCCGGCCTCGGCGTCGCTCAGCGCGACGGCCCGTTCGGCCACCGTCAGCAGCACCTCGGCCGGGTCCTCCCCCGAGAGCAGCTCGGTCGCCACCTCGGTGCCGGCCTGCACCCACGCCCGGCGGCGCTCGGCGGCCTCGGCCAGCCGCGCGTTCTCGATCGCCAGGCCCGCGGCGGCGGCCAGCGCCAGCACCGCCTCCTCGTCGGCCGCGGTGAAGGGGCCGCCGGTGCGCTTCTGGGTCAGGTAGAGGTGACCGAAGACGGCGTCGCGGACGCACACCGGCACCCCGAGGAAGGACTGCATCGGCGGGTGGCCGGCCGGGAAGCCGACGGAGGCGGGGTGGGACCCCAGGTCGTCGAGGCGCAGCGGCTCCGGGTGCTCGACCAGCAGGCCGAGGATGCCGGCGCCGGCCGGCAGGCGGTCGATGCCGCCGCGGGTCTCCTCGTCCATGCCGACGATGACGAACCGGTCCAGCCGTCGCCCGTCGCGGGTGAGGACGCCGAGCGCGCCGTAGCGGGCGTCGGCGTGCGCGACCGCCGCCTCGACGATGGCGTGCAGCGTGGCCTCGAGGTGCTCCCCGGCCGCGGCCGCCCGCACGCCGGCGGCGAGCGCCGGCGGTGCGCCCTCCGGGCCGGGCGGGGTCACGGCCCGTCCGGAGGGTCCCTGGTGTGCGCCGGGCTGGTCGCCCGCCGGGGGAGTCACGCCACGGGGCTCACGCACCGTGGGCGAGGCGGCGGGCGGGTGAGCGCGGCGTGACCTGCCGCAGGAGGGCGCGTCCCGATCCGTTCACCAGCACCAGGTCACCGCCGCGGCCGGCCCCGACCAGGGCCTCGAGCAGCGGCCGCTCCAGGGTGGCGATGCGGACGCGGCCGGTCACGCCGGTCTCGCCGATGGCGCGGACGACCTGGGCCTCGATCCGCTCGAGGGCCACGGCGCGGGCCTGCTCCGCGGCCGCGCGCTGTCCGCTCAGCGTCCGCTCCCCACCGTCGACGACGTCGACGGCGAGCACGGTCCCCTCGCGCCGGGCCGCCTCGCGCAGCGCCCACACGAGCGCGCCGTAGCCGGAGGCCGAGCCGTCGACGTGGACGACGAGCGAGGGGGCGGGGCGGCGGGACAGCTGGGGAACGAGGCGGACGGGCTCGACGGGCGGAACGGACCGGTCCCCGGGCGGAACTGGAGCGGTCGAATCTGCCATGTAGTGATCCTCGCGACACGCGGCGCATCCGGACAGGGACCAAGGGCCCGGTCAGCGCCTGCGGGCCCCCGTGACGACGGCGGTGCCGTCCTCCCCTGGGCCGTGGACGTCGGCCCGCAGCCCGGCGGCGGCGAGCACCGCGGCGAGCACGGGCGCCTGGTCATCCCCGGCCTCGGCCAGCAGGACCCCGCCCGCGGCGAGCCAGCCCGGGGCGCCCGCGGCCACGCGGCGGTGCACGTCGAGGCCGTCCGCGCCCCCGTCGAGCGCCGTCCGCGGCTCGTGCAGGCGGGCCTCGGGCGGCAGGAGGGGCAGCGCCGCGGTGGGCACGTAGGGCGCGTTGACCACCAGGACGTCGACCCGTCCGCGCAGCCGCTCCGGCAGCGCGCCGAACAGGTCACCGCCGTGCACCTGCCCGCCCACGGGCGCGAGGTTGCGCCGGGCGTGGTGCAGCGCGGCGGGGTCGACGTCGGCGGCGTGCAGCTCGGCCAGCTCGACGGCGGTGGCCAGCGCGAGGCCGACCGCGCCGCAGCCGCAGCACAGGTCCACCGCGACCGGCGCCCGCCCGTGCCGGTCCCGGGCCGCCCGCGCCACCTGCACCGCCCGCTCGACCAGGGCCGCGGTGCGCCGGCGCGGCACGAAGACGCCGGGGCCGACGGAGACCCGCAGGCCGCAGAACTCGACCTCGCCGAGCACGTGCTCCAGCGGCTCCCCGGCCACCCGCCGTCCGGCGAGGGCGTCGAGCTGCTCCGGGGTGGCCGCGGCGGCGGTGAGCAGGCGCGCCTCGTCCTCGGCGAAGACGCACCCGGCGGCGCGCAGCCGCGCGACGAGGTGGTCGGATGCCGCGGGGGAGGGCTCCGCGCTCACCCCCGGCCTCCGCGGGACGGGTCCACGGGCAGACCCTGGCACGGCCGCCGGTGCGCGGCCGTGCCGGGCGGTCAGCGCGGGGACGCGGCCGGGACGTCCTCCCCGGCGGCGCGGGGCACGGGGGCGGCCCGCAGAGCGGCGCCCGGGGAGTCCGGCCGGCGGCGCTCGGCCCCGGTGGCCGCCTCCTCGTGCGCCGCGGCGGGCAGGGGGCGGCCGAGGTGGTACCCCTGCCCGTACCCGACGCCGAGCCCGCGGAGCGCGGCCAGCTCGTCGGCGGTCTCGATGCCCTCGGCCACGAGGTCCAGGCCGAGCGTCTGGCCCAGCTGCACGATCGCGCCGATGACGGCGTGGTCCTCCGGGCTCGTGGCCACGCCGTCGACGAAGGACTTGTCGATCTTGAGGACGTCGATGGGGAACCGGCGCAGGTAGCCCAGGGACGAGTAGCCGGTGCCGAAGTCGTCGAGGGCGAGCCGGACGCCGAGGTCCTTGACCTCCTCCAGCTTGCCGGTGGTGGCGGCGGCGTCCTGCACGAGCAGCGACTCGGTGATCTCGAGGGTCAGCCGCCGCGGGTCCAGGCCGGAGCGGTCCAGCGCCTCGGCGACGTCGCCGACGAGGCTGGGGTGCTGGAACTGGCGCACCGACACGTTGACGCTCATCCGCGGGCCGCTGCCGTCCGGGCGCTGCCACGCGGCGGCCTGGCGGGTGGCCTCCCGGAGCACCCAGCGGCCGATCGGGACGATCAGGCCGCTGTCCTCGGCCAGCGCGATGAACCGCGCCGGCGGCACCAGCCCGTGCGTGGGGTGCTGCCAGCGCACCAGGGCCTCGTAGCCGCTGGTCGTGGCCGACGCCAGGTCGACGATCGGCTGGTAGTGGAGGACGAGCTCCTGCCGGTCCAGCGCCTGGTAGAGGTCGGCGAGCAGGCGCTCGCGCTCGAGGTGGGCGGCGTGGTGGCTGGGCTGGAAGGTCTCGTAGCGCCCCTTCCCGCCGGACTTGGCCACGTACATGGCGATGTCCGCCGCGCGCAGCAGGCCCAGGCCGCTGGCGGCGCAGGTGGCCGAGGTGGCGATGCCCATGCTGACGCTGGCGCGGACGGCGCGGTCGGCGACGTGGACCGGCTGGGCGAGGGCGGCCAGCACCCGTTCGGCCACCTGGGGCGCCAGCTCGCCGCTGCGCGCGCCGCTCATCAGCACGGCGAACTCGTCGCCTGCCAGGCGGGCGAGCGTGTCCTCGGGGCGCAGGCAGCCGCCGACCCGCTGGGCGACCACCCGCAGCAGGGCGTCGCCGCCGTCGTGGCCGAGGTTGTCGTTGACGGTCTTGAGGTTGTCCAGGTCCAGGAACAGCACCGCCGCGGCGGTGCCGGTGGCCCGCTCGCGCGCCTCCGCCGCGCGCAGGCGCTCCATGAACAGCGCCCGGTTGGGCAGGCCGGTCAGGGGGTCGTGGAAGGCCTGCACGCGCAGCTGGTCCTCGAGCTCCTTGCGGTCGCTGGTGTCGCGCGTGGTGAGCACGATGCCGCTGACGGCGGGGTCGTCGAGCAGGTTGCGGGCGGCGGTGTCGGTCCAGCGCCAGGAGCCGTTGCGGTGCCGCATGCGCGCGGCCGGCCAGGTCGCCGGCGGCTCCCCGGCGACCACGCGGGCGAGGTGCCCGCGGAAGACCTGCACGTCCTCGGGGTGGACCAGGTCGTGGACGTCGGTGCCGATCAGCGTCCCCGGCGGATAGCCGAGGACCCAGCCCACCGACGGCGTCTGGTACGTGACGGTGCCCGCGGGATCGACGACGGTGATGACGTCCGAGGCGTTGCGGACCAGCGACCGGAAGTGCTCCCCCGCCTCGAGGGCGTCGAGGAGGCTGTTGAAGGCGCGGGCGGTCTCGCCGAGCTGGTCGTCGGAGTCCACGGTGATCCGCTGCGAGGTCGAGTGCGACCAGTCCCCGGTCCGGCTGGCGTGCGAGATGGTCTGCGCCACCGAGTGCAGGTGGGTGCTGAGGACGGCCAGCCGCCCGCCGACCAGGCACCGGCACAGCGCGTAGCTCAGCCCGCCGACCAGGAAGCCGGCACCGAGGCAGGCCGCCCGGAACACCGGGCGGTCGGCGTACTGGGCCGGGACCCCGAGGCCCGTGGCGAAGGGCGGGAACACCAGCCCGACCGCGATGCCGAGGCCGACCATCCACACCGCGAGGTCCCAGAACACCCGCGAGGTGAGACGGAAGCCCCGCGGCCGTCGCCGGTCGCCGTCGACCCGGAGCTGGAAGGCACTCATGCCCAGGACGTCGTCACCGTGCCCGGGCGCTTGAGGCCGGTGCCCGGAGATCACCCTCAGGGGGGTGCGCGGGCAGGAGGCGCGGCGCCGGACTCGATTCCGGCCGAACCGTGCCGATGGGGATCCCATGCGACTGGTTCCCGACACCTCCCCGGGCCGGCTCGTCGGCGAGGACGTCCGCGTCCCGACGGCCGGCGGGGGGCTCACCCGCTACGTCGACCTCGACGCCGCGGCCACCAGCTCGTCGTCGGTCCGGGTGGCCCGCGCGGTGCAGGAGTTCCTGCCCCGCTACTCGAGCGTGCACCGCGGCGCCGGCGCGAAGTCCCGGTACACCAGCGCCCGCTACGAGGCCGCCCGCGAGACCGTGCTCTCCTTCGTCGGGGCGGACCCCGCCACGCACGAGGCCGTCTTCGTCCGCAACACCACCGAGGCGCTGAACACGCTGGCGTTCCGGCTCGCGCTCGAGCCGGACGACGTGGTGCTCACCACCGCGGTCGAGCACCACGCCAACCTCCTGCCGTGGCGGCGCGCCGCGCGGCTGCGGGTGGTCGAGGTCGGCGCCGGGGGGACCTTCACGGCCGAGGACGTCGTCGCCGCGCTGGACCAGCGCCCGACCCCGCGCGTCCTGGCCCTCACCGGCGCCTCCAACGTCACCGGCTGGCTGCCCGACCTGGCCGCGATCACCGCCGCCGCCCGGGAGCGCGGCGTGTTCGTGGTGGTGGACGCCGCCCAGCTGGCGCCGCACCGGCCGATCGACGTGACCGCCCTCGGCGTCGACGCCCTCGCCCTGTCGGGGCACAAGGCGTACGCGCCCTTCGGCGCCGGCGCGCTCGTCGCCCCGCGGAGCCTGCTCGGCCGCGGCGAGCCGCTGCTGGTCGGCGGCGGCGCGGTCCGGGCGGTCTCCTTCGACGACGTCGTCTGGGCCGGCGCCCCCGACCGGGACGAGGCCGGCTCGCCCAACGTCGTCGGCGCGGTCGCCCTGGCCGCCGCGGCCGAGGAGCTGGCCGAGGACTGGCCCGGCCTGCTCGCCCACGAGCGCGCCCTCACCGCCGCGCTGGACGCCGAGCTCGCGACGGTCCCGGGGCTGCGCCGCCTCGGCCCGGCGACGGGGGACCGGCTGCCGGTGGCGGCCTTCCTCCTCGACGGCCTCCCGCACGGTCTGGTGGCCACCCGGCTGTCCGCGGAGTTCGGGATCGGCGTGCGCAGCGGCTGCTTCTGCGCCCACCCGTACATGGCCCGCCTGCTGGAGCTGAGCGAGGAGCAGGTCCGCGCCTTCCACGACGCGGCCCGGGCCGGCGAGGTCCGGCTGCCCGGCGCCGTGCGCGCCAGCGCCAACCGCGGGACGACCCTCGACGACGTCGCGGCGCTCGGGGCCGCGCTGCGCACCGTGGCGGCGACGCCGGAGGAGAGCGCCCGCTACCGCGTCGACGAGCGGGGCGAGTACCTGCCCGGCGACGCGCGGACGCCGGTCCTGCTGGGGGCATGACCCTGTGCCGCGTCCGGCAGCTGCCCGTGCGGCGGACGCCGGTCGTCCGCTGCCGCCCGTGGCGGCGCCGGGCAGCTCAGACGCGGTCCAGCAGCGAGCGCAGCGGCGGCGGGACCGCCGCGGGCTCCAGCCGCTCGACGAGGGCGTGCGCGTAGCGGGCCTTGCGCCCGCTGGTGGTGCCGAGGAAGCGGCGCAGCTGCGCCTCGGCCGGCCGCCCGCGCTGCGCCGGCTGCCGCCGGAAGGTGGCCAGCGCGTGGGCCTCGCGGTGCTCGGCGACGGCCGCCTCGACCCCGGCCGTCCCCACCGCCCGGATCAGCTCGTCCTCGAGGTCGGCGACGCAGGCGAAGAACCCCGCCGCCGCCGGGTCGGGCACCCCGAGCGCCCGGCGGACGACGTCCCGCTCGGCGTGGTCGTAGAGGCCGGCCACGCGGACGCCGGGACCGGTCGCGGCGAGGTGGCGGCGCACGGCGTGCACCCCGCCCATGGCGACGACGTCCACGCCCTCGGCGGCCAGGTGCCGGCCCCGGCCCCGCGCGGCGGCCAGCACGGCCTCGCGGTCACTGACCCCCTCGACGAGCACCACGGTGCGGAGGACGGGCGGGAGCGGCACGGGCGGACGGTCCCACGCGGGGGGCGGGGAGGCCACCGGGTTGCCGGGCGGAGCGGAGGAGAGCGGGTGACGGGAATCGAACCCGCACTGTCAGCTTGGGAAGCTGATGTTCTGCCATTGAACTACACCCGCGAGGGCCTGACGGCCGGACGCCAGCGTAGCAAGGACGGCCGGATCGGTCGGCAGGCCGGGGGTCAGCCGGCGGGCCGGGGGCTGCGGATGGTCACCGTGGTCCCCTCCGGGCCCGGCACCGCGGTGATGTCGGCGAACGCGCTCATGAGCATCGACCCGCGGCCGCGGTCCATGCTCGACGTCCGCTCCTTCCACTGCCCGTGGTCGCGCACCGCGATCTCCACCGCGCCGTCGTCGACGGCCACCCGGACGTCCACGTACGGCTCGCGCGGGTCCTGCGCGTGCTCCACCGCGTTGGTGGCGGCCTCGCAGGCGGCCAGCACGAGGTCGTAGACGCGGTCCTCGTCGAGGCCGGCGTCGGTGAGCAGCGCCCGCAGCCGGCGGCGCAGCGGCGGGATCGCCGCCGCGCTGGAGGGGAACCGCCAGGCCGTCGTCGTCGCGCCCGGGAGGTGCGCCGGGGCCGGCGCCGCGGGGACGGCCGGGACGACGTCGGCGGCACGGGGGTGCGGCGGCGCGGGAGCGGGGACGGCCGGGGCGGACGGCGACGGCGCGGCCGGGGGCGCCGGCTCCCGCCGTCCCCGCGCGCGCTCGAGGACCGCGCGCAGCCGGCCGAGCAGCTCCGCGGACTCGAAGGGCTTGGGCAGGTAGTCGTCGACGCCGGCGTCGAAGCCCTCGACGGCGGCCTCCTGGCCGGCCCGCGCGGTGAGCATGACCACCGGGACGGCGCGCGTCCCCGGGTCGGCCCGCAGCGCGCGCAGCAGCCCGAACCCGTCCAGGCGCGGCATCATCACGTCGGTCAGGACGACGTCGGGGAGCACCCGGGCGACGTCGTCCAGGGCCGCCTCGCCGTCGGCCGCCGTCCGCACCGTCCACGACGGCGACAGCAGCCGGGTGAGGTAGGCGCGCATGTCGGCGTTGTCGTCGACCACGAGCACGGTGCCCAGCGGGTCGGACGGCGGCGTGGGCCGGCGCGGGTCGTCGTCCCACGGGGTGAGCGCGGCCGCGCGGACCGCGGGCGCCGACGCGGGCGGCGGGGTGTCGGTGTCGGGCTCGCCGAAGGGCAGTCGCACGGTGAAGGTGCTCCCGGTGCCGGGCTCGCTCTCCGCCGACACGGTGCCGCCGTGCAGCGCGACCAGCTCGCGGACCATCGCCAGGCCCAGGCCGGTGCCCTCCCGGCTGCGCGCGGGGGAGCCGGCCACCCGGTGGAACCGCTCGAACAGCGCCGGCAGCTCGGCGGCGGGGATGCCCACGCCGGTGTCGGCCACCCGCAGGACCACCGCGTCGTCCTCGGCGCGCAGCGAGACGGTGATGCCGCCGACGAAGGTGTACTTGACCGCGTTGGCGACCAGGTTGAGGACGACCTTCTCCCACATCCCCGGGTCCACCGCGGCAGGGCGGGGCAGCGGCGGGCAGTCGACGTCGAGGGTCAGGCCGGCCCGCTCGGCCGCGGCGCGCAGCACGCCGGCCAGCTCGGTGGTGCAGGCGGCGAGGTCGGTGGCCACCCGCACCGCCGCGGTGCGCCCGGCCTCGATGCTGACGAACTCGAGCAGGTCGTCGACCAGGCGCTTGAGCCGCTGGCCGTTGCGCAGGGCGAGGGCGAGCTGCTCGCGCACCGGCTCCGGCAGCTCCCCGCCGGACGCGGCGAGCGCGTCGGCGATCGGGGCCAGCAGCAGGGTCAGCGGGGTGCGCAGCTCGTGGCTGACGTCGGAGAAGAACGTCGTCTTGGCCCGGTCCAGCTCGGCCAGGGCCTCCGCGCGGGCGCGCTCGGCGGCGTAGGCCCGCGCGTCGGTGACCGCGCCGGCGACCTGCGCGGCCAGCAGCTGGTGGAAGGTGCGGTGCTCCTCGTCCAGCGCCCGGTTGGGGCTGACGCCGACCAGCAGCGCGCCCACCGTCTCGCGGCCCGCCCCGCCCGACAGCGGCAGCGCGACCGCCCGCTCCACCTCGTCGCCGAACGGACCGCCGGGCACCTGCAGGGCGGCGACGTCGACCGCGCCGAGCTCGGCCGCCGCGCCCACCGCGGCCGGCAGCGCCGCGGCGTCGACGCCCGCGGTGGCCACCCGGTGCAGCCGGCCCTCGTCGTCGGCCAGGTAGACCGCGGCCAGCGGCACGTCGAGCGGGTCGGCCTCCAGCGCCCCGCACACCCGGACGGCGAGGTCGCGCTCGTCCTCGCGCCGGCCCGCCGCGGTGGCCACCCCGTGCAGCAGCCGCTGCCGCCGCTCGGCCACCACCTGGCGGGTCACCTCGGTGCACACCGCGTGCATCCCGGCCACCTCGCCGTCGTCCCCGAACGCGGGGGCGTGCGAGACGGTGAAGTAGGTCTCCTCGCGGTAGCCGGCGCGCTCGAGCAGCAGCAGGAGCTGGGGGATCCACGAGGCCTCGCGGGTGGCCATGGCCCGCTCGACCGGCTCCTGCAGCGCGGCCCAGCCCTCGGCGAGGGTGATCCGCAGGTCGTCGCCGATGGCGCTGGGGTGCTTCGCGCCGATGAGCGTGGCGTAGGCGTCGTTGTAGAACTGCGTGTACTCCGGACCCCAGGTCAGGATCATGGGGAACCGGGAGGCCAGCACGGTGCGGACGGCGTAGCGCAGGCTCGCCGGCCACGTCTCCACCGGGCCGAGCGGCGTCGTCGACCAGTCGAAGGCGGCCATCAGCCGCCCGTTCTCGCTGCCGCCGGCGAAGACGTCCTCGGTGCCGGGACCCGGCGCGACGTCGCGGACCCGACCGCCCACGACGGGTTCGGCAGCCACGCACACCTCCCGGCACAGCCGTGCGGACGCGCGGGCGGGACCGCCGCCACCGCGTCAGGACCTCGGGAGCCGAGCTGCTCCCCGCTGCTCGCACGGTACATCCGTGACCTGGGACCCCACCGGCGGTGCCGGGGTCAGCGCCGCATCTCGGCCAGGAACCCGGTGGCCTCCGAGCGCAGCCGCTCGGCCATCTGCGACAGGCCGGTGACGTCGGTGTCCGCGGTGCCCAGCGACGCCGAGCCGTCGACCGCCGCGGCGATCCCGTCGACCAGGCCGTTCATGTCGGTGACCGTGGTGCCGACCGAGCCGATGACGGCGGTGACGTCGTCGCAGGCCGCGCGGATCGCCTCGACCTGCGCGGTCACCCGCTCGGTGGCCTGCGCGGTCTGGTCGGCGAGGTCCTTGACCTCGGAGGCGACGACGGCGAAGCCCTTGCCCGCCTCCCCGGCGCGGGCGGCCTCGATGGTGGCGTTGAGCGCCAGCAGGCGGGTCTGCGCGGCCACCGACTCGATCAGGGCGATGACCTCGCGGATCTCGGCCGAGGTGCGGGTCAGGGAGGCGAGCGTGCCGGTCGCGTTGCCCACCTCGGCCGACGCCGCCGACGCCGCGCTGGTCAGCCCGGCGGCGGACGCGCTCATCTCCGTGGCCGCCGTCGCGACCTGCTCGCTCATCGCCAGCACCACCGACTCGAACGCGTCGGCCAGCCGCAGCCGCGAGGTCTGCGCCTCGGTGACCCGCCCGGCGGTCTCGCGCATGGCGTCGCGGGCGGTGTTGATGTCGGTGGCCGCGTGCCGGTAGGCGCCGTGCAGCCCGGTGCGCAGCACGCTGCGGTGGAAGCGGCCCTCGGCGGCGGCGGCCAGCGCCGCCCGGGACTCGCGCACGAACGCGTCGCTGACGTCGAGCGCGCGGTTGACGCCGTGCCGCAGCGCGACCAGCTCCGGCACGGCGTCCGAGCCGTCGACCGGCACGGCGCGGGCCTCCAGGTCGCCGCGCGCGGCCGCCTCGCAGGTCTCGGTCAGCCGCCGCACGAACGCGCGGTAGACCTCGAGCTCCGCGGCGTCGGATCGGGTGCGGGAGCGGGCCATCTCAGTCCTCCTCCTGGGCGACGACCGACCACACGAAGTCCTCGTAGGACGCCGCGTGCTCGGCGATCAGCCGGTCGAACAGCTCGGACGACGCCGCGACGGCCGCGCGGGCGTTCGGGTGCCGCCGCTCCTCGGCCAGGAGGCGCTCGTAGATCGGGCGGACGCGGTCCACCGCCCGCCGGGAGGGCCGGCGGCGGTTGGAGTGGTAGCCCACGACCGACCCGTCGGCGCCGTAGGACGGCGTCACGTGCGCCAGCACCCAGTAGTGCGCGCCGTCGGCGGCCAGGTTGTTGATGTAGGCGAACAGCTCCTGGCGGGCGGCGAGGGTGTCCCACAGCAGCCTGAACACCGCGCGCGGCATCTCGGGGTGCCGGATGAGGTTGTGCGGCTGCCCGATGACCTCGTCGAGGGAGTAGGCGCCCACCCGCAGGAACACGTCGTTGGCGTACGTGATCACCCCGCGCGGGTCGGTCTTGGAGACGATGAGCTCCTCGGCCGCGAAGGTCCGCTCCTCACCCGTCGGCCGCACGGCGAGGCGGCCGGCGCGCGGGGCGGTCCGGGGGTGGGTGTCCAGCACGCGGTGTCCTCCTGCGTCCGGTGGGTCGTCCCGGCAGGTATCGGCAGGATCCGTCCGGACGCGACCCGAGAGGGGCGCTCCGGGACCTTGGTCCCGCGGGAAGCGGGGGGCGCGCCGGGCGGCCTCCCTAGACTCCGCGCCATGCTGCTGTCCGACCGCGACATCCGCGCCGCGATCGCCGAGGGGCGTCTCGGCATCGAGCCGCACGACGCGGGGCTGGTGCAGCCCTCGAGCATCGACGTCCGGCTCGACCGCTACTTCCGGGTGTTCAACAACGCCCGCTACACCCACATCGACCCCGCCCAGCAGCAGGACGACCTGACCACCCTGGTCGAGCCCGACGGCGACGAGCCGTTCGTCCTGCACCCCGGCGAGTTCGTCCTCGGCTCCACCCTCGAGGTCGTCACCATCCCCGACGACCTCGCCGCCCGGCTGGAGGGCAAGAGCTCGCTCGGGCGTCTGGGCCTGCTCACCCACTCCACGGCGGGCTTCGTCGACCCCGGCTTCTCCGGCCACATCACGCTGGAGCTGTCCAACGTGGCCAACCTGCCGATCACGCTGTGGCCGGGCATGAAGATCGGCCAGCTGTGCCTGTTCCGGCTCACCGGCCCGGCCGAGCACCCGTACGGCTCGGCGGTGTACGGCTCCCGCTACCAGGACCAGCGCGGGCCGACGCCGTCGCGCTCGTTCCGCAACTTCACCCGCGCGGAGACCCGGCGGCCGCAGGGCTGACGGCCGCGGGGGACCAGCCGGGCACCTCGTCGTCGACGAACCGGTCCCGGGTGACCAGCCACCCGGTGACCGTGAGCCCGACGGTGGCGACGGCGACGAGCACGAACATGCCGGTGTAGCCGCCGGTCGCACCGCGCAGCACGCCGACCAGCAGCGGCCCGGCGCCGGCCAGCACGTAGCCCCAGCCCTGGGTGACCGTGGACAGCGCCGCCGTCGTCTCCGGCGTCCGGGCGCGCAGCCCGATCAGCGCCAGCACCATGCTGAAGGTGCCCATGCCGACGGCGAGCACGCTCATCCACAGCCACGGCAGCGTGCGCGGGGCCAGCCACAGCCCGGCCCAGCCGACGACGTAGCAGGCCATGAAGCCCAGCAGCAGCGGCCGCTGCCACCGCTGGCGGACGGTGAGCGACGGGGTGACCGCGTTGACCGGGATGACGACGACCGAGTTGATCCCCAGCAGCAGCCCGGCGGTGGCCGCGCTCAGGCCGGAGTCGCGCAGGTACTGCGCCGACCAGCCCATGACGACGTAGGCCTGCGTCGCCTGCAGGCCGAAGAAGGCGGCCAGGGTGAGCGCCAGCGGGCTGCGGGCCAGCGGCGCCATCCGCACCGCGCGGTGGGTGCCCCGGCCCGCGCCGGGCGAGCGCGGGGCGAGGAGCCACGGCACCGCGGCGACCAGCGCCAGCAGTGCCCACACGCCGATCGCCCACCGCCAGCCGCCCGGGCCGACGGCGGCGGCGATCGGCGCGGTGGAGATCGCCGCGACGGCGCCGCCGATGGCCATGGACGCGCTGTAGGCGCCCACCAGCAGGCCGGTGCGCTCGGGGAACCAGCGCTTGACCAGGCCGGGCAGCAGCACGTTGCCGAGCGCGCCGCCGACCATCGCCAGCACGGTGCCGGCGACGAACAGCGGGAACGAGTCGACGACCGCCCGCAGCACCAGCCCGGCGGCCATGGTGAGCAGCGCGCCGGCCAGCACGTGGGCGTCCCGGAACCGCGCGGCCAGCGGCGGCCCGGCGAAGCCGATCGCGGCGAAGCACAGCACCGGCAGCGTCGTCACCACACCGGCCGCGGCGCTGGAGACGCCCAGCCCGCGCTCGAGCTCCTCGAGCACCGGGCCGACGGTGGTCACCGCCGTCCGCAGGTTCGCGGCGGTCAGCACGATGGCGACCCCGACGAGCGCGAGACCGCGCCGTCGCTCGCCGGCCGTCGGGATCGGGGGAGCGTCGTCGGCCGTGCGGGTCACCCGTCGATGGTCCCCCGCGCGCCGGCCCGACCCCGAGGCGGGTGCACAGGCCAACCGTTCAGGTGCGCAGGCCCGTGCGCGGCGTCGGCTCGAAGCGCGGCAGCACCTGGGGGACCCGCCGCCACAGCACCCGCTGCAGGAGCAGGGTGGTCACGGCGGCCAGCAGGATGCCGGCGAGGTTGATCCCCAGCTGCAGGGCCGCGCGCCAGAACTCGGCGCCGCCGCCCAGGGCCAGCGACACGGCCATGTCCGCGGCGGCGGGGACCGTCGTCACGGAGATGAAGACGCCGACCAGCGCCCCGCTCTTCGCCGACGTCAGGGACAGCACGCCGGCGATCCCGGCCAGGACCGCCACCACCACCGACCAGTGGTCCGGCGCGGTGATGAACCCGGTCTGCGGGCGGTCCACGGCGAGCACCTCGGGACCGACCCACCCCAGCCCGCGGGCGGCGAGCGCGGCCAGCGCGGTGACCGCGATCGCCAGGGCGAAGCCGACGACCAGCGCGCGGACCGCCGCCCGGGCGACCCCGCGCCGGCGGGCCACCAGGGCGACGGCCAGCCCCGCCAGCGGGCCGAACTCCGGGCCGAGCACCATCGCGCCGATCACCAGGATCGCCGAGTCGTTGACGATCCCGATGCCCGCCAGCAGCGTCGCGATGGTCAGGAACGACAGGTACGCCACCGACAGCGACGAGTCCGCCGCCGTGGTCCGCACCACCTGCTCCCAGACGACGGCGTCCGAGCCGTCGCCCGGCGCGGCCTCCTCCGCCCGCTCGGCGACGGCGGAGACGGCGGTGTCCACGGCCTCGATCGCGATGCCGCCGTCGCGGTCGACGTGCAGCTCGCGCAGCGCCCCGACGAGGGCGTCGGCGGACTCGCGGGCGACGTCGGCGAGGACCAGGTCGCCGGGCGGCTCGACCGAGGCGCCGGGCAGCACGGCCAGGTGCGCGGTCCCGGGGCAGCGGACGAGCAGGTCGCGGACGGCGCCGGTCCGGTCGGGCGGGACGGTCACCCGCAACTGCAGCAGCACGCGCGGTGTTCTACCGGAGGACCTCCCCCCGGAGACGACGGACGCCGCCGGCGAGGGGGTGCCTCGCCGACGGCGTCCGTCGGGGTGGTGCGGGACCGGGCGGTCAGGCCTGGCCGTGGCCGGTGGCGGCCGAGCCGGTGCCCGCGACGTCGTCGTCCGCGGTGCCGACCTCGGCGCCGTGCTCGGTGCCCGGGGCGCCGACCGGCGCCATCGAGCGCAGCAGGATCTGGCTGACGTCGAGGACCTCGACGTGCTCGGCGGCCTCGCCGTTCTGCTTCTTCGCCGTCAGGGCGTCCGACAGCATCGTGATGCAGAACGGGCACGCGGTGGAGATGACGTCCGGGTCGAGGCCGAGGGCCTCCTCGGTGCGCTCCACGTTGATCCGCTTGCCGATCTTCTCCTCCATCCACATGCGCGCGCCGCCGGCGCCGCAGCAGAAGCCGCGGTCCTTGCAGCGGTGCATCTCCTGGGTGGAGAGGCCCTGCACGCTGTCGAGGATCTCCCGCGGCGGCGTGTAGACCTTGTTGTGCCGGCCGAGGAAGCACGGGTCGTGGTAGGTGACCTTGCGGTCGACCGGGGTCACCGGGGTGAGCCGGCCCTCCTCCACCAGCTGGTTGAGCAGCTGCGTGTGGTGGACGACCTCGTACTCGCCGCCGACCTGCGGGTACTCCCGGCCGAGCGAGTTGAAGCAGTGCGGGCAGGTCGTGACGATCTTGCGGGTGCCCGGCACCCGGCCCTCGAAGACGCCGTTGAGGGTCTCGACGTTCTCCTGGGCCATCATCTGGAAGACGAACTCGTTGCCCATGCGGCGGGCCGGGTCGCCCGAGCACGTCTCCCCGGAGCCCAGGACGGCGAACTCGACGCCGGCGGTGTGCAGCAGTTCCGCGACGGCCTTGGTGACCTTCTTGGCGCGGTCGTCGATGGCGCCGGCGCAGCCGACCCAGAACAGGTACTCGACGTCGTAGGGCAGCGGGCCGTCGGCCATGCGGACCTCGAAGTCGACCTCCTTGATCCAGTCCTCGCGGGTGCTGGGGCTGACGCCCCAGGGGTTGCCGCGGTTCTCGAGGTTGCGCAGCATCACGCCGGCCTCGGACGGGAAGTTCGACTCGATGAGCACCTGGTAGCGGCGCATGTCGTCGATGTGGTCGATGTGCTCGATGTCCACCGGGCACTGCTCGACGCAGGCGCCGCAGTTGGTGCAGCTCCACAGGACGTCGGGGTCGATGACCCCGCCCTCCTCGAGGGTGCCGACCAGCGGGCGGTGCGCCTGCGCGTCGTTGGTGCCCTCGATGCGGGCGTAGCCGGAGGCCCAGACCTGCTCGTCGCTGGGCTTCAGGACGTCGTAGTCGGGCGCGGTCTCCGACGCGGTCTTCTCACCGAGCAGGTACGGGGCCTTGGCGTACAGGTGGTCCCGCAGGTCCATGATCACCATCTTGGGAGACAGCGGCTTGCCCGTGTTCCAGGCAGGGCACTGGCTCTGGCACCGCCCGCACTCGGTGCAGGTGGTGAAGTCGAGCATCCCCTTCCAGGTGAAGTCCTCGATCTTGCCGCGACCGAAGACGTCGTCCTCGCCCGGGTCCTCGAAGTCGATCGGCTTGCCGTTCGAGGTCATGGGCTGCAGCGGGCCGAGGGCCGGGGCGCCGCTGGTGCCCTCGCGCTTGAAGTAGATGTTGAAGAAGGCGCTGAACCGGTGCCAGGCCACGCCCATGTTGAGGATCCGGCTGATGACCACCAGCCAGGTCAGCGAGACGACGATCTTCACGAACGCGACGGTGCTGAGCAGGTCGGGGCTGTCGGGCAGCACGGTGGCCAGCAGGCCCGAGAACGGGTGCGACCAGGCCGGCGCGTCGGTGAGGTCCGAGGAGATCTTCAGCGCGCGGATCAGCAGGATGCAGACGCCGACGGTGAGGACGACGGCCTCGACGAAGTAGCCGCGGCCCTCGTTGGAGCCGGCGAAGCGGCTGGTGCGGCCCTGCCGGCGCGGGTGGTCCTTCTGGCGCCGGTAGATCAGGTACAGGATCCCGACGATCGTGCCGGTGCCGATGACGTCGGCGAAGAGGTTCCACAGGCTCCACTCGCCGATGAGCGGCAGGTGGAAGGCCGGGTTCCAGACCTCGCCGAAGGCCTCGACCAGTGTGAGGAACAGGCCGTAGAAGCCGACGAAGACGAACCAGTGGGCGGCGCCGATGGCCGACCACTTGAGCATCCGGGTGTGGCCGAGCGACTCGACCACGAGCGTCTTCAGCCGCGGGCCGACCGGCCCGTTCCGGCTCGAGTCCGGCTGGCCGGTGCGGATGATCCGCACCATGGCGCGGACGGCCCGGTAGGCGAGGACGACCGAGACGATGAGGAACAGCACGCTGATCGTGCCGAACACGATCTGCAGGGGGCCCGTCATGATTCCCTCTCCCCACGCCACGCGGCGTCGGTTGACTCCGTCCGCACCGGACGACGAGAAGGGTCCCGCCGCCGTCTCCGGCCCTGGGGACCGGGGGCGGATCACGCGCGGGCGGCAGTGCCCACGCAGCCCAGCACGATAGCCGGGGTGCGCTCAGGTTACTCGGCAGTAACCAGAGGCGCGGAGCCCCGATCCGGGGCGGCCCGATGGTGCTCTCCGCCCACCGGTCGGCGTCCTGACGTGCGGTTTCGTGACGCGCCGGTGTCGCTGGAACACGACGAGGGCGTGTTTCCGGACGGGTTCCGGCCGGCCGGTGAGTGCCGGGGCTCCCGCCGCCGGGACACGCCGCGGTCACCGCGTCCCGGGCCTGATCCGCGCACGCCCCACCACCGACCTCGCCGTGCGGTGCCCGACCCCCCTGCGGCGCGAGGTCGGGCACCGCGCGGTGAGGACGGGCGGGCGGGGACGCCACTCGACGTCGAGCACCCCTCGGGAACACGGCCGGGAGGGCTGCCGTTAGGGTGGGCAGGAAAGTTGAGCGGACCCCGCGCAAGGCAGGCGGTCCCTCGACCGACCCCCACGACACCCAGCACCACCCGAGCACACGGAAGAGGAGCCAGCTCCATGGCACGAGCGGTCGGCATCGACCTCGGCACCACCAACTCCGTCGTCACCGTCCTGGAGGGCGGCGAGCCGACGGTCATCGCCAACAGCGAGGGCTCGCGCACCACGCCCTCGGTCGTCGCGTTCGCCAAGAACGGCGAGGTCCTGGTGGGCCAGTCGGCCAAGAACCAGGCGGTCACCAACGTCGACCGCACCATCCGGTCGGTCAAGCGCCACATGGGCACCAACTGGCAGACCGGCGAGATCGACGGCAAGAAGTACACGCCGCAGGAGATCAGCGCCCGCATCCTGCAGAAGCTCAAGCGGGACGCCGAGACCTACCTGGGCGAGCCGGTGACCGACGCCGTCATCACCGTCCCCGCCTACTTCGAGGACGCGCAGCGCCAGGCCACCAAGGAGGCCGGTGAGATCGCGGGCCTCAACGTCCTGCGCATCGTCAACGAGCCGACCGCGGCCGCGCTGGCCTACGGCCTGGACAAGGGCGAGACCGAGCAGACGATCCTCGTCTTCGACCTCGGTGGCGGCACGTTCGACGTCTCGCTGCTCGAGATCGGCGAGGGCGTCATCGAGGTGAAGGCCACCGCCGGTGACAACCACCTCGGCGGTGACGACTGGGACGAGCGGATCGTCAAGCACCTGGTGCAGACGTTCAACGCCCAGAACGGCATCGACCTGTCCAAGGACAAGCTGGCCATGCAGCGCCTCCGCGAGGCCGCCGAGAAGGCCAAGATCGAGCTGTCTGGCGCGCAGTCGACCAACGTCAACCTGCCCTACATCACCGCCGGCGCCGAGGGCCCGCTGCACCTCGACGTCACGATGACCCGCGCCGAGTTCCAGCGGCTCACCCAGGACCTGCTCGACCGCACCCGCGCGCCGTTCAACCAGGCAATCCGCGACGCCGGCGTCTCCGTCGGCGAGATCGACCACGTCGTCCTGGTGGGTGGCTCGACCCGCATGCCGGCCGTCACCGAGCTGGTCCGCGAGCTGACCGGCGGCAAGGAGCCCAACAAGGGCGTCAACCCGGACGAGGTCGTCGCCATCGGCGCGGCGCTGCAGGCGGGTGTCCTCAAGGGCGAGGTCAAGGACGTCCTGCTGCTCGACGTCACCCCGCTGTCCCTCGGCATCGAGACCAAGGGCGGGATCATGACCAAGCTCATCGAGCGCAACACCACGATCCCGACCAAGCGCTCCGAGATCTTCACGACGGCCGACGACAACCAGCCGTCCGTGCAGATCCAGGTCTTCCAGGGCGAGCGCGAGATGGCGATGTACAACAAGAAGCTCGGCATGTTCGAGCTGACCGGTCTGCCGCCGGCGCCCCGCGGGGTCCCGCAGATCGAGGTCGCCTTCGACATCGACGCCAACGGCATCGTGCACGTGTCCGCGAAGGACCTGGGCACGGGCAAGGAGCAGTCGATGACCATCACCGGCGGCTCGGCCCTCCCCAAGGAGGACATCGAGCGGATGATGCGCGACGCCGAGGCCCACGCCGAGGAGGACAAGCGCCGCCGCGAGGAGGCCGAGACCCGCAACCTCGCCGAGTCGCTGCAGTACCAGACCGAGAAGTTCCTCGCGGAGAACGGCGAGCGCATCCCGGCCGACAAGAAGGAGGAGCTCGGCGAGGCCCTGACCGAGCTGCGCTCCGCCCTCGGCGGCTCGGACATCGCCGCGATCAAGTCGGCGCAGGAGAAGGTCGCCCGCGTCTCGCAGGAGGTCGGCGGCGCGCTCTACGCGCAGCAGGCCCAGGCCGGTGCCGGTGACGGCGCCGGTGCCGCCGGTGCCGCCGGTGCCTCCGGTGACGGGTTCGGCGCGTCGGCCCCGTCCGGCGACGACGACGTCGTCGACGCCGAGATCGTCGACGAGGACTCCGACCGCCGATGAGCCAGGGGGACGAGCAGCCGCGGGTCGTGATCCGGGACAAGCGGCGGATCGACCCCGTCAGCGGTGAGGTGCGGACGCCGGCCGGCGAGCAGCCGGCCGGCGTCCCGCCCCGCCCGGCTCCGGCACAGACACCGGCCCACCCATCGCCAGGGGAGCAGATGACCGAGAACCAGACCGCCGTCCCGGAGGCCCCGGCCGCGCCGGTCGGCGACAGCGCCGCGGACGGCGACCTGTCGCGCCAGCTGGCCGAGCGCACCGAGGACCTGCAGCGGGTCACCGCCGAGTACGCCAACTACCGGCGGCGGGTCGACCGGGACCGGCAGCTCGTCGTCGACCAGGCGGCCGAGCGGTTCGCCGCCCAGCTGTTCCCGATCGTCGACGACATCGAGCGGGCCCGGGACCACGGCGACCTGACCGGCGCCTTCAAGGTGGTCGCCGACCGCGTGCTCGGGCTGCTCGACGGCCTGGGCGTGGAGGCCTTCGGCGTCGCGGGCGACCCGTTCGACCCGGCGCTGCACGAGGCCGTCCTGCACGACACGTCCGACCAGGTCGCCGTGCCGACCGCGACGACGGTCCTGCGGCAGGGTTTCCGCCGGGGCGAGCGCGTGCTGCGCACGGCCATGGTGTCCGTGACCGAGCCGGCGGGCGGCGCGGCCGCCCCCGAGCAGGAGGCGGCCGGCGGCGGCGTGCCGGGGGAGACCCCGGCCGCCGGCTGACCGGTCGCCACCAGACGCAGAGAGGAGGCGTCCGATGAGCACCCGGGACTTCATCGAGAAGGACTACTACGCCGCGCTGGGCGTCTCCCAGGGCGCCGACGCCGCGGAGATCAAGAAGGCCTACCGCAAGCTCGCCCGCGACCTGCACCCGGACAAGAACCCGGGCAACACGCAGGCCGAGGCACGCTTCAAGGAGGTCTCCGAGGCCTACGACGTGCTGTCCGACCCCAAGCGGCGGGCCGAGTACGACGACGCCCGCCGGCTGTTCGGCTCCGGCGGCGCCGGGGCGCGCGCCGGGTTCCCCGGGGGCTTCCCCGGTGGGGCCGGCGGCGGTCAGCCGTTCGACCTGGGCGACCTCTTCGGCGGCGCCGGGGGCGCCGGGACGCGCGGCGGGGGCGGCGGGCTCGGCGACCTGTTCGGCAACCTCTTCGGCGGTGGCGCGCCGGGCTCGGCCCGGGCCCGCTCCCAGGCGGCGTCCGGGCCGGCCCGCGGGCAGGACGTCGAGACCGAGGCGACCCTCTCGTTCGAGGAGGCCGTCCTCGGCGTCACCGTGCCGCTGCGGATGCAGAGCCCGGGCACCTGCCCGACCTGCGCCGGCAGTGGCGCCCGCCCCGGCACCGCGCCGCACACCTGCGAGGTGTGCGGCGGCGCCGGGGTCACCAGCCGCAGCCAGGGCGCGTTCGCCTTCTCCGAGCCGTGCCGCAACTGCCGCGGCACCGGCCAGGTGGTCGACGACCCGTGCCCGACCTGTCAGGGCGACGGCGTCACCACCCAGACCCGCACGATCACCGTGCGGATCCCGGCCGGCGTCAAGGACGGGCAGCGGATCCGGCTGGCCGGCAAGGGCGCGCCCGGACGACGCGGCGGACCCGCCGGCGACCTGTTCGTGGTCGTGCACGTCAGCGAGCACGAGCTGTTCGGCCGCAAGGGCGACGACGTCACGATCACCGTGCCGGTCACCTTCCCGGAGGCGGTCCTCGGCACGACGCTGACCGTGCCGACCCTGGACGGCAACGTCACGCTCAAGGTGCCCGCCGGCACCGCGAGTGGCCGCACGCTGCGGGTCCGGGGGCGGGGCGTGCCCGGCCGCGGCCGCACCGGCGACCTGCTGGTGACCGTGGAGGTCGCCGTCCCGAAGCGGCTCTCGGCCGAGGCCGAGCGGGCGGTGAAGACCCTCGACGCCGAACTGGGTGACCCGCGCCCGCAGATCACCGCGGCCACCCAGCGCAACGCCGACCGCGGGAGCACCCGGTGAGCGCCGCGGGGACCGAGGGCCGCGACCGCGCCGACGCGAGCCGCGCCGTCGCCGACGACGCACCGGTCTTCGTCATCTCCGTGGCCGCGCAGCTGGCCGGCATGCACGCCCAGACGCTGCGCCAGTACGACCGGCTCGGCCTGGTCACCCCTGGCCGCACGGCGGGCGGCGGGCGGCGCTACAGCCCGCGCGACGTCGCGCTGCTGCGCGAGGTCCAGCGGCTGTCCCAGGAGGACGGCGTCAACCTGGCCGGCATCAAGCGGATCATCGACCTGGAGTCCCAGGTCGAGGCGCTGCAGCAGCGGGTGCACGAGCTGGTCGCCGAGCTCGAGGAGTCCGAGCACCGGCGGATCGCCGCGGAGACGGCGATGCGCAGCGGCTACGGCCGCGACCTGGTCGGCACCGACCTCGTGCCGGTGCGGCGGCAGAGCACGGCCGCGCTGGTCGTCTGGCGCCCGAGGGAGCCGCAGCGGTGAGCGGGAACCCCGGCGGCGCCGTCGTCGTCCAGGGAGACGTGACCAGCACGCGCCAGGAGCAGCACGAGTCCTTCGTGCGGCTGGAGCGCGAGATCGGCCTGCTGCTGCGCCGGTCGCGGGCCATCTCGGCCCGGCTCGCCCGCGAGCTGCACCCCGACCTCGACGGCGCGGCCTACGGCCTGCTCGCGCTGCTGGCCGACGCCGGCCCGCTGCGCGCCAGCGACCTGGTCGCCCGGCTCGGCCTGGACAAGAGCACGGTCAGCCGCCAGGTGGCCTCCCTGGTCGCGCTCGGCATGGTCGACCGCGAGCCCGACCCCGCCGACGGGCGGGCGCAGGTCCTCACCCCGTCGCCCGAGGGCGCGGCCCGGCTCGCCCGCATCCGCGACGCCCGCCGGGAGCGCTGGGAGGCCGACCTGTCCGGCTGGCCGGCCGAGGACGTCGCCCAGCTCGGCGAGCTGCTGGCCCGGTTCAACCGGCTCGGTGAGGCCCGCGAGGCGGGGGACGCCGCGGTTACCGCGACCTGACCCGCCCTCCCGCTCCACCTCCGACGGCGCCCGGACCCCTGCGGTCCGGGCGCCGTCGTCGTCTGCGGGGAACACGCCGGGCGGGTGTGCGGTTGTAGACAGCAACCAACTGGATGTATGGTTGTGGTCTGCAATCACCTGGTCCACGAGGACGCCATGCCCATCACCTCCCAGACGCGCGAGCGGCTCACCGCCGGCATCGCGCGCCTCGTCCGGGCCGGCCGGCACGTGTCCGGCCGGGCCGCGGACTCCGTCTACGGGGGGCTGCCCTCCTTCGGCTGGGCGCTGCTCGTCCCGCTCCAGCGCGACGGCGAGCAGCGCTGCAGCGCGCTGGCCGTGCAGGCCGGCGTCGACGTCTCGGTCGCCAGCCGTCAGGTCGCCGCCCTCGAGCGGGCCGGCCTCGTCGAGCGCAGGCCCGACCCGGACGACGGCCGCGCCAGCCTCATCCGGGTCTCCGCCGCCGGCGTCGCCGCCCTGGCCCAGACCCGCGCGCTGCGCTCGGAGTGGGCCACCCGGGCCCTGGCCGGCTGGGACGAGGCCGACGCCCACCGGCTCACCGAGCTGCTGGAGCGGCTGGCCGACGACCTCGACCGCGCCGCGCCATCGGCCGCGGTCCGCGCCTCCTCCGCCGGCTCCCCGCACGCCGTCGGGGCCGCCTCGTGACCGCCACCCGCCCGTCCGGGCCGCCGTCCACACCCGCACCCGCACCGACCAGGAGCACCGTGACCGCCACCCGCGAGCCCGCCGTCGCCGCCCCAGCGGCGGAGGCGCCCGCCGAGCAGCAGGGCCGCATGACGCACCGGCAGATCCTCGAGGCCCTCTCGGGGATGTTGCTGGCGATGTTCGTGGCGTTCCTGTCCTCGACCGTCGTCTCCAACGCCCTGCCCACGATCATCACCGACCTGCGGGGCAGCCAGAGCCAGTACACCTGGGTCGTCACCGCGACCCTGCTCGCCTCGACGGCGTCCACGCCGATCTGGGGCAAGCTCGCCGACCTGTTCAGCAAGAAGCTGCTGATCCAGATCTCCATCGTGGTCTTCATCGTCGGCTCGATGCTCGCCGGCCTGTCCCAGTCGGTGGGCACGCTCATCGGCTGGCGCGTGCTCCAGGGCCTGGGCCTCGGCGGCCTGCAGGCGCTGGTGCAGATCGCGATGGCCGCGATGATCAGCCCCCGCGAGCGCGGCCGGTACTCCGGCCTGCTCGGCGCGGTCATGGCCGTGGCCACCGTCGGCGGCCCGCTGCTCGGCGGCCTGCTGGTCGACACCAGCTGGCTCGGCTGGCGCTGGTGCTTCTACGTCGGCGTCCCCTTCGCCGCCGTGGCGCTGGTGCTGCTGCAGCGCACGCTGCACCTGCCGGTGACCCGGCGCCGGGTCCGCATCGACCACCTCGGCGCAGCCTTCCTCACCGCCGGCGTCTCCGGGCTGCTCATCTGGGTCACCCTCGCCGGCGACCGGTTCGCGTGGGCCTCGGTCGAGACGGCGCTGTTCCTCGCCGGCAGCGCGCTGGCGATCGTCGCGTTCGTGGTGACCGAGCTGCGCGCGGCCGAGCCGATCGTCCCGCTGCGGCTGTTCCGCGACCGGACGACGACCCTCGGCATCCTGGCCAGCGTCGCGATCGGTGTGGCGATGTTCGGGTCGACCGTCTTCCTCGGCCAGTACCTGCAGATCTCCCGCGGCTACTCGCCGACGGCGGCCGGCCTGCTGACGATCCCCATGGTCGGCGGCCTGCTGGTCTCCTCCACCGTCTCGGGCATCCTCATCACCCGCCACGGCCGGTGGAAGCGGTTCCTGGTGGCCGGGTCGCTGCTCGTCGTCGCCGGCTTCGGGCTGCTGGCGACCATCGACCACGAGACGGACATGGTGCTGCTCGGCGTCTTCCTGTTCGTCCTCGGCGTCGGGATCGGCATGACCATGCAGAACCTGGTCCTCGCGGTGCAGAACACCGTGGCCGCGAGCGACCTCGGTGCGGCGTCGTCGGCGGTGGCCTTCTTCCGCAGCCTCGGCGGCACCATCGGCGTCTCGGTGCTCGGCGCGGTGCTCAGCAACCGGGTGACCGACCTGATCACCGCCGGCCTGCCGCCGGAGGCGGCCGCGGCCGGCAGCGGCTCGGGCAGCATCGGCCTGGCGAGCCTCGCGGACGCGCCGCCGGCCGTCCAGGAGCTCATCCGGGTCTCCTACGGCGACGCGACCGGCCGGATCTTCCTCGTCTCCGCGGTCATCGCGGTGGTCGCCGTTGCGGCCGTCCTGCTCATCCGCGAGGTGGCCCTGCGCACCGAGAGCGGCGAGGAGCGGCTGGCCCGCGAGCCCCGCCCAGCGCTCGCCGACGACGAGGCGGTCGGCACCACCCGCTGACAGAACGGACGACGGCCCGCTCCCCGGCAGGGGAGCGGGCCGTCGTGCAGTGCGGTCAGGACTCCAGCTGGGCGTCCAGCGTGATGTCGACGGCGGCCAGCGCCTTGCTGACCGGGCAGCCGACCTTCGCCGCCTGCGCAGCCTTCTCGAACCCGTCGGCGTCGAGGCCGTCGACCTCGGCGCGCACGGTGAGCTTGATCCCGGTGATCGTGGCGCCGCCCTGGAGGCCGAGCGTGACGTCGGCCGTGACCTCGAGCGACTGCGGCGTGCCGCCGGCCTTCGCGATCTCGCCCGACAGGGCCATCGAGAAGCAGGCGGAGTGGGCCGCGGCGACGAGCTCCTCGGGGCTGGTGGAGCCACCGGCCTCGTCGGAGGTGCGCTTCGGCCAGCTCACGTCGAAGGTGCCGAGCTTCGAGCTGGACAGCTCGACCTGGCCGGATCCGTCCTGGAGGGTGCCGTTCCAGGCGGTGCGGGCGGAGCGGGTGGGCATCGGGCTGCCTTCCGGTCGGAGGGCGCGACGGCGTCGTCTCGCCGGCGCGCGGGACCCCGCGGCCCTACCCCGGTGGGTTGGGGGCAACCCACCGGCGCGGGTCACACCCCGCGCGGCGCCTCGGTGACCCGCTGGGTCAGCACGTTGAGCGTCTGCTTGAGGTCGGAGAAGGACTCCACGTCCAGGTCGAGCGCGCAGATCATGTCCTGCGAGATGGCGAAGGCCCTGTCGCGCAGGGCCCGGCCGGCGTCGGTGAGGGCGATGGCCACCGACCGCTCGTCCTCGACCCGGCGGTGGCGCGTGACCAGCCCGGCCGCGGTGAGCCGCTTGAGCAGCGGGGACAGGGTGCCGCTGTCGAGCGCCAGGCGGGCGCCGAGCTGGCCGACGGTCTGGTGGTCCTCTTCCCAGAGCAGCATCATGACCAGGTACTGCGGATAGGTGAGCCCGAGCTCCTCGAGCATCGGGCGGTACCGGGCGGTCATCGCGCGGGAGGCCGCGTACAGCGCGAAGCACAGCTGGTCGTCGAGCGCCACGCTCGGGGCGGGGAGGTGCGAGTCCCCGTGCGTCGTCGTCATGACCAGAGTGTAGGGACAACCTGGTCGCGTGGCATGCAGTTGTGTCGGGTGTCAACCCCTCCGGTGCACCTGTTCGGCCACCTCCTGCACCATGACGCAAGTTGAGCGGAACAGACTCAACCCCCGGTCCGTTGGACCGGTCGACAGCGACCCGCGCCGGGAACCCCCGGCGCGCCCAGGAGAGGACCGACCGCACCCACCATGGAGAGCAAGCTGACCACCCGTTCGCAGGAGGCGTTCGCGGCCGCCCAGCGGCTGGCGGTCGACCGGGGGCAGGCCGCGCTGGAGCCCCTGCACCTGCTCGTCTCGCTCCTGCAGCAGACCGACGGCATCGCCGCCCCGCTGCTGACCGCGGTCGGCGCCGACCCGGCCGACGTCCGGGCCAAGGCCGAGGCCGCCCTGCGCCGCATGCCCAGCGTCCGCGGCGCCACCGTCGCCGCGCCGTCGCCGTCGCGCGAGCTGCTGCGGGTGGTCAACGCCGCCGGCGAGCAGGCCAGCGCGCTGGGCGACGAGTACGTCTCCACCGAGCACCTGCTGGTCGGCCTGGCCGGCTCCGAGGGCGAGGCCGGCACCGTGCTCACCAGCGCCGGCGCCACCCGCGACGCGCTGCTGGCCGCCTTCCGCACGGTGCGCGGCAACCGCAAGGTCACCACGGCCGACCCCGAGAGCACCTTCCAGGCGCTGGAGAAGTACGCCGTCGACCTCACCGAGCGCGCCCGCGAGGGGAAGATCGACCCGGTCATCGGCCGGGACACCGAGATCCGCCGCGTCGTGCAGGTGCTCTCCCGCCGCACCAAGAACAACCCGGTCCTCATCGGCGAGCCCGGGGTCGGCAAGACGGCGATCGTCGAGGGCCTGGCCCAGCGGATCGTAGCCGGCGACGTCCCCGAGAGCCTCAAGGGCAAGCGGCTGATGGCGCTGGACCTGGCGAGCATGGTCGCCGGCGCGAAGTACCGCGGCGAGTTCGAGGAGCGGCTCAAGGCCGTCCTGCAGGAGATCGCCGAGTCCGAGGGGCAGGTCGTCACCTTCATCGACGAGCTGCACACCATCGTCGGCGCCGGGGCCACCGGCGACTCGGCCATGGACGCCGGCAACATGATCAAGCCGATGCTCGCCCGCGGGGAGCTGCGCATGGTCGGCGCGACCACGCTCGACGAGTACCGCGAGCACATCGAGAAGGACCCGGCGCTGGAGCGCCGCTTCCAGCAGGTCTTCGTCGGCGAGCCCTCGGTCGAGGACACCATCGGCATCCTGCGCGGGCTCAAGGAGCGCTACGAGGTGCACCACGGCGTCCGGATCACCGACGCCGCGATCGTCGCCGCCGCCACCCTGTCGGACCGGTACGTCACGGCCCGCTTCCTCCCCGACAAGGCGATCGACCTGGTCGACGAGGCCGCCAGCCGGCTGCGCATGGAGATCGACAGCCGCCCGGTCGAGGTCGACGAGGTCGAGCGCGCCGTGCGCCGCATGGAGATCGAGGAGATGGCGCTGGCCAAGGAGGACGACCCGTCGTCCCTCGACCGGCTGGCCGCGCTGCGCGCCGACCTGGCCGACCGGCGCCAGGAGCTCGCCGAGCTGACCGCGCGCTGGCAGCAGGACAAGAGCGCGATCGTCCGCATCCAGCAGCACAAGGAGGAGCTGGAGCGGCTGCGCACGGAGTCCGAGCGCGCCGAGCGCGACGGCGACCTCGCGCGCGTCGCCGAGCTCCGCTACGGCCGGATGCCGCAGCTGGAGAAGGCGCTCGCCGCGGCCGAGGACGAGGTCGCCGCCCAGGCCTCCATGCTCAAGGAGGAGGTCGGCCCCGACGACATCGCCGAGGTCGTCCAGGCATGGACCGGCATCCCCGCCGGCCGGCTGCTCGAGGGTGAGACGGCGAAGCTGCTGCGGATGGAGGACGAGCTCGGCAAGCGGGTCGTCGGCCAGCCCGACGCCGTCCGCGCCGTCTCCGACGCCGTCCGCCGGGCGCGGTCGGGCATCGCCGACCCCGACCGGCCCACCGGCTCGTTCCTCTTCCTCGGCCCCACCGGCGTCGGCAAGACCGAGCTGGCCAAGGCGCTGGCGGAGTTCCTGTTCGACGACGAGCGGGCGATGGTCCGCATCGACATGAGCGAGTACTCCGAGAAGCACTCGGTGGCCCGGCTGGTCGGCGCCCCTCCGGGCTACGTCGGCTACGAGGCCGGCGGCCAGCTCACCGAGGCGGTCCGGCGGCGGCCCTACACCGTCGTGCTGCTCGACGAGGTGGAGAAGGCCCACCCCGACGTCTTCGACGTGCTGCTGCAGGTCCTCGACGACGGCCGGCTCACCGACGGCCAGGGGCGGACGGTGGACTTCCGCAACACCATCCTCATCCTGACGTCGAACCTCGGCTCGCAGATGATCGCCGACCAGTCGCTGCCGGAGGAGGCGCGGCGGTCCGCGGTCATGGACGTCGTCCGGTCGCACTTCAAGCCGGAGTTCCTCAACCGCCTCGACGACGTCGTGGTGTTCCGGGCGCTGGGCAGCGAGGAGCTGGCCGGGATCGTCGAGATCCAGGTGGGCGTGCTCGCCCGCCGGCTGGCCGCCCGCCGGCTGACGCTGACCGTCACCGAGGCCGCCCGCGAGTGGCTGGCGCTCAACGGGTTCGACCCGGTCTACGGCGCGCGGCCGCTGCGCCGGCTGGTGCAGTCCGCGATCGGCGACCCGCTGGCCCGCGCGCTGCTGGCCGGGGAGATCCGCGACGGCGACGAGGTCGTCGTCGACGCGCCCGACGACCTGGCCGAGGAGGGCCTCACCGTCCGCCGCGGCTGACGCAGGACCCTGGCACGGCCTCCCTGCAGGAGGGCCGTGCCGGCACCGCACCGGGCCCGCCGTCCCCTCGGGGCGGCGGGCCCGTCGTGTCCCCGGGGCGGCACGCCGCGGGGCGCCGCACACGGCACGGGCACGATGGCGACAGCGACGCCGAGGGAAGAGAGGGACCACGTGACCGAGGAACGGGGAGGACGACACCCGGGCTACGGGAACGCGCCGTCGGCGCCCGGTGCCGAGCCCGCGCCGCCGGCCGAGCGGCCCGTGGCGGTGCGGGTGGGGATCGGCGCGTTCATGGCCGCGCTGATCCTCGGCCTGGTGTCCTCCGTGGTCACGCTGGCCGACGTCGACGGGGTCGTCGCGCAGGTGCAGGCCGCGTCGGGGGCGGACGTCCCCGAGTCGACGGCGCGGACCGCGTTCTGGGTCGGCGCGGGCTTCGGGGCGCTGCTGGTGGCCCTGGAGGCGCTGGTCATCCGGTTCGCCTGGACCGGGCGCAACTGGGCGCGGGTGGTGCTCCAGGTCCTCGGTGCGGTCAACGTCCTCGGCGGGCTGTCCGGCCTCACCGGTCCCGGGACGACCGGATCGGGCTTCCTCGGGTCGCTGTCGGTGTTCATCACCCTGATCAGCGCGGTGGGGCTCGTCGCGCTCGCCGTGCGGCCGGCCTCCGAGTGGTACCTGGCCGAGGGGCAGCGCCGGCGGGAGCGGGCGCGCTGACTCCCGGCCGGGCACCCGGCGCGCCCGAGGGTGGTCGGACGGTGGCTGGTCGATCATCATGCCCCGGGCGACCGCCACGGGAGAGGACGGACATGACCGCAGGACAGGGCCCGCAGGGCTGGGACCGGCCGGGGCAGGACCCCTACGGCCAGGGTCCGTACGGCCAGGGTCCGTACGGCCAGGGTGCGTACGGGCAGAGCCCCTACGGGCAGGGCGCCCACGGGCAGGGCGTCCACGGCGGGTACGCGTCCGCGCCCGCGGCGCCCGACGGCTTCGGGGCGCCCGCCCCGGTCGAGCGCCCCGCGGCGGTCCGGCTCGGCATCGGCGCCTGGGTCGCGAGCCTGGTCCTCGGTCTGCTCGGCGCGATCGTCACGTTCGCGCAGTTCGACGAGGTCGTCGACCGGGCGCTGGTCGACGCCGGGCTGGACCCGGCCGAGTACGGGGGCGTCTCCGGCGTCGCGAGCGCCACGGTGGTCACGGTCGGCATCGTCTTCAGCCTCGTCCTGCTCGGCCTGCAGGCGCTGTTCCTCTGGTTCGCCTGGACGGGGCGCAACTGGGCGCGGGTCGTGCTCTGGGTGTTCGGTGGCCTGGCCGTCGTCGGGGGCCTCGTCTCGCTGGCGGGGCCGTCCGTCGGCGGGCTGACCACCGTGCTGAACCTGGTGCAGACGCTGCTCGTCGTCGTCGCCGTCGTCGCCCTGGCCCAGAAGCCGGCGAGCGCCTGGTACCGCCACCAGGGCTGGCGGCGGGCCCAGGGACGCTGATCCGTCGCGCGATCTGGTGTCGTTCCCCTTTCGTTACCTCCGGTGGTGAACCGCTCGCCCGGCCGGGCCGAACGCCGGACGTGACCACCACCGAGCAGGCCCCCGCGCCGGCCACCGGACCGGACGGGGCCGCCCGCCCCGCCGGCCGCGGCCTGCGCCGGCCGCTCGCCGCGCTCGCCGGGCTGTCGGCCGCCGCGGTCGCGCTGGGCGTGGCCGAGCTGGTCGCCGCGTTCGTGGGGCCGGCGTCCTCGCCGGTCGTGGCGGTCGGCGACACGGTCATCACCCTGGTCCCCGAGCCGGTCAAGCAGTTCGCCATCGCGACGTTCGGCGAGCACGACAAGGTCGCCCTCGTCGTCGGCACGCTGGTCGTCGTCGCGCTGTACGCGGTGCTCGTCGGGCTGGTGTCGCTGCGCTCGCGGCGGGCCGGCGTGGCCGGGATCGCGCTGTTCGGTGCCATCGGCGCCCTCGCCGCGGCCACCCGGCCGGCAGGCGGCCCGCTCGACGCGCTGCCCTCCGTCGTGGGCGCGGGGGCCGGCGTCGCCGCCCTCCTCCTGATGGTGGCCCCCCTGACCGCGCCGGTCGCCGCGGAGCGCCCCGCGGCCGGGAGCGACGGCGCCGGCCTGGACCGCCGCCGCTTCGTCCTCACCGGCGGCGTCGCCCTGGGCGCGGCCGCGGTCACCGGCGTCGGCGGGCGGCTGCTGCAGCGCCGCTTCGACGTCAGCGGCGCCCGCGGCGACCTCACCCTGCCGACGCCGTCGTCGCCGGCCGCCGCGCTGCCCCCGGGCGCCGACCTCGCCGAGCGGGTCGAGGGGCTGACGCCGCTGTTCACGCCCGGCCGCGACTTCTACCGGGTGGACACCGCGATCACCGTCCCGCAGATCCGCCCGGCCGAGTACCGGCTCGAGCTGACCGGGATGTTCGACTCCCCGCGGACGTACACGCTGGCCGACCTGTTCGACCGCGACGACGTCATCGAGCGCGACGTCACGCTCACCTGCGTCTCCAACGAGGTCGGCGGCGGCCTGGCCGGCACCGCGCGCTGGACGGGCATCCCGCTCGGCGCCTTCCTCCGCGAGAACGGTGTCTCCGACCGCTCCGACCAGCTGGTCTGCCGCTCGGCCGACGGCATGACGATCGGTGCGCCCACCCGCTCGGCGCTGCAGGTCGAGGACGCGATGATCGCCTTCGGGATGAACGGCGAGCCGCTGCCGGTCGAGCACGGCTTCCCGGTCCGCATGCTCATCCCCGGGCTGTACGGCTACGTCTCGGCCTGCAAGTGGATGACCTCGATCGAGGCCACCACCTACGACGCCTTCGACGCCTACTGGGTCGAGCGCGACTGGGCGGCCCAGGGCCCGGTCAAGGTGGCCTCCCGGATCGACACCCCGGCCCCGCTGCGCCGGTTCCCCGCCGGGCGGCGCCCGATCGCCGGCGTCGCCTGGGCGCAGACCCGCGGCATCTCCCGCGTCGAGGTCCGGGTGGACGACGGCGAGTGGCTGGAGGCCGAGCTCGCCCCGGCGGTCGACGCCGACCTGTGGCGGCAGTGGCAGCTGACCTCCGACTTCGCCCCCGGCTCCTACCAGCTCACCGTCCGGGCCACCACGGCCGACGGCGAGGTGCAGACCGAGGAGCGCGCCCGGCCGTTCCCGAACGGGGCCAGCGGCCTCCACTCGATCCGGGTGATCGCGACCTAGCGGCTCCCGCCCCGCGGGGCGGCACCCGGCACACCCACCAGAGCCCGTCTCGGCCACCCGGCCGCAGACGCCTCTCCCGACCCCTCGAACGGGCCGGGGGACCATGGACCGACGACCGAGGAGCACACACCGTGAAGAGCACCCTGACCCGTGGCCTGCTGCTGGCCTCCGCCTCGACCCTCGCGGTCACCCTGAGCGCCTGCGGCTCGGAGGACACCAGCGCGGCCTCCGACAGCTCGCCCTCCGACAGCACCTCGTCGTCCTCGGACGGGAGCTCGGACTCGATGGGGAGCAGCAGCCCGACGGTCGAGCCGGCCTCCGACGAGCCCTTCGGCGCCGCCTGCTCCTCGGTCCCGGCCGACGGCGAGGGCAGCTTCGCCGGCATGACCGACGACCCGGTGGCCACCGCGGCCAGCAACAACCCGGTCCTGTCGACGCTGGTGCAGGCGGTCACCCAGGCCAACTTGGTGGACACGCTGAACACCACCGACGACATCACCGTCATCGCGCCGGCCAACCCGGCGTTCGAGGCCCTCCCGGCCGACCAGCTGCAGGCCGTGCTGGCCGACCAGGCGATGCTGACCCAGGTCCTGACCCACCACGTCATCCCGGGCCGGCTCTCGCCCGACCAGCTGGCCGGCACGCACACCACCGTGGCCGGCGACGAGGTCACCATCGAGGGCTCGGGCGAGAGCTTCACCGTCGCCCAGACCGTCACCGGCACCCCGGCCTCGGTGATCTGCGGCAACGTGCAGACCGCCAACGCCACCGTCTACATCGTCGACCAGGTCCTGGCGCCCGCCGCCGGCTGACGAAGGGCCCCGCTGCCCCCACGCCTCGCAGGCTCGGCGCGGGCCCCTGCAGCGGGGCCGACCTGTCGATCGGTCACCGGCCCGGTTCCCTCGCGGGAGCCGGGCCGGTGCCGTGCGTAGGGTCGTCGCCATGGAGAAGGACCCCGTTCCCCCCCACCCCTCGTCCCTCGGGGCGGGCCCCTGGAACGGGGCCGCCCGGCCCGACCGCGATCGCCTGCTCGAGCTGGTCGTCGACCTCGCCGTCGTCCACGGGCGGGTCACGCTGTCCTCCGGGCGCGAGGCCGACTGGTACATCGACATGCGCCGGCTGACCCTCCACCACGAGGGCGCGCCGCTGGTCGGCCGGGTGATGCGCCAGCTCACCCGTGACCTGCGCTACGACGTCGTCGGCGGGCTCACCCTCGGCGCCGACCCGGTCGCCACGGCGATGCTGCACGCCGCCGCCGGCGGTGAGGGCTTCCTCGACGCGTGCGTGGTCCGCAAGGCCGGCAAGGCGCACGGGCTGCAGCGGCGGATCGAGGGGCCCGACGTCGCCGGGCGGGCGGTGCTCGTCGTCGAGGACGTCTCCACCACCGGCAGCAGCCCGCTGACCGCCGTCGAGGCGCTGCAGGAGGCCGGGGCCGAGGTCATCGCCGTCGCGGTGGTCGTCGACCGCGGCGGGCGGGCCGCCGTCGAGGCCGCCGGCCTGGAGTACCGCGCCGCCTTCGAGCTGTCCGACCTCGGCCTGTCGTAGCCGCGCACTCCCGCGGAGAAGCGCGGGACATCTCCGCGGACGTGCCCGGGATCGGCCGTACGGTGTGGCGGTGACCACACTCGCCACCGCGTGGGTCGACGAGCTGGCCGCCGCACTCGGCCGCGACGGCGTCCTCACCGACCCCGACGTCACCGCCGCCTACGCCCGCGACCAGGCGATGCTCGCCGAGGCCGGCACCCCCGCCGCGGTCGTGTTCCCCCGGTGCACCGACGACGTCGCCGCGGTCATGCGGGTCGCCTCGCGGCACGGCGTCCCGGTCGTGCCGCGCGGCGCGGGCTCGGGGCTGGCCGGCGCGAGCAACGCCGTCGACGGCGCGATCACCATGGTCATGACCCGCATGGACGCCGTCCTGGAGGTCAGCGCCGCCGACCGGCTCGCCGTCGTCCAGCCCGGCGTGGTCAACAAGCAGCTGCGCGACGCCGTCGCCGGCGCCGGGCTGTTCTACCCGCCGGACCCCTCCAGCTACGACTGGTGCACGATCGGCGGCAACCTGTCGCAGAACTCCGGCGGCCTGTGCTGCGTGAAGTACGGCGTCACCACCGACTACGTGCTCGGCCTCGAGGTGGTCCTCGCCGACGGGCGGGTGCTGCGCACGGGGCGCCGCACGGTCAAGGGCGTCGCCGGCTACGACCTCGCCCGGCTGTTCGTGGGCTCGGAGGGCACCCTCGGCGTCATCACCGAGGCCACGCTCGCGCTGCGCCCCGCGCCGCAGCAGCCGGTGACCCTGGTGGCCACCTTCGCCACCACCGCGCAGACCGGGCAGGTGGTCGAGCGGGTGGTCACCTCCGGGCTGGTGCCCAGCCTGCTGGAGGTCATGGACAACACCTGCATCTGCGCCGTCGACGACCTGCTGCACGCCGACCTCGACCGGGGAGCGCACGCCCTCCTCGTCGCGCAGTCCGACGCCGGGGGAGAGGCGGCGCTCGCCGAGATCGAGGCGCTGGCGCGGCTGTGCCGCGAGGCCGGCGCGGAGCTCGTGCACACCACCGCCGACCCCGCCGAGGGCGACCTGCTGCTCGCCGCCCGCCGGATGGCGCTGCCCGCGCTCGAGCAGCTGGGCAGCACGCTCATCGACGACGTCGCCGTGCCCCGCTCGCGGATCGCCGAGTTCCTCGACGGCTGCGACGGCATCGCCGTGCGGCGGGGGCTGACCATCGGCGTCGTCGGCCACGCCGGCGACGGCAACATGCACCCGACGGTCTGCTTCGACCCCACCGACCCCGACCAGCGGGCGCGGGCGTTCGCCGCCTTCGACGACATCCTGGAGCTGGGCCTGGCGCTGGGCGGCACGGTCACCGGCGAGCACGGCATCGGCTCGATCAAGGTCGAGTGGCTGGAGCGCGAGATCGGCGAGGTGTCGCTGGACGTGCACCGCCGGATCAAGGACGCCCTCGACCCGGCCGGCCTGCTCAACCCCGGCAAGGTGCTGCGCCGCCGCGGCTGAGACGGGGGCCTGTCGGGGGTTCCGCGCCCGGGAGATACTGACCGCCGACCAGCGTCGATCGACAGGAGTGCCCCGATGCCCATCGCGACCCCCGAGGTCTACGCCGACATGATCAGCCGGGCGAAGGAGGGCGGCTTCGCCTACCCGGCCATCAACTGCACCTCGTCGGAGACGATCAACGCGGCCCTCCGCGGGTTCGCCGACGCCGGCAGCGACGGCATCATCCAGTTCTCCACCGGCGGCGCGGAGTTCGGCTCCGGCACCCGGGTCAAGGACATGGTCACCGGCGCCGTCGCGCTGGCCGAGTTCGCGCACGTCGTCGCCGAGAAGTACCCGGTCAACGTCGCGCTGCACACCGACCACTGCCCCAAGGACAAGCTGGACTCCTACGTCCGGCCGCTGATCGCGCTGTCGAAGGACCGGGTCGACGCCGGCCAGGCGCCGCTGTTCCAGTCGCACATGTGGGACGGCTCGGCGATCGACCTGGAGGAGAACCTCCAGATCGCCGAGGAGCTGCTCGAGAAGACCGCGGCGGCCAAGATCGTGCTCGAGCTGGAGATCGGCGTCGTCGGCGGCGAGGAGGACGGCGTCGCCCACGAGATCAACGAGAAGCTCTACACCGCCCCCGGCGACTTCGTGGCCACCGCCAAGGCGCTCGGCCTCGGGGAGCGCGGCGTCTACCTGCTCGCGGCGACCTTCGGCAACGTCCACGGCGTCTACAAGCCGGGCAACGTCAAGCTGCGCCCGGAGGTCCTCAAGCAGGGCCAGGAGGTCGTGTCGCAGGAGTTCGGCCTCGGCGACGGCGGCAAGCCGTTCAACTTCGTCTTCCACGGCGGCTCGGGCTCCCTGCAGTCGGAGATCCGCGAGGCGCTGTCCTACGGCGTCGTGAAGATGAACGTCGACACCGACACCCAGTACGCCTTCACCCGGCCGATCGCCGGGCACATGTTCAGCAACTACGACGGCGTGCTCAAGATCGACGGCGAGGTCGGCAACAAGAAGACCTACGACCCCCGCAGCTACCTCAAGGCCGCCGAGACCGGCATGGCCGCCCGCGTCGTCACCGCGTGCGAGGACCTGCTGTCGGCCGGCCAGTCGCAGGGCGCCTGAACCGTGACCCACGCGCACCAGAACCTGCTCGGCGAGCCGCCGGCCACGCTGCTGCCCGGCGACCCCGAGGCGGAGGCCGCGCTGGCGGCCGGCACCGACCCCGCCGAGGTCGCCGCCGGCCACCCGCGGGCCAGCGCGGCCTGGGCGGCGCTGGCCGAGGCCGCGCTCGCGGACGGCCGCACCGTCGAGGCCTACGCCTACGCCCGCACCGGCTACCACCGCGGCCTGGACGCGCTGCGGAAGAACGGCTGGCGGGGCCACGGCCCGGTGCCGTGGTCGCACGAGCCCAACCGGGGCTTCCTGCGCTGCGTCACCGTGCTCGCCCGGGCCGCCGAGGCCATCGGCGAGACCGACGAGCAGGAGCGCTGCACCCAGCTGCTGCGCGACTGCGACCCCTCGCTCGCGCCCTGACCCGGTCTCCTTCCCCGGGGCCCGGCCCGGCTCACCCACGGTCACCGTGACGGGTGAGGCCGTCCCGTCACCGCTGCGTTCACCGGGCGGGGCGGCCTCACCGGGAGCACACTCCGTGACCAGCGCGCCTGTGAGGTGCGCCCGTCACCTGGAGGTGGGCCGTGGCCACACTGCTCTGGATCCTCGCCGTCGTCCTCGTGGTCGCCGGCATCTTCGCGATCATCCGAGGGCAGTTGCTGTGGGGGATCGTGCTGATCGTCGTCGGTCTCCTCGTGGGGCCCGGCGGGGTGAGCATCTTCGCCTGACCCGGCCCCGGGCTCGGCGGCCTAGCGGTCGCCGAGCTCGGGGTGCAGTTCCTGCAGGCGGGTGGTCAGCGCGGTGAGCTCCTCGCCGCCGGCCATGAGCCGGGTCAGGTCGTCGGCGTCGACGTCGGCGCGGGTGAGGTCCCCGGCCACCTGCCCGCGCGCCAGCAGCAGGAAGCGGTCACCCACCAGGTGCGCGTAGCGCGGGTTGTGGGTGACGACGACGACGGCGAGCCCCTGCGCCCGCGCGCCGAGCACCGCCTGCCCGACCAGCGTGTGCTGGGCGATGGTCATCGGCTCGGTCGGCTCGTCGATCACCAGCGCCCGCGAGCCGTAGTGCACCGCCCGCGCGATCGCCAGGCTCTGCCGCGACCCGGGCAGCAGCGTGTTCACCGGCTGGTCGGGGTCGATGCCGGTGACGCCGATCCGCTCCAGGGCGCGCACGGTGGTCTCCCGGGCGGCGTCGACGTCCAGGCGGCGCAGCGGCCACGGCCGGCGGGTCGGCTCGGCGCCCAGGCACAGGTTGCGCCACACCGGCAGCAGCGGCGCGACGGCGAGGTCCTGCCAGACCGTGGCGATCCCCGCCGCCCGCGCCGCCCGGGGGCTGCGGAAGTGCACCGCGACGCCGTCGAGGAGCAGCTCGCCCTCGTCGTGCCGGCGCAGCCCCGACAGCACCGACACCAGCGTCGACTTGCCCGCGCCGTTCTCGCCGAGCACGCAGGTGATGCGGCCGCCCTCCAGCGCGACCGCGACCCGGTCCAGCGCCGGCACGCCGCCGTGGCGGACGCTCAGCCCGCGCAGCTCCAGCACCGGTGGCACGGCGGTCACGAGCGCGGCGCGGCCCGCAGCCGGCCGCGCACCACCCCTCCCACCAGCAGCGCGACCAGCAGCACGACGCCGAGCAGCGCCTGCGACCAGCGCGGGTCCCACCCGGCGAGCTCCACGCCCTCGCGGGCGGCGGCGTAGAGCAGCGCGCCCACCGCGGCGCCGGCCATCGACCCCTGGCCGCCGGTGAGCAGGCAGCCGCCGATCACCGCGACCACCACGTAGTCGATGGCGCTCACCAGGGCCGGGGTGGCGCCGACGCTCGCGGCCGGCACCAGCGCCAGCGTGCCGAGCAGCCAGCCCGCCGTCGCGGTGAGCGCGTACAGCACCAGCGTCGTCCGGCGGACCGGCACGCCCAGCTCCCGGGCCGCCCGGCGGGAGCCGCCCATCGCCAGCACCTCGTTGCCGAACCGGGTGCGCCACAGCAGCCAGCCGGCGCCGGCGGTGGCCGCCAGCCACCACAGCAGCGACACCGGGAAGGTGCCGCCGCCCACCTCGGCGGTGGCGCCGAACACCGCGGACGCCGAGGACCAGCCGGGCGCCTCGTCCAGGCCGCTGATCCGCGGCGCGCCCACGACGAGCGGCACGGCGGACAGGGTGGTGCCCTGCAGCACCAGCGCGGTGGCCAGGGTGACCAGGAAGCTCGGCAGCCCGGTGCGCACCACCAGCCAGCCGTTGACCAGCCCGACGGCGAGCGCCGCGGCCAGCGACGTCGCCAGCGCGGGCCAGATGCCCCACTCGGCGGGGCCGGCGAGCAGCGCGGTGAGGACGGCGCTGCCGAGGGTGACGGTGCCGATCGACAGGTCGAAGTGGCCGCCGACCAGGAGCAGGCCCACCGCCACCCCGCCGATGCCGAGCAGCGCCGCGGCGTCGAGGACCCCGCCCAGCCCGGCCGGGGTGAGCAGGTCGGGCGTCCGGAGCCCGAACAGGACGAGGACGATCGCCAGCCCGAGGACCGCGATGAGGCTGGGCCGGGCGAGGGCCCGGTCGAGCAGCCGCCGGCGCGGCGGGGCGACGCGGAACGCGGGCAGGCGGTCGACGGTCACCGGGCCACCGGGGGGAACGGTCGCAGGAGGGCCTCCTCGGTCTGGAGCCCCTCCAGTGTCCACGACGGCGGCACGCCGGCGAGGCGGGCGCGGGCTACGGGCGCAGCCGCCAGCGCACCCGGTCGTCGGCGTACCAGGTCCAGCGGGAGACCGGCCGCGGGTAGGGGACGCCGTCGCGGGTCACCTGGGCCGGGTCGCTGGCCAGCTGCAGCGCGCGGCCGGAGCTGCGCCGCGGCGGGCGCATCAGCTGCGGGGAGACGACCACGCGGATGGTGTCGACGGCGGTCCAGTCCGGCCGCACGTCGATCCGCGCGACCAGTCCGTCGGCCACCTTCGCGTCGTCGTGGTGGGCCTGCACGCCCAGCCGCGCGGTCAGCGGCAGCAGGCCCCTCTCGGCGGCCTCGTAGCGGCCGTGCTGCAGCAGCACCCCGCCGTGGTCGTCGCGGACCAGCGACAGCTCGCGCTCGCCGCCGCTGCCGATGCCCAGGTCCCGGGCCAGCCCTCGGGAGGAGCTGTCGTCGGCGGGGTCCCAGGACACCGGGACCTCCGCCGCCCGGCCGGCGGCGTGCAGCACGGCCAGCACGCCCGCGAGTGCCGGCACGGGGCCGCGCACCAGCAGGGAGTCCGCGTCCGGGGCCTCGGCGAGGACGGCCCGCTCGGGCGCCCGTCCGGGCGCGAGACCGCGCAGGTCGAACTCGACGAGGGGCATGCCGATACCCTGCCACCTGCCAGCCGGTCGACCGCCGGTGACGAGTCCCAGGGGAGACGACAGCGAGATGCCGGCAGTCGTGCTGATCGGTGCCCAGTGGGGCGACGAGGGCAAGGGCAAGGCCACCGACCTGCTCGGGGGGCGCGTCCCCTACGTGGTGCGCTACCAGGGCGGCAACAACGCGGGGCACACCGTCATCACGCCCGACGGCGAGCGCTACGCCCTGCACCTGATCCCGTCGGGGATCCTCACGCCGGGGTGCACCCCGGTCATCGGCAACGGCGTCGTCGTCGACCCGCAGGTCCTCATCGGGGAGCTGGCGGGGCTGGAGGAGCGCGGGGTCGACACCTCGCGGCTGGTCATCTCGGCCGACGCGCACCTGATCATGCCCCACCACCGGGCACTCGACCGGGTCACCGAGCGGTTCCTCGGCAAGCGCAAGATCGGCACCACCGGCCGCGGCATCGGCCCCGCCTACGGCGACAAGGTGGCCCGCACCGGCATCCGGGTGGCCGACCTGCTGGACCTGTCGATCCTGCGGCAGAAGCTCGAGGGCACCCTGGTCGAGAAGAACCAGGTCCTGGTCAAGGTCTACAACCGCAAGGCCATCGACGTCGACGAGGTGGTCGAGGAGTACGCCGGCTACGCCGAGCAGCTCAAGGGCCGCATCGCCGACACCCGGCTGATGCTCGCCAACGCGCTCGACGCCGGCGAGTGGGTGCTGCTGGAGGGCTCGCAGGGCACCCTGCTCGACGTCGACCACGGCACCTATCCGTTCGTGACGTCGTCGAACCCGACGGCGGGCGGCGCGGCGACCGGCAGCGGCATCGGCCCCACCCGCATCTCCCGGGTGGTCGGGATCCTCAAGGCGTACACGACCCGCGTGGGCTCGGGCCCGTTCCCGACCGAGCTGTTCGACGCCAACGGCGAGTACCTGCGCAAGCAGGGCGGTGAGGTGGGCGTGACCACCGGCCGCGACCGGCGCTGCGGCTGGTTCGACGCCGTCGTCGCCCGCTACGCCAGCCGGGTCAACGGGATCACCGACTACTTCCTCACCAAGCTCGACGTCCTGTCCGGGCTGGAGACGGTGCCGATCTGCGTCGCCTACGACGTCGACGGCGTCCGGCACGAGGAGATGCCGATGACCCAGACCGGCTTCCACCACGCCAAGCCGGTCTACGAGGAGATGCCGGGCTGGTTCGAGGACATCCGGCACTGCCGGTCCTTCGACGAGCTGCCGGCCAACGCCCAGGCCTACGTCCGCCGGCTCGAGGAGCTCTCCGGCGCGCGGATCAGCGTCATCGGCGTCGGCCCCGGCCGCGACGAGAACGTCGTCGTCCACGACCTGATCGACTGAGCCGAGCCGGGGACGGCACTGTCGCGAGCCGCACTGCGAGGCGGCAGGAGGAGTGGGGGCCGGAGGCTCCCGCGATCGAGCGCCGGGAGGGGCTCAGCGAGGCCCCCTTCCGGGTCCCGCCCCGAGCATGCGAGGGGTGGGGAGAAGGGGGTCCTTCCGGGCACCTGGCCGCGGTGCGGTCCGGTAGGACCGCGAGGTGCTACGCGGCCTCGGGGAGGGCCTGCTCCAGCTCGGCGCGCGCGGCGACGACGACGTCGGGGTTGTCGGTGATGATCCCGTCGACCCCGAGGGCGAGCAGCAGCCGCGCGGCACCGAACGCGTCGCCGGCGGCGGCCGGGTCCTCGCTGCTGCGCAGGTGCAGCGGGAGGAACTCGTTCTCCGCGGCCAGCGTCCACGGCACCACCGTGAGGCCGGCGGCGTGCGCGCGGGGGAGCAGGTCGGACACGCCGGTCATCCGCTGCTCGGCGTCGCGCAGCAGGACGTCGTCGACGCACGGCGCGATGCCCTGCGCGTAGGTGGACACCGCGCGCAGCCCGGCGTTGGTGAGCAGGTGCTCGTCACCGGCGTCGGTGTCGACCAGCTGGTACATGGTCGGGCCGTCGTCGCCGAGGTCGGCGCGCAGCCGGCGCAGGGCGGCGGCGTCGAAGGACTGCACGACGACGGTGCCGTCCGGCGCGGTGGCGTCCAGCCGCCGCAGCTCGGCGGCCACCAGCTCGATCATCGGCTGCCCGCGCTCGGCCGACCAGGTGGGCTTCTTCAGCTCGGCGAGCACGCGCACCGGGCGCAGCGGCGTCGACCGGCGGCGGGCGATCTCGACGACCTCCTCCAGGGTGAGCACCCCGAACCGGCCGTCGTAGGCGGTGTTGAGCGGGCGCAGGTCCGGCCGCCGCTCGACGGCGCGCAGGGTGCGCAGCTCGGCGAGGGTGAAGTCCTCGGCGAACCAGCCGGTGCGCCGCTTGCGACCCACCCGGCGGGTGGTGCAGCGGTCGGCGAACTCCGGCCGGGTGGCGACGTCGGTGGTGCGCGACAGCTCGTTCTCGTGCCGCGCGATCAGCGCGCCGTCCTTCGTGACGACGATGTCGGGCTCGATGAGGTCGGCACCCATGTCGATGGCCAGCTCGTAGCTGGCGGCCGTGTGCTCCGGTCGGTAGGCGCAGGCACCGCGGTGCCCCACCACGAGAGGACGGGAGGACCGGGCCACGGCGGGAGTCGCAAGCGACTCGATCGCGTGCATGCCATCCAGAACACCCGACCGAGGTGTCGGGATGGCGAACGCGGACTGGCGAGTCTCTGAGAATTGGGAGGACACCGCGCTGACCTGCGCGGGACCATCCGCCCCGTGACACATCTCTCAGGGATCGGCTGGTCCCGGGCGCGTCTCGAGCAACTCCCCCCGGGGACCCAGCCCGGACGGGTGGCGCGGGTCGACCGCGGCCGGCTGACGGTGCTCACCGCGGACGGCGAGCGGCGGGTGCACCCGGCCGCCGCGCTGTACGACCCCGACGGTGTGGCGGCGCCCGCGGTCGGCGACTGGGTGGCGCTGCGCGGGGAGCTCGCCGTCGCGCTGCTGCCCCGCACCTCGGCGTTCACCCGCACGGTCGCGGGGCGCACCTCCGCCGCGCAGGTCGTCGCCGCGAACCTGGACCTGGTCCTCGTCGTCGACGCGCTCGCCGGCCCCACCCGGGCCCGCCGCGTCGAGCGCTACCTCGCCGTCGCGTGGGGGAGCGGGGCGACGCCGGTCGTCGTCCTCACCAAGGCCGACCTGTGCGACGACGTCGCCGCCGCGGTCTCGGCGGTGGCCGAGGACGCCGTCGGCGCGGACGTGCTGGCCGTCAGCGCGCGCACCGGGGCGGGCCTGGACGCGCTGCGGGCGCTGCTCGGCCCCGGCGTGACGGCGGCGATGGTGGGGCCGTCCGGTGTGGGGAAGTCCTCGCTGGCCAACGCGCTGGCCGGCCGGGAGGTGGCGCCCACCCGGGAGATCCGGGAGGCCGACGGCCGTGGCCGGCACACCACCACCTCCCGCGAGCTGCACGTCCTGCCCGGAGGCGGCCTGCTCGTCGACACCCCCGGCATGCGCGAGCTCGGCCTCTACGACGACGAGGGCGTGGACACCGCCTACGCCGACGTCGCCGACCTGGCCGCGCACTGCCGGTTCCGGGACTGCGAGCACCGCACCGAGCCCGGGTGCGCCGTCGCCGCGGCCATCGACGAGGGCCGGCTCGACCCGGCCCGCCTGCTGGGCTGGCGCAAGCTGCAGGCCGAGGCGCGCCGCCAGCTGCTGCGGGCCGACGCCCGCGCCCGCGCCGCCGAGCACCAGCGGGTCAAGGCGCTGCACCGGGCGTACCGCACCCAGCCGAACCGGGTGCGGTAGCCGGCCCCGTCCGGGGCACCGCCCCGAGCGTGCGAGGGGTGGGGAGGACGGGGTCCTTCATGGGTAGGGTCGCGCTCCGTGCGCGTGCTCGTGATCGGCTCCGGTGCCCGGGAGCACGCCCTGTGCGTCGCTCTGCAGTCCGACCCCGCGGTGACCGCGCTGGCCTGCGCGCCGGGCAACGCCGGCACCGCCCGCATCGCCGAGCAGGCCGCGGTCGACGTCGCCGACCCGGTCGCGGTGGCCGCGCTGGCCACCGGCTGGGCCGCCGACCTGGTCGTCGTCGGACCGGAGGTGCCGCTGGTCGCCGGCGCCGCCGACGCCGTCCGCGACGCCGGCATCGCCTGCTTCGGCCCGTCGGAGCAGGCCGCGCAGATCGAGGGCAGCAAGTCCTTCGCCAAGCACGTGATGGCCGCCGCCGGGGTGCCGACCGCCCGCTCGTGGCCGGTCGGCGGGCCTGCCGAGCTGGAGACCGCGCTCGACGAGGCCGGCGCCCCGTACGTGGTGAAGGACGACGGGCTGGCCGCCGGCAAGGGCGTCGTCGTCACGACCGACCGGGACGCCGCCGTCGCCCACGGGCACCGGGTGCTCGACGCCGGGGGAGCGGTGCTGGTCGAGGAGTACCTCGACGGCCCCGAGGTGTCGCTGTTCGCCGTCACCGACGGGACGACGGTGTTACCGCTGCTGCCCGCGCAGGACCACAAGCGCCGCGACGACGGCGACGCGGGCCCCAACACCGGCGGGATGGGCGCCTACGCACCGCTGCCCTGGGCGCCGCCCGGGCTGGTCGACGAGGTGCTGGCCACCGTGCTGCAGCCGACCGTCGACGAGATGCGCCGCCGCGGCGAGCCGTTCAGCGGGCTGCTCTACGCCGGCCTGGCGCTGACCTCCCGCGGCGTGCGGGTGGTCGAGTTCAACGCCCGCTTCGGCGACCCGGAGACAGAGGTCGTGCTGCCGCTGCTGGAGACGCCGCTCGCCGGGCTGCTGCACGCCGCGGCCACCGGCGCCCTCGCCGACCACCCGCCGCTGCGCTGGCGGTCGGGGGCGGCCGTCACGGTCGTGGTCGCCGCGGCCGGCTACCCCGAGGCACCGCGCACGGGCGACCCGGTCACCGGCGCCGACGGCGAGGGCGTGCTGCACGCCGGCACCGCCGTCGACGCCGAGGGCACCGTCCGCTCGGCCGGCGGGCGGGTGCTCGCGGTGACCGCGACCGGCGCCGACCTCGCCGCCGCGCGGCAGGCCGCCTACGAGCGGGTGGCCGCCGTCCGGCTGGCCGGCGCGCACTGGCGCACCGACATCGCCCTGGCCGCCGTCGAGGGCCGGATCTCGGTGCCGGGGTGACCGATCCCGCCGAGGCGGTGTGGAACCGGGCCTGCGACCCGTCCGCGCCGGCCACCCACCCCGGGGACGCCGCGCTCACCGCCGTCCTCCTCTGCCACGGGATGGCGATGAACGGCGGGCTGCTGCACGCGGTGGAGGGCCTGGAGCCCGAGCAGCTCGGGCGTGCCGTGGCCGGCCTCCGCCTGCTCGGGCTGGAGGAGGCCGCGGACGCCGTGGAGGACGTCGCCCGGCAGGCCGCCGGGCTGCGGGAGGACGACCTCGACGCCGCCGAGCGGCTCGAGGTCGAGGCGGACCGCCGCTACGCCGCCGCGCTGCCCGAGTGGGACGACACGATCGAGCGGGCCTTCCGGGAGCACCTCCGACGCTCCCCCGGGGCCTACGCGCCCCTCTAGCCGCGGACCCCGACCGCCGGGCGGGCCCGCTCCGGGCGCGGCTCGGGCGGCCGCGGGCCGTCGTGCCGCCGCGACAGGTAGGTGCCGGCGACGTTCGCGCAGGCCACCACCGGCACCGCGATCAGCGCGCCGAAGATCCCGGCGACCAGCAGGCCGGCGGCGATCGCCAGCACGACCGCCAGCGGGTGCACGTGCACCGCCTTGCCCAGCAGCAGCGGCTGCAGGACGTGCCCCTCGAGCTGCATGACCAGGACGACGATCGCCAGCGCGATCAGCGCCTTGATCGGGCCGACGGCGACCAGCGCGACCAGCACCGCGACCGAGCCGGCCAGGAACGAGCCGATGATCGGGATGAACGCGCCGAGGAACACCAGCGCCGCGAGCGGGATGACCAGCGGCACGCCGAGCACGGCCAGGCCGATGCCGATGCCGACGGCGTCGACCAGGGCCACGACGACGGTCGCGCGGACGTAGGAGATGAGCGTGCGCCACGACCGGCGGGCGGCCTCGTCGAGGTAGGCGCGCGAGTCGCGGGGGAACAGGCCGACCAGCCACAGCCAGATGGACCGGCCGTCCTTGAGGAAGAAGAAGAGCGTGAACAGCGCCAGGACGATGCCGGTGAACACCTCGCCGACCGTGGCGGCCGTGGTCAGGGCGCCGGTGGCCAGCGTCTCCTGGTTGGACACGATGGCGTCCTGGGCGGTGGTCACGGCGTCGTCGATCTGCCGCTGGGTGACCGGGAAGGTCTCGACGACGAAGTCGCGGATCTTGTCCAGGCCCTGGCTGACCTGGTCGGCGAGGTCGGAGAAGCCGGCGCTGAACCGCTCGACCACCAGCGTGATGATCCCGGAGACGACGGCCAGCCCGACCAGCAGCATCGCCATCGCGGCCAGCGACCGCGGCCACCCGCTCCGGATGAGCGAGGCCGCGCCCGGCTGCAGCAGCGCCGCGAGCAGCAGCGCGACCATCACCGGGACGATGACCACCGCGACGTAGGCCGCCGCGTAGAGCAGCACGTACAGCCCCGCGAGGACGGCGATCAGCCGCCACGACCAGGCCGCCGCCGTGCGCAGCGCGCCGGGCACCGCGGCGTCGCCCTGCGGGGCCTCGCGGCCCGGGCCCAGCAGCCGGCGGCCGCGCTCGGCGGCCCGGTGCGGGCGCCCGCCGTCCGGGGGGCCGCTCACCCCGCCCGGGGCCAGCGGCCCGTCGAGGTCGGGGGCGCCGGGCTCGGGGCTGCCCAGCGGCGGCTCGCCGTCGGCGAGCGGGTCGGCGGGGCCGCGGTCGGCCTCCTCGTCGGGCACCTCGTCGTCGTGCACGAGGATCGCCCGGTCACCGTCCCGCTCGGGCCACGCGTGCGGGTCCCGCTCGCCCGCCGCCCGGATGCGCTCGCGCGCGCGGGCGACCAGGGAGCCGGCCTGTCGCAGCATCGGGGTCCTTCCGCGGTCGGTGGGGGCCGTTCTCGATCACGCTAGCGCTGCGGGAGGATGCTCCCGTGCTTCGACGACTCGACCGGCTGCCGGGGGTACCCGCGTGATCGACCGCTACACGCTCCCCGAGATGGGCCGGGTCTGGAGCGACGAGCACAAGTACGAGCTGTGGTGCCGGGTGGAGACGCTGGTGCTGGAGGCGCACGCGGCCGCCGGGCGGGTCCCGGCCGACGTCGTGGAGCCGGTGCGCACCGCCCCGCCGCCGACCGCCGCCCGGGTCGCGGAGATCGAGGAGACGACGCAGCACGACGTCATCGCCTTCCTCACCGCGTGGGCCGACAACACCGAGCCGCGCTCGGCGGCGGCCTACGTGCACCACGGCATGACGTCGTCGGACCTGCTCGACACCGCGCTCGCGGTGCAGCTCACCGAGGCCACCGACGTGCTGCTGGCCAAGGCCGACCGGCTGGTCGCCGCGCTGCGCCACCACGGCCTGGCGCACCGGGAGACCCTGCGGGTCGGGCGCACGCACGGCGTGCACGCCGAGCCGGTGGTGTGGGGGCACCGCGTGGCCGACCTCGCGTTCGCCATGGCCCGCTCCCGCGACCGGCTGCGCGCGGCGCGTGAGCGGGTCGGCGTCGTCGCCATCTCCGGCGCCGTCGGCACGTACTCGCTGATCGACCCGTCGGTGGAGGTCACCGTCGCCGAGGCGCTCGGGCTGCGCCCGGCCGACGCCTCCACCCAGGTGGTCATCCGCGACTCGATCAGCGAGTGGGTCGCCGCGCTGGCGGTGATCGCCACCGTCTGCGAGACGATCGCGCTCGAGGTCCGGCACGGGCAGCGCACCGAGGTGCGGGAGCTGTCGGAGGCCTTCGGCTCCGGCCAGAAGGGCTCCAGCGCGATGCCGCACAAGAAGAACCCGATCCGCTCGGAGCGCATCGCCGGGCTGGCGCGGGTGGTGCGCGCCGCCGTCGTCCCGGTGATGGAGGGCATCCCGCTGTGGCACGAGCGGGACATCTCGCACTCCTCCACCGAGCGGGTGTTCCTCCCCGACGCCGCGGTCACCACCGACTACCTGCTGCACCTGACCACCGGCCTGGTGGAGAACCTGGTCGTCGACGTCGACCGGATGCGGGCCAACCTCGACCTCACCGGCGGGCTGATCTACACCTCCGCCGTGCTGCTGGAGCTGGTCGAGTCCGGGCTCTCGCGCGAGGACGCCTACGCGCTGGTGCAGGGCGCGGCGATGGAGACGTGGAACTCCGGGACGCCGTTCCGGTCGACGCTGCGGTCCCGCGCGGACGCCTCCGGCGTGACGCTGGACGAGGCGCGGCTGGACGAGATCTGCCGCCCCGAGGGCTACGTGCGCAACCTCGGCCCGCTGTTCGACCGGCTCGCCGCGCTGTCGTGACCGTCGACCTGCCCCTCGTCGCGCGCGGCAAGGTCCGCGAGGTCTACGACGCCGGGCCCGGCCGGCTGCTGCTCGTGGCGTCGGACCGGATCTCGGCCTACGACCACGTGCTGCCGACGCCGATCCCGGACAAGGGGCGGGTGCTCACCCAGCTGTCGGTGTGGTGGTTCGAGCAGCTGACGCCGGTGCTCTCCTCGTTCGGCGCCACCCACCACCTGGTGTCGGCCACGGACGTGCCGGCCGGCGTCGCCGGGCGGGCGATGCTCGTGCGGCGGCTGGACATGCTGCCGGTGGAGTGCGTGGCCCGCGGCTACCTGTCCGGCTCGGGGACCAAGGAGTACGAGCGCACCGGCGCGATCGTCGACGTCGTGCTGCCCCCGGGGCTGGTCGAGGGCTCCCGGCTGCCGTCCCCCGTGTTCACGCCGTCGACGAAGGCCGAGGTGGGGGAGCACGACGAGGCGATCGACTTCGCGCGCGTGGTGTCCCTCGTCGGGGCCGCGCGGGCGGAGGAGCTGCGCGAGCTGACGCTGGCGCTGTACCGGCGGGGCGCGGAGGTCGCCGCGGAGGCGGGCATCCTGCTGGCCGACACGAAGTTCGAGTTCGGGCTGGATCCCTCCGGCGAGGGGCTCGTCCTGGGCGACGAGGTGCTCACCCCCGACTCGTCGCGCTTCTGGCCGGCGTCGTCGTGGGCGCCGGGCGCGCCGCAGCCGTCGTTCGACAAGCAGTACGTCCGCGACTGGCTGACCGCCTCGGGCTGGGACCGCGTCTCGCCCCCGCCGGAGCTCCCCGACGACGTCGTCGCCGCCACCCGCGAGCGCTACGTCGCCGCCTTCGAGCAGCTGACCGGCACCTCCTTCCGCTGATGCGGACGCGCTCGGGCATCGGGTACCGCGCCGGCGGGTCCGGCGGGGACCTGCTCCTGCTGCTGCACGGGCTGGGTGCGACCGGCGCGGTGTGGGACCGGCTGCTGCCGCTGGTCGAGCGCGGCTGGCCCGGGTCCTGGGCGGTCCCCGACCTGCGCGGGCACGGCCGCTCCGTGGCCGAGCCGCCCTACGGGTACGCGGTGCACGCCGCGGACGTCGCGTCGGTGGCGGCCGACGTGGGCGCCGCGCGGGTGACCGTGCTCGGGCACTCCTTCGGCGGCGTCGTCGGCGCGGTGCTCGGGACCGGCTGGTACGGCGTCGACGTCGTCCGGGTCGTCGCGGTCGGGGTGAAGATCGACTGGACGCCCGACGAGGAGGCCGGCGCCCACCGGATGGCCGCCCGCCCGCCGCAGGTGTTCCCGACCGCCGCCGACGCCGCCGCGCGGCACCTGCGGCTGGCCGGGCTGACCGGGCTCGTGGACCCGTCCTCCGAGGTGGCGCTCGCCGGGGTCCGCGAGGTCGACGGCGGGTTCGCCCCGGCGCTGGACCCGCGCGCGTTCGGCGCCGTCGGCCCGCCGGTCGAGGAGGTCCTGTCGCGCGCGGTGGCGCCGCTGCGGCTGGCCGCGGGCTCGGCCGACCCGATGGTCGGTCTCGACGCGATGCGGCGGGTCGACCCGGACGCGGTGCTGCTCGAGGGCGCCGGCCACAACCTCCACTGGGAGGCCCCCGAGGCCGTCTGGCGCCTCGTCGCCCCCTGAGCCCCCTCGCCCCCTCTCCCCCGTCGAGATCACGTGATCTCGCCGCTCCGGGGGCCCGTGCGTGCCGAGATCACGCGATCTCGACGGGGCTGTGGACGGTGTGAGCGGACAGCTGTGATCCCGCGGCAAGGTGCCGCGGTGCCCAGTCGACGCCGTCAGCGCATCACCGGACCCACGACCCGCGCCGCTGCGCACGCGGCCGGGCTCGGCGACCGGCACCTGCGCCACCCGGCCGTGCAGCGGCTGTCACGCGACACCTACCTGCCGCGTGCCTTGGTGGACGACGTCGGCGCGCGGGTCGCCGCGGTGCTGATGACCGCCCCGCCCGGTGCCGTCCTCAGCCACCGGACCGCTGCGGACCTGTGGGGTCTCCGGCTCCCGCTGCAGGACCTCGCCGACCGGCGCGTCGACCTGACCGTGCCGGGAGCCACCCGCGCGGAGAGCCGCCGCGACAGGCGGGTGCACCGGCTGCCCTTGGCCGGCGACGAGGTGACGTACCGGTGGGGGCAACCGGTCACCACGCCGTCGCGCACGTGGCGCGATCTGGCCGGGGTGCTCGAACCGCCGGCCCTGCTGGCGGCGACCGACCAGCTCCTCGGTGGCCTGTGCTCGACCGCCGACCTCGAGCGTCAGCTCGCCCGCCGGCCGACGGGCCGGGGCGCGGCCCGAGCCCGGAGGGTGGTACCCGTCGCCGACGCCCGGTCCGAGTCACCGATGGAGTCGGTGCTGCGCTGGCTGTTGCACCAGGCCCGGACACCCACTCCGGTGGTCCAGTACGAGATCCGTGACGCGGCTGGGTTCGTGGCGCGCGTCGACCTCGCGTGGCCTGATCACCGCGTCGTCGTCGAGTTCGACGGCGACGGACACCGCGACCGCGACGTGTTCGTGAACGACCTCCGACGCCAGAACCGCCTGGTCGCCGCCGGCTGGACGGTCCTCCGGTTCACCTCCGCAGACGTCCTCGGCCGGCCGGACGAGGTCATCGCTGCCATCCGCGCGGCACTGCGCTGACGAGATCACGCGATCTCGACCGTCATCCGGCCCGCGACCCGGCGAGATCACGTGATCTCGCCGGGCAGAGGCCCCCACGGTGGCGAGATCGCGTGATCTCGACCGCGGGGAGAGCGCCGATCTCGCGGGGACGGGCGGGCCGGGTGCGGGAGCCCGGTACGCTCGGGAGCCGTGCCGCAGGTGGTCGTCGACGTCGTCCTCAAGCCGGAGATCTCCGACCCGCAGGGGCAGGCGGTGCTCGGCGCGCTCGGCCGCCTCGGCCACACGCAGGTCACCGGGGTCCGCCAGGGCAAGCACTTCGTCCTCGATGTCGAGGGCACCCCGGACGAGGCAGAGCTGAAGCGGATCGCCGAGACGCTGCTGGCCAACCCCGTCATCGAGGACGTCGAGCTGCACCTGCCGGGGGCCTGAGCCGTGCGCATCGGGATCATCACCTTCCCCGGCTCCCTCGACGACGTCGACGCCGCCCGGGCGGTGCGGCTGGCCGGCGCCGAGCCCGTCGTCCTCTGGCACGCCGACCACGACCTCAAGGACGTCGACGCCGTCGTCCTGCCCGGCGGCTTCTCCTACGGCGACTACCTGCGCGCCGGCGCCATCGCCGCCCGCGCGCCGCTCGTGCAGGACGTCGTCGACCGGGCGCGGCAGGGCATGCCGGTCCTCGGCATCTGCAACGGCTTCCAGGTGCTCTGCGAGGCGGGGCTGCTGCCCGGCGCGCTCACCCGCAACAGCCACCTGCACTTCCGCAACCGCGACCAGCGGCTCCGGATCGAGCGGGCCGACACCGCGTGGACGTCGGCGTACGCCGAGGGTCAGGAGATCGTCGTCCCGGTCAAGAACGGCGAGGGCCGCTACGTGGCCGCGCCGGCCGAGCTCGAGCGGCTCGAGGGCGAGGGCCGGGTCGCCGTCCGGTACGTCGGCGGCAACCCGAACGGCAGCCTCCGCGACGTCGCCGGGGTCACCAGCGAGGACGGCCGGGTCGTCGGGCTCATGCCCCACCCCGAGCACGCCGTCGAGGACCTCACCGGGCCGTCGACCGACGGGCTCGGCTTCTTCACCAGCGTCCTGAAGGCGGTCGTCAGCGCATGACGCAGGGTCTCTCCGACCTCGACACGGGCCCCGGCCCGCTGGCCAACCGGCTCGACACCGTCGCGCTCGCGGAGAGCACCCCGGACGTCGAGCAGCCCTTCGCCGAGCTCGGCCTGAAGAGCGACGAGTACGCGCGGATCCGCGACATCCTCGGCCGCCGGCCCACCACCGCCGAGCTGGCCATGTACTCGGTCATGTGGAGCGAGCACTGCTCCTACAAGAGCTCGAAGGTGCACCTGCGCCGGTTCGGCGACCTGCCGCGCAGCGAGCACCTGCTGGTCGGCATCGGCGAGAACGCCGGCGTGGTCGACGTCGGCGACGGCTACGCGGTCACCTTCAAGGTCGAGTCGCACAACCACCCCAGCTACGTCGAGCCCTACCAGGGCGCGGCCACCGGCGTCGGCGGGATCGTCCGCGACATCCTCACCATGGGCGCCCGCCCGGTCGCCGTCATGGACTCGCTCCGCTTCGGCCGCGCCGACGCCCCCGACACCGCCCGCGTGCTGCCCGGCGTCGTCGCCGGCGTCGGCGGCTACGGCAACTGCCTGGGCCTGCCCAACATCGGCGGCGAGCTGCTGTTCGACGAGTGCTACGCCGGCAACCCGCTGGTCAACGCACTGTGCGTCGGCGTCATGAAGCACGAGGACGTCCGGCTGGCGAAGGCCGAGGGCGTCGGCAACAAGGTCGTCCTGTTCGGCGCCCGCACCGGCGGCGACGGCATCGGCGGCGTGAGCGTGCTGGCCAGCGAGACCTTCGACCAGGAGGGCCCGGCCAAGCGCCCGAGCGTGCAGGTCGGCGACCCGTTCACCGAGAAGCTGCTCATCGAGGCCTGCCTGGAGATCTTCGCCGCCGACCTGGTCACCGGCATCCAGGACCTCGGCGGCGCCGGGCTGTCCTGCGCCACCTCCGAGCTGGCCAGCGCCGGCACCGGCGGCATGCACGTCGACCTCGACCGCGTCCCGCTGCGCGACAGCACCCTGACGCCCGCCGAGATCCTCATGAGCGAGTCGCAGGAGCGCATGTGCGCGATCGTCGAGCCGGACAAGGTCGAGGCCTTCCTCGCCGTCTGCCGCAAGTGGGACGTCCTCGCCACCGTCATCGGTGAGGTCACCGACGGCGACCGGCTCACCGTCGACTGGCACGGCGAGCGCATCGTCGACGTCCCGCCGCGCACCGTCGCCCACGAGGGCCCGGTCTACGAGCGGCCGATGCAGCGCCCCGCCGACCTCGACGCCCTGCAGGCCGACGACCCGGCCGCGCTGCCCCGCCCGGCCACGCCGGAGGAGCTCACCGCGCACTGGCTGGCCGTCGTCGCCAGCCCCGACGGCGCGGACAAGACCTGGGTGACCGAGCAGTACGACCGCTACGTCCGCGGCAACACGGTGCTCGCCCAGCCCGACGACGCCGGCGTGGTCCGCATCGACGAGGACACCCACCGCGGCATCGCCCTGGCCCTCGACGGCAACGCCCGGTTCGCCCGGCTCGACCCCTACACCGGCGCCCAGCTCAACCTGGCCGAGGCCTACCGCAACGTCGCCGTCACCGGCGCCCGGCCGCTGGCGGTCACCAACTGCCTGAACTTCGGCTCCCCGGAGGAGCCCGAGGTCATGTGGCAGTTCGCCGAGGCCGTCCGCGGCCTGGCCGACGCCTGCCGCGACCTCGGCCTGCCGGTCACCGGCGGCAACGTGAGCCTCTACAACCAGACCGGCGACGTCGCCATCAACCCCACCCCGGTCATCGGCGTCCTGGGCGTCCACGACGACGTCCGCACGCGGATCCCCACCGGCTGGCGGGCCTCCGGCGAGACGGTGCTGCTGCTCGGCGAGACCCGGCCGGAGTTCGGCGGGTCGGCCTGGGCCAGCGTCGTCCACGGCCACCTCGGCGGCCGCCCGCCGGCCGTCGACCTCGAGGCCGAGCGCACCCTCGGCGAGCTGCTCGGGGCCCTGGGCCGCGAGGGCCTGGTCACCTCCGCGCACGACCTCGCCGACGGCGGCCTGGCGCAGGCGCTGGCCGAGTCCGCGCTGCGCTACGGCACCGGGGGCACGCTGCGGCTCGGGGACGACGCGTTCACCGCGCTGTTCAGCGAGTCCGGCGCCCGCGCCGTCGTCACCACCACCGACCCCGAGGCGGTGCGCACCACCGCCGAGTGGGCCGGCGTCGCGGTCACCGAGCTGGGCACCACCGGCGGCGACGCGCTCACCGTCGAGGGCGTCGGCGAGCTGCCGCTGGCCGAGCTCCGCGCGGCGTGGACGGCCACCCTCCCGGCGCTGTTCGGCACCCCGGAGGCGACCGTGGGCAGCGTCCCGGCGGGCACCGTCCCCACCAGCTGATGCCCGCGCAGCAGCCGATCCCCGCCGAGGAGCTGCGCGCCGCCGTCGACGCCGTCCGCCCCTGGCTGGCCGGGGAGGCCGAGCAGCCGGCGCGGTCGGTGCTGGGCGCGGCGGTGAAGACCACCGCCCGGTGGCTGGCCCAGCAGGTGCCCGGCCGCTCGGTGGAGCTGCGGGTGCCGCCGCACGTCGCCGTCCAGCTGGTGCCCGGGCCGCGGCACACCCGCGGCACGCCGCCGAACGTCGTCGAGACCGACGCGGCCACCTGGCTGCGGCTGGCCACCGGCGAGCTCGGCTGGGCCGAGGCGGTCGCCGGGGGCCGGGTCAGCGCCAGCGGCAACCGGGCCGACCTCTCGGCCCACCTGCCGCTGCGGCCGCTCAGCCGGTGAAGAGCGTCAGCGCGGTCTTGACCGTCTGGTACAGGCCGTAGGCCAGCGGGACGCCGACCAGCGTCCACGCGAACGCGATCAGCCCGGTGGGCGTGTGCACGGGCTGCTGCCCGTCGGACGAGGTCGTCTTCGACAGCGGCGTGCTCATCGGGCGGCGCTCCGTTCCGGGGTCGAGGGGGTGGTCGGGGCGGCGTCGCGGCGCGGCTCGTGCCACTTGCTGGCCACCGGCCGCACCAGCAGGTTCGCGACGAACCCGACGGCGAGCAGGCCGACCATGATGAACAGCGCCGGCCGGTAGTTGGCGGCCACGAGGCTGCCCGGCTCGCCCTGGGTGTCCAGGACGCTGTTGACGATCAGCGGCCCGGCCACGCCGGCCGCCGACCACGCGGTGAGCAGCCGGCCGTGGATGGCGCCCACCTGGTAGGTGCCGAACAGGTCGCGCAGGTAGGCCGGGACGGTCGCGAACCCGCCGCCGTAGAACGAGATGATCACCGCGGCGAGCAGGACGAACACCCACGTGGCGCTGCTGCCGACGGTGGCCAGCGCGACGTAGAGGACCAGGCCGACGCCCAGGTACACCATGTAGATCGGCTTGCGGCCGATGAAGTCCGACGTCGAGGACCACACGAACCGGCCCGCCATGTTGAACAGCGACAGGACGCCGACGAAGCCGGCGGCCGCGGTCGCGGCGACGGTCGAGGTGTCCCCGCTGCGGAAGAAGTCCTGGATCATCGGCGCGGCCTGCTCGAGGATCCCGATGCCCGCGGTGACGTTGCAGAACAGCACGGTCCACAGCAGCCAGAACTGCGGCGTCCTGATCGCGTTGTTGGCCGAGACGCTCTCGGTGGTGACCAGCGCCTTCTGCTTGACCGTGGACGGGTCGAAGCCGGCCGGCTTCCAGCCCTCGGCCGGCACCCGGACGATGAACGCGCCGAACATCATGAAGACGAGGTAGACCGCGGCGAAGGTGAAGAACAGCGCGGCGACGGCGCCGCCGTTGGGCACGGTGCCCGCGGTGCCGTCGTAGCTCGGGTCGTACCAGCTCATCAGCTGCCGGGACAGCGGCGAGGCGATGAGCGCGCCGCCGCCGAAGCCCATGATCGCCATGCCGGTGGCCAGGCCCGGCCGGTCGGGGAACCACTTGATCAGCGTGGAGACCGGCGAGATGTAGCCGATGCCCAGCCCGATGCCGCCGATCACGCCGTAGCCGAGGTAGAGCAGCCACAGCTGACGGGTCTCGATGCCCAGGCCGCCGACGAGGAAGCCGGTGACCCAGAAGCACGCCGACACGAACATCGCCGCGCGCGGGCCGTTGCGGTCCACCCAGGTGCCGAACAGGGCGGCCGAGAGGCCCAGCATCACGATCGCGATGGAGAAGACGATGCCGATCGCCGTCTGGGTGGTCCCGAAGTCCTCGACCAGCGCGGTCTTGTAGACGCTGGTGGCGTAGGCCTGCCCGATGCACAGGTGCACCGCCAGCGCCGCCGGCGGGATGAGCCACCGGTTGAAGCCAGGACGGGCGACGATGCGCTCACGGCGCAGGAAGCCGGGTAGCGCCACGGGGGACCTCCACAGGGACGACGACTGTGGGGAACGCTACGGCCGGGTTCGGGAACCTGCCCGTCGGGGCGGGGTTCCCGGCCAGCGGGAGCAGCGGGCGCGGACCCCGCGGGGCCGCCCATAGGCTCCCGGCATGGCCTACGAGGTGAGGGGCGTCGTCGCCCGCAGCAAGGGAGCACCGGTCAGCGTCGAGACGGTCCTGGTGCCCGACCCGGGGCCGGGCGAGGCGGTGGTCGACGTCGCGGCCTGCGGGGTCTGCCACACCGACCTGCACTACCGCCAGGGCGGCATCAACGACGACTTCCCGTTCCTGCTCGGCCACGAGGCCGCCGGGACCGTCGCCGCCGTCGGCGAGGGCGTCACCGACGTGGCCGTGGGCGACTTCGTCGTCCTCAACTGGCGGGCGGTGTGCGGGCAGTGCCGCGCCTGCCGCAAGGGCCAGCTGCAGTACTGCTTCAACACCCACAACGCCACGCAGAAGATGACCCTCGAGGACGGCACGGAGCTGTCCCCGGCGCTGGGCATCGGCGCCTTCGTGGAGAAGACGCTGGTCGCCTCCGGGCAGTGCACGAAGGTCGACCCCGAGGCACCCGCCACCGCCGCCGGGCTGATCGGCTGCGGCGTCATGGCGGGCGTGGGCGCGGCGATCAACACCGGGGCGGTGCAGCGCGGCGAGTCCGTCGCCGTCTTCGGCTGCGGCGGCGTCGGGGACGCCGCCATCGCCGGGGCGCGGCTGGCCGGCGCGACGACGATCGTCGCCGTCGACGTCGACGACCGGAAGCTGGAGTGGGCCAAGGGGTTCGGCGCCACCCACACCGTCAACTCCCGGCAGACCGACGCCGTCGAGGCGATCAAGGGCCTCACCGGCGGGTTCGGCGTCGACGTCGCCATCGACGCGGTCGGCCGCCCGGAGGTGTTCGAGCAGGCCTTCTACGCCCGCGACCTGGCCGGCCGCGTGGTGCTGGTCGGCGTCCCGACCCCGGACATGCAGCTCACCCTGCCGATGATCGAGCTGTTCGGCCGCGGCGGGGCGCTGAAGTCCTCCTGGTACGGCGACTGCCTGCCGTCGCGGGACTTCCCGATGCTGGTCGACCTCTACCGGCAGGGCCGCTTCCCGCTCGAGGACTTCGTCTCGGAGACCATCGGCATCGACGACGTCGAGGCCGCCTTCGAGAAGATGCACAAGGGCGAGGTGCTGCGGTCGGTGGTGGTCTTCTGATGGCCGCCCGCATCGAGAGGACCGTCGTCTCCGGGGTGTTCAGCCTCGACGGGCAGGACTTCGACGTCGACAACAACGTCTGGCTCGTCGGCGACGACGACGAGGTGCTGGTGATCGACGCCCCGCACCGCGCCGAGCCGATCGTCGAGGCGGTCGGCGGGCGGAAGGTGACGGCGATCGTGCTCACCCACGGGCACAACGACCACATCACCGCCGCGGTCGACCTGCGCGAGGCCACCGGCGCGCCGGTCTGGTTCCACCCCGCCGACCGGGTGCTGTGGGAGATGGTCCACGAGAGCGCCGAGCCCGACGAGGCGCTGGCCGAGGGCACCCGCTTCCGGGTCGCCGGCACGTCGCTGACCGCGCTGCACACCCCCGGTCACTCGCCGGGCAGCACCTGCCTGCACGCGCCGGACCTCGCCGCCGTCTTCACCGGCGACACGCTGTTCCACGGCGGCCCCGGCGCCACCGGACGCAGCTTCAGCGACCACCCGACGATCGTGCGGTCGATCCGCAGCAAGCTGCTGACCCTGCACGGCGACACGGTGGTGCACACCGGGCACGGCGAGGACACCCGCATCTCCGCCGAGATCGGCACCGTCCGGTAGGGGCGCCGGCCCGGCGTCACGCCGGGCCGGCGTCGCCCCCGGCGGGGGTCCCGTCGCTGCCGGACCCTGCCGCCGGGGTCTCCGGCGTGCCCGACCGCTCCAGGCGCTGGCGGATCGCGGCGACGTTGAGCGCCAGGTCCTCCAGCGCCTCGACGGCGCGCGTGGCGAGGGCGAACGTGAGGTTCTCCCGCCGCTCCTCGGCGCTGGGCTCGTGCCGGCGCTGCCGCGTGTCGCGGTCGGTCGCCCGCCGCCACGGGTCCTCGTCCTCGCCGCTGTCGCCGCCGCGCGAGGGGTCGAACAGCCCGCGCAGCATCCGCTGGGCCATCTCCAGGAAGTCGTTCGGGTCGGGCCGGTCGCTGCTCATGTCGGTTCCTCTCAGGGTGGGCCGTCCGTCAACGCGCCGGACCCCGGCCGGGGTTCCGCGCGCCCGTGGCACACGCCGGACCTGCGGGCATCGCAGCCGGGTGGTCACGATCACGGCTCGGACAGGAGGTACCCCCGGAGGCGCCGGTACGCTCGTCGGTGTGCCTCGCGGTGACGGACGGCTGACGCACGACCTCGACCCCCATGCTCCCGGTCCCCAGGACGCCTGTGGCGTCTTCGGCGTCTGGGCACCGGGGGAGGAGGTCGCGAAGCTGACCTACTTCGGCCTGTACGCCCTCCAGCACCGCGGTCAGGAGGCGGCGGGCATCGCGGTCTCCGACGGCGCGTCGGTGGTCGTCTACAAGGACCTCGGCCTGGTCAGCCAGGTGTTCGACGAGTCCACCCTGGGCAGCCTGCGCGGCCACCTCGCCGTCGGGCACACCCGGTACTCGACCACCGGCGCCTCCACCTGGGAGAACGCCCAGCCGACGTTCCGCACCACCGACGCGGGCACCGGCCTGGCCCTGTGCCACAACGGCAACCTGGTCAACACCGCGGAGCTGGCCAGTCGGGCCGCGGACGCCGGCGTCCCCGGCGCGTTCACCGCCAGCACCGACTCCGACCTGGTCACCTCGCTGATCGCCGCCCGGCCCGACATGAGCGTCGAGGCCGCGGCGATGGAGGTGCTCCCGCAGCTGCGCGGTGCGTTCAGCCTCACCTTCATGGACGAGGACACCCTCTACGCCGCCCGCGACCCGCAGGGCGTGCGCCCGCTGGTCCTCGGCCGGCTCGAGCGCGGCTGGGTGGTGGCCAGCGAGACGGCGGCCCTCGACATCGTCGGCGCCTCGGTGGTCCGCGAGGTGGAGCCCGGCGAGCTGCTGGCCATCGACGAGAACGGCCTGCGCAGCCAGCACTTCGCCCCGGCCGAGCCCAAGGGCTGCGTCTTCGAGTACGTCTACCTGGCCCGCCCCGACACCACGATCGGCGGCCGCAGCGTGCACGCCGCCCGGGTCGAGATCGGCCGCCGGCTGGCCAAGGAGCAGCCCGCCGACGCCGACCTGGTCATCCCGGTCCCGGAGTCCGGCACGCCCGCCGCCGTCGGCTACGCCGAGGCCAGCGGCATCCCCTACGGGCTCGGGCTGGTCAAGAACTCCTACGTCGGCCGCACGTTCATCCAGCCGTCGCAGACCATCCGGCAGCTGGGCATCCGGCTCAAGCTCAACCCGCTGCGCGACGTCATCCGCGGCAAGCGGCTGGTCGTCGTCGACGACTCGATCGTGCGCGGCAACACCCAGCGCGCGCTGATCCGCATGCTGCGGGAGGCCGGCGCGGTCGAGGTGCACGTGCGCATCTCCAGCCCGCCGGTGAAGTGGCCCTGCTTCTACGGCATCGACTTCGCCAGCCGCGCCGAGCTGATCGCCAACGGCCTCGACGTCGACGGCGTGCGCGCCTCCATCAACGCCGACTCCCTCGGCTACGTCTCCGAGCAGGGCCTGGTCGCCGCCACGGAGCAGCCGGTCAACCGGCTGTGCACCGCGTGCTTCACCGGCCAGTACCCGATCCCGCTCGGCGAGTCCGGGGTGCTCGGCAAGCACGTCCTCGAGGGCAGTCTCCCCGCGGGCGTGGCCCGCACCCCCATGCCGCGGGTCGACGACGCCGGGCGCGCCGTCACCGGCTGGACCGGCCAGCAGGCCGGCAGCCCCGCGGTGCCCGGCGGCGCCGACGACGCCCTGCGCCGTCCGTGAGCGGGGGCTTCACCTACGCGGACTCCGGCGTCGACATCGACGCCGGCGAGCGGGCCGTGGACCTCATGCGGACGGCGGTCGAGCGGACCCGCCGGCCCGAGGTGGTCGGCGGCCTGGGCGGCTTCGCCGGGCTGTTCGCGCTCGACACGACCCGCTACCGGCGCCCGCTGATCGCCTCGTCCACCGACGGCGTCGGCACCAAGATCGCCCTGGCGCGGCAGCTGGACCGGCACGACACCGTCGGCATCGACCTGGTCGCCATGGTCGTCGACGACCTCGTGGCCTGCGGCGCCGAGCCGCTGTTCCTCCAGGACTACGTCGCCTGCGGCAAGGTCATCCCCGAGAGGATCGCCGCGATCGTCACCGGCATCGCGGCCGGGTGCGAGCTGGCCGGGGCCTCGCTGGTCGGCGGGGAGACCGCCGAGCACGGCGACCTCATGGCCGCCGACGAGTACGACCTGGCCGCCACCGCGGTCGGCGTCGTCGAGGCCGACGCGGTGCTCGGGCCCGAACGGGTCCGCGACGGCGACGTCGTCGTCGCGATGGCCTCGAGCGGGTTCCACTCCAACGGCTACTCGCTGGTCCGCCGCGTGGTGTCCGCCGCCGGGCTCGACCTCGCCGCCACCCCCGCCGGGCTGGACCGCCCGCTGGGCGACGCGCTGCTCGAGCCCACCCGCGTCTACGCGCTCGACTGCCTGGCGCTGGTGGCGGAGCTCGGCGTCGACGGCGTGCACGCGTTCGCGCACGTCACCGGCGGCGGGCTCGCCGGCAACACCGCGCGGGTGGTGCCCGACGGGCTGGAGGCGGTGCTCGACCGCGGCACCTGGTCGCTGCCGGCCGCGGTGTCCCTGCTCGAGGAGCACGGCGTGCCGCGCGAGGAGTCCGAGCGGGCGTTCAACTGCGGCGTCGGCATGGTCGCCGTCGTCGCCGCCGAGGCGGCCGAGCGGGCGGTGGGCCTCCTGACCGGCCGCGGGGTGCCGGCCTGGGTGGCGGGCACCGTCGGCACCGGCGGGACCGGCGCGCGGCTGGTGGGGTCCTACCGCTGATCACGGCACGCACCGCCGCCCCGCGGGGGACGGCGGTGCGTCGTGTCGATCAGATCGGCGGGGAGCCGACCCTCAGCGACTGGCTGCCCAGTCGTCCTCGGAGTCGTCGTCCGCCCATCGGTCGGTGTACTCGTCCTCGTCGTCGTCCTTCGCCGCCGGAGCGGCGTAGGGAGACGGAGTAGAACCCGCCAGCTCGCGCTGAAGCGCGGAGAGGTCGGTGTTCGGTGAGCTGTACTTGAGCTCACGGGCCACGCGTGTCTGCTTGGCCTTCGCTCGGCCGCGCCCCATCGGCTCGACCCCCTCATAACGGAGAACGGGAGCCCAGCTCACGGGCTGGACGGCCCGCGTGGCGACCCCGACTGAGTGACTGTGTCTTGAGCAAGACTACGACACGGATCGACCCCCGGCACGGGTCTCCCCCCGCCGTCCCCCGACGGGGGGCGTGGTACGGGCCACGGCCGGCGCCGACTCCTGCAACGGTGCTCGGCGAGGGGACGGCGGGGCCGACGCCGTCAGATCCGGTACGGGCGGTAGGAGATCTCCGCCCGGCCTGGCGGGCCGGTGCTGGTGGCGGTGCCCCAGAGGTCGGCTGAGCCCCGGTCCGGAGGTCGTGTGCCACCAGGGTCTGCCGATCCGGGTCCGCTCGGCCAGGGCACGCGGGCCCCCTGCCCGGACGCCCGCCGGTCGTCAGCGGGGCAGCCGGATGGTGGCCAGCCGGCCCACCGACGCGATGCGCTGCTCGGCCAGCCGGTCGGCGGCGACGGCGGGGGAGACGCCCTCGGCCGCGGCGGTCTCGAACACCCGCAGCGCGACGTCGAAGATGCCGGCCGCCTTGGCCTCGGCGCGGGCGAAGGAGAAGCCGTGCCGCTCGTCCTCGACCTGGATGACGCCGCCGGCGTTCACCAGGTAGTCGGGGGCGTAGAGGATCCCGCGCGCGGTCAGCTGGTCCGGGATGCCCTCGTGGGCGAGCTGGTTGTTCGCGCCGCCGCAGACCACCTCGGCCTGCAGGGCGGCGACCGTCGCGTCGTCGAGCGCGCCGCCGAGGGCGCAGGGCGCGTAGACGTCGGCCGGGCAGCGCACCAGGGTCGCGGTGTCGGCGACCGCCTCGACGCCGGGGTGCCGGGTGAGGACCCGCTGCACCGCGGTGGGGTCGACGTCGGTGACGAGGACGTCGGCGCCGTCGGCCACCAGCCGGTCGACCAGCCAGCCGCCCACCTTGCCGACGCCGGCGACGGCGACGGTGCGCCCGGACAGCGTCGGCTCGCCCCAGCGGTGCTGGGCGGCGGCGCGCATGCCCTGGAAGACGCCGAACGCGGTGAGCACCGAGGAGTCCCCGCAGCCGCCGTACACCTCGGAGCGGCCGTGGGCGAAGCGGGTCTCCCGGCCGACGAGGTCGAGGTCGGCGTTGGTCGTGCCGACGTCGCACGCGGTCAGGTACCGGCCGCCGAGGGCCTCGACGAACCGCCCGTAGGCCCGCAGCAGCGCCTCGGTCTTGTCGGTGCGCGGGTCGCCGATGACGACGGCCTTGCCGCCGCCGAGGTCGAGGCCGGCCAGGCTGTTCTTGTAGGTCATCGCCCGGGCCAGGCGCAGCGCGTCGGCGACCGCCTCGTCCTCGGTGGCGTAGGGGTGGAAGCGGGTGCCGCCGAGCGCGGGGCCCAGCGCCGTCGAGTGGACGGCGATCACCGCCCTCAGGCCCGAGGCCGGGTCGGAGCAGAAGACCACCTGTTCAGCGCCGGAGCCGAAGACGTCCACGACCGCCGAGCCTAGAACGTGCGGAAGTGCCGTCCGTCACCCCCGAGGGGGTCTCAAGTCCGCCGCCCGGGATGTCGACAAGTGCTGTGACGGATGTCGGTGACTGTGTCGTGCGGTCACGGTGTGACTTCCGTGCCGCGTGTTGCCACTGTGGCGCGTGTCCGCCGGACGACGCTGACGCCGCACCTGCACCACCCCCTCTTCCCCAGGGAGCGCCCGATGCCGCAGTGCCGTCCCGCCCGGACCCGCGGCCGCCGTGGCGGCGTCCGCGCCGCCCTGGTCGGCCTGCTCTCCTGCGCGGTCCTGCTCGGCACAGCCGGGCCCGCGCTCGCCGTCCCGCCACCGCCGCCGAACCCGAGCGACGGCCAGATCGCCGACGCCCGGGCGGCCCAGGACGCCGCCGCCGCCGAGGTGGGCCGGCTCGCCGCCGAGGTGGCCGCCGCCGAGAGCGAGCTCGAGCGGCTCGGCGTGCTGGCCGAGGCCGCGGGCACCGCCTACCTCGCCGCGGAGGAGGCCCTCGTCCAGGCCCAGGCGGCCGCCGCCCAGGCCGCCGCGGACCTGCAGGCCGCGACCGACGCCGTCGACGCCGCGATCGACCGCATCGCCGGGTTCGCCCGCGACAGCTACGTCAACGACCCCACCCTGGCCACCGCGTCCGCGCTGCTGGACTCCGCCGGCCCCGGCGAGCTCGTCCAGCGGGCCGCGCTGCTGGAGTACGTCGCCGACACCCAGGTCGACGTCCTCGAGGAGTTCGAGGTCGCGCGGGTCCGGCAGGCCAACGCCGAGTCCGCCGCGCGGGCCACCCGGGACGCGGCCGCGGCGGCCGAGCAGCAGGCCGCCGACGCCAAGGCCGCGGCCGACGCGCAGGTGGCCGCGCAGCAGACCGCCGTCGCCGCGGCCGAGGCGAACAAGGCCACGCTGGACCAGCAGCTGCAGGCGGCGCAGATCCACCTGCTGGAGCTGCAGGGCGCCCGGGACGCCTACCAGGAGTGGCAGCGGCAGAAGGCCGAGGAGGAGGCCGCCGCGGCCGCGGCCGCCGCCCGGGCCGCCGAGGAGGCCGCGGCCGCGGCCGCCGCCGCCCGCGCCGCGGCGGCGTCGGGCACCCGGACCGCCGCCGCCTCCGAGGTCAGCGGGTCCGGCTACGTGAAGCCGACCTCGGGCCGGACCTCGAGCTGCTTCGGCGCCCGCTGGGGCGTCCTGCACGGCGGCGTGGACATCGCCGCCCCGATCGGGACGCCGATCTACGCGGCCACCTCCGGCGTCGTCGTCCGGCACGGCCCGGCGACCGGCTTCGGCCTGGCCGTCTACATCCGCGGCGACGACGGCGCGGTGACGGTGTACGGCCACGTCGACGTCGAGTACGTCGGCACCGGCGAGCGCGTGGTCGCGGGCGAGCTGATCGCCGAGGTCGGCAACCGGGGCCAGTCCACCGGCCCGCACCTGCACTTCGAGGTCCACCCCTCGGGCGCCCTCCACGGCGGCCAGGTCGACCCGGTGCCGTGGCTGCGCGCCCGCGGGGTGTCGATCAGCGGCTGCTGATCGGAGGACCCCGTCCCCACCCCTCGCCGGCTCGCGGCGGACCCCTGCAGGGGGCGAGCACGACGACGGCCCGCCCCCGAGCGGGGAGCGGGCCGTCGTCGTGCTGCCGACTAGCTGGTGGGGGCGGCGGCGCCGCAGTTCTGCTCGCCGAACTGGGCGACCTTGGTGGCCTCCGGGCCCTGCGCGACGGTCACGAACTCCTGGGCCGCGGTCTGCAGCTGGGCCTGGCCGTCGGGGGTGGTGAGGTCGACGGAGTTGGCGGTGTCGGAGAAGGCCTGGACGGCGTCGCCCACGACCTGCCAGTCGCCCGCGATCTCGGCCGGCGGCTGCACCGAGTCGAACGCGGCGGCCGCCTGCTGCAGCAGGCCGGGCAGCTGCTCGGGCGTCGCGGCCGAGAGCTGGTTGCCGAGCTCCTCGTACTGCGCGGCCTGCTCGCAGAACGCCGCGACGGCGGGGTCGTCGCTGGGGCCGGAGGGGCCGCTGGGGCTGCCGCTGGACTCGGCGGAGCTGGAGGTGCTCGCGGCGGTGGACTCGGCGGTCTCCTCGCTGCCCGACCCGTCGGAGCCCCCGCAGGCGGTGAGCACGACGGCCGCGGCCGCGGCCACGACGGCGGAGCGGGACAGCTGCGCGATCGATCGCATGCCCGGAGGCTAACGGCCGGGCGGGCGGTCCGCGTGCGGGCGCGGGCTACCGTGCGGGCGTGCGCGCCCCCGCCGACCCACGCGTCACCTGGGACCTCCCCGCCCCCGGCGGGCTGCCGCGGACGGCGGACCTCGAGCCGCTGGTCACCCGCGTGCTGGCCCCCAACGCGTCGGGCATGACCCTCGACGGCACCAACACCTACCTCGTCGGCGCGCCGGGCAGCGGGCAGGCCGTCGTGGTCGACCCCGGCCCCGACGACCCCGCCCACCTCGCCGCGGTGGAGGAGGCGCTGGCCGCCCGCGACGCGCGCTGTGTCGCCGTCCTGGTCACCCACCACCACGGCGACCACGCCGAGGCCGCGCGGCCGTGGGGGACCCGGTTCGGCGCGCCGGTCGCCGCGGCCGACGCCGCCGTCGCGGGGCCCGGCGGGCGGGTGCTCGAGCCGGGGGAGCGGCTGCGCCTGGCGGGCACCGCGCTCCACGTCGTCCCGACGCCCGGGCACACCCCCGACCACCTGGCCTTCCGGCTGGAGTCCGGGGCGGTGCTGGTCGGCGACCACGTCCTGGGGCGCGGCACGTCGGTGGTCACCCACCCGGAGGGCGACGTCGTCGCCTACCTGGAGTCGCTGCGGCGGGTGCACGACCTCGGGCCGAGCGCGCTGTACTGCGGGCACGGGCCGGAGCTGACCGAGGACCCGGGCGCCGTCCTCGACTTCTACCTGGCCCACCGCGCCTTCCGGGAGTCGCAGCTGCTGGCCGCGCTGGTCCGCGGGGCGGGCACCGTCGACGCGGTGGTGGCCGACGTCTACGCCGAGGTGCCGCGGGCGCTGTGGCCGGCGGCCGCGCAGTCGACCCGCGCCACGCTGGCCAAGCTGGCCGCCGAGGGGCACGTCGTCGTCGAGGGCGAGCGGGTGCGCCTGCCGTGAGCGGGGTCGCCGTCGTCCGGGCCGCCGACAGCGAGCGCGACCAGCGGCGGGCCGCGGCGGCGCTGCGGGCGGCCGGGCTGCGGCGCGGCGACCGGCTGCTGGTGTCGGCGGCGTCCTCCCCGGCGCTGCTGGCCGTCGTCCTCGGGGCGCTGCGCACCGGGATCGTGCCCGTGGTGCTCGACCCGGCGCTGCCCGCCGCCGAGCGGGCCGCCCTCGCCGCGGACGCCGACCCCGCGCTCGACGCCGGCAGCGACCCCGCCGCGCTGCTCACCGGTGACGACGAGGCCGGCCTGGCCGAGGTGCCGCTGGCCCGGCCGATGCACTACACGTCGGGCACCACCGGGCGGCGCAAGGGCGTGTGGTCCGGCGTCCTCGACGACGGCGACGCCCGGGCGCTGGCCGCCGAGGAGATCGACCTCTGGGGCTTCACCGCCGCCGACCGGCACCTGGTGCTCTCGCCCCTGCACCACTCGGCGCCGCTGCGGTTCGCCGTCCACACGCTCCTGGCCGGCGGCGAGGTGCTGCTGCCCGGCCCGTTCGACGCCGCCCGGGCGGCCGCGGCGGTCGGCACGCTCGCCCCCACGACGACGTTCTGCGTCCCCACCCACCTGCGCCGGCTGCTCGCCCGCGACGACGTCGACTGGTCCTCCTTCCGCGTCCTCGCGCACGCCGGCGCGCCCTGCCCCGAGCTGCTCAAGCGGGCGGTGCTCGACGCGCTGCCGGCGGGCAGCGTCTGGGAGTTCTACGGCTCCACCGAGGCCCAGTTCACCGTCTGCTCCACCGACGACTGGCTGGCGCACCCGGGCAGCGTCGGCCGCGCGCGGCCGGGCCGGCGGCTGGAGACCGACGAGCGGGGCCAGCTGTGGTGCGCGGTGCCGCGGTGGGCGCGGTTCGAGTACTGGCGCGCCCCGGAGAAGACCGCGGCGGCCTGGCGCGGCGACCGGGTCACCGTCGGCGACCTCGGCCGGGTCGACCCCGACGGCACCGTCTGGCTCGACGGCCGCCGCGAGGACCTGGTCATCTCCGGCGGGGTGAACGTCTACCCGGCCGAGGTCGAGGCGGTCCTCGACGCGCACCCGGACGTGGTGGAGAGCGCGGTGGTCGGCGTCCCCGACGAGGAGTGGGGGCAGCGGGTGGTCGCCGCCTACGTGGGCGCCGCCGACCCCGCCGACCTCGGCGCCTGGGCCCGCGAGCGGCTGTCCCCGGCCAAGCGGCCCAAGAGCCTGCACCCGGTGGGGGAGCTGCCGCGCACCTCCACCGGCAAGGTCCGGCGGCTGGACCTGCCGGGGGTCCTCGGCCTGTGAGCTGGGACGTCGTCGTGGTGGGCGCCGGCTCGTCCGGCTGCGCGCTGGCCGCCCGCCTCGCCGACGCCGGCCGCCGGGTGCTGCTGCTCGAGGCCGGCGCCGACCACCCCCGGCCCGCCGACTTCCCTCCCGACCTGCGCGACGCCGCCACGCTGCGCGCCACCGTGCCGGGGCACCCGGCGAACTGGTCGTTCACCACCGAGCTGACCCCGGGCACGACCGCCCCGCTGCCGCGCGGGCGGGTGGTCGGCGGGTCCAGCGCCGTCAACGGCGGCTACTTCGTCCGCGCCACCCCCGCCGACCACGCCGGCTGGGCCGCCGCGGGCAACGACCTGTGGAGCCTCGCGGCCACGCTGCCGGCCTGGCGCCGGCTCGAGGACGACCGCCAGTACGGCGACCGGCCGGGGCACGGCCGCGGCGGCCCGCTGCCGGTCACCCGGCCCTCCGGCGGCTCGCCGCTGACCGCGGCGCTGGCCGCGGCGGCCAGGGAGCTCGGCGTCCCGGAGGAGCCGGACAAGAACGCCGGCGGCCCGCCCGGCTACGGGCCGGTGCCGTTCACCGTCGACGGCGGCCTGCGGGTCAACGCGGCGATGGCCTACCTGTCCCCGCGGCGCGGGTCGCCGCGGCTGGCCGTGCGCGGCGGGGTGCGGGTGCGGCGGGTGCTCGTCGAGCGCGGCCGCGCGGTGGGCGTGGACACCGACGCCGGCCCGGTGCGCGCCGCCGAGGTGGTGCTGGCCGCCGGCGCCGTCGGCTCGCCGCACCTGCTGCTGCTCTCCGGGATCGGCCCGGCCGCGGACCTGCGCGCGCACGGCCTCGGCGTCGTCGCCGACCTGCCCGGGGTGGGTGTCGACCTGTCCGACCACCCGCTGGTGTCCCTGCCCTGGGTCCCCGTGCCCGGGCTGCCCGAGGGCGACTGGCCGCTGCCGCTGCACGGGTCGCTGAACGCCACCTCCTCGGACTCGCCCGTGCCCGGCGACCTGGAGGTGCTGCCCTGGCTGCGGCCCTGGGGGCGGGTGGTCCCCGGCGGCGGCGGGGACCACCGCACGCTGTCGCTGGCCGCCGGGCTGTACCGCGAGGAGAGCCGCGGCCGGCTGTCGCTGGTCTCGGCCGACCCGGCGGCGCCGCCGCGGATCGAGCACCGGTACCTGGCGACCGCGGCCGACCGGCGGCGGCTGCGCGAGGCGGTGCGCCTGGCCGACAGCCTGCTGCGCACCCGCGCGCTGGCCCCGCTGGTCGCCGCCCGCCCCGGCCCGCCCGCGGACGTCCTCGCCGACGACACCGCCCTCGACGGCTGGGTCCGCGCGCACCTCACGACGGCGGTGCACCTGGCCGGCAGCGCCCGGATGGGCCCCGACGGCGACCCGGGCGCCGTCGTGGACCAGCACCTGCGGGTGCGCGGCGTCGCGGGGCTGCGGGTGGCCGACACGTCGGTGCTGCCGGAGGCGCCCTCCCGCGGGCCCGCGGCGACCGCGGTGCTGGTCGGCGAGCGGGCCGCGGAGCTGATGACCGGCGCCTGACCCGGTGCGACGCCGGTCACGTCCTCGGTAGCGTCCCGGTTCCCGGACGGCGTCGTCCGGGACGTCCAGAGGAGGACCCGTTGCCCCAGGTGCAGACCGTCCGCGGCCCCGTCGACACCGCCGACCTCGGCCCGACCCTCATGCACGAGCACGTGTTCGTGCTCAACGCCGACGTCCAGCAGAACTACCCCGACGAGTGGGGCAGCGAGGACGACCGGGTCGCCGACGCGGTGCGGAAGCTGACGAAGCTGGCCGGGACCGGCGTGCGCACCATCGTCGACCCCACCGTCATCGGCCTCGGCCGGTACATCCCGCGCATCCAGCGGATCGCCGAGCAGGTCGACCTCAACATCGTCGTCGCGACCGGCTGCTACACCTACGACGACGTCCCGTTCTTCTTCCACTACCGTGGCCCGGCGCTCGACGCGGCCGTCGGCGCCGAGGTGCCCGACCCGATGGTCGACATGTTCGTCGGCGACATCACCGACGGGATCGCCGGCACCGGGGTCCGGGCGGCGTTCCTCAAGTGCGCCATCGACCACCAGGGCCTCACCCCCGGCGTGGAGCGGGTCATGCGCGCCGTCGCCAAGGCCCACCGCGCCACCGGCGCCCCGATCACCGTGCACACCCACCCGGGCAGCCACACCGGACTGGAGGTGCAGAAGGTCCTCGCGGACGAGGGCGTCGACCCGGGCCGGGTCGTGCTCGGGCACAGCGGGGACACCACCGACGTCGACCACCTGTCCGAGCTCGCCGACGCGGGCTTCGTCCTCGGCATGGACCGGTTCGGCATCAACCTGGACACGACCTTCGAGGCCCGCGCCGACACGCTGGTCGAGATGTGCCGCCGCGGCTACGCCGACCGGATGGTGCTCTCGCAGGACGCCTCCTGCTACATCGACTGGCTGGCGCCCGGCGTCATGGACCTCCTGCCGCAGTGGCACTACACGCACATCCACGACGACGTCCTGCCCTACGTGCGCGAGCGCGGCGTCACCGAGGAGCAGATCACCACGATGCTGGTGGACGTCCCGCGCCGGTACTTCGAGAACACCGGGACCTACTGAGATGGCGCTGCACCCCTTCGACGAGGCGGGGGTCGAGCGCGACGCGGCCGGCGTCAAGCACTACACCGACCTGCCGGCCTCCGTCGTCGCGATGCTGCGGGCCTCGGTCGAGCGCGACCCGGACGGCGAGGCGGTCGTCGAGGTCGACGGCCCCCGGCTGACCTTCCGGCAGCTGTGGGACGGCGCGGCGCGGGTCGCCGGCGGGCTGCGGGAGGCCGGCGTCGGCCGCGGCGACCGGGTGGCGATCCGGCTGGGCAACGGCGCCGACTGGGTCCTGGGCTTCTTCGGCACGCTGCTGGCCGGCGGCGTCGCGGTGCCGGTGAACACCCGGTTCACCGAGCCCGAGGCGCAGTACGTGGTCGACGACAGCGGCGCGCGGGTGGTGCTGGCGCCGGGGGAGCCGCTGCCCGACGGGGCGCCGTACGCGGAGGAGGGGCTCACCCGGTCCGACCTCGCGGCGATCTTCTACACCTCGGGGACGACCGGCTTCCCCAAGGGCGCGATGACCAGCCACGAGAACTTCCTGACCAACACGGAGAACGCCCGCCGGGTGGTCGGGCTGGGCCGGCACGACCCGACGCTGCGCAACCTGGTCAGCGTGCCGCTGTTCCACGTCACCGGCTGCAACAGCCAGCTGCTGCCGGCGCTGGAGGGCGGCGCGGCGGCGGTGGTCATGCCGGCGTTCGAGGTCGGCCGGTTCCTGCGGGTCATCCCGGAGGAGCGGATCGCGGTCGTCACCTCGGTGCCCGCGGTGTTCTGGCTGGCGGTCAACCAGCCGGCCTTCGCCGACGTCGACGTGGGCGGGGTCCGGTTCGCCACCTACGGCGGGGCACCGATCGCGCCGGAGCTCGTCGCGCGGATCAAGGAGGCGTTCCCCGCGGCGCGGGTGGGCAACGGGTTCGGGCTGTCGGAGACGTCGTCGATCTCGACGTTCCTGCCGCACGAGTACGCCGGCACGCACGCCGACTCGGTGGGCTTCCCCGCGCCGGTGGTCGACCTGCGGCTGGAGGGCGTCGACCCCGCCACCGGCGTCGGGGAGCTGCTCATCCGCGGCGCCAACGTCGTCCAGGGCTACTGGAACAAGCCGGAGGCGACCGCGCAGGCGTTCACCGACGGCTGGCTGCACTCCGGCGACCTGGCGCGCATCGACGACGACGGGTTCACCTACGTCGTCGACCGCGCCAAGGACATGATCAACCGCGGCGGCGAGAACGTGTACTGCGTCGAGGTGGAGAACGCGCTGGCGGCCGCGCCGGGGGTCTTCGAGGTCGCCGTCGTCGGGGTGCCCGACCCGGTGATGGGGGAGAAGGTCGGCGCCGTCGTCGTGCCGGTGCCCGGCACCGAGCTCGACGTCGAGGCGTTCCTGGCGCACGCCCGGGAGCACCTGGCCGACTTCAAGGTGCCGCAGTTCGTGTCCGTGCGGACGGCGGTGCTGCCCCGCAACCCCGGCGGCAAGGTGCTCAAGCCGGTGCTGCGCGCCGAGTCGCAGTGGGAGCCGGTGCGGCGCTGAGGGGGCGGGTCGTCCCGGCGGCGCGCCGTCCGCAGCCGCCGGGACGCCGGACCAGGGGCCCGGTCAGCGGACCGGGCGGATCTCCGTCGTCGTGGTGATCGGCGACCACGCGTCGGGGTGCGGGCGGCCGGCGTCGGCCACCCAGCCGGCCGCGCGCTCACCGGGCCGCGGAGCGGTGCGGGGAGCGGGCCGGGAGCTCAGGGCGACGATCAGGGCGAGCAGCAGGAGCAGCCCGGCGAGGACCCCGCCGGTGACCAGGAGCGTCGTGAGCACTGACTGACCGTATGCGGCGGACTGCTCCGTGTCACAGGCAAGGAACGACGGACATCCCGGCCGGCCACCGGCAGGTCCTGCCGGTTGACGAACGACACGTGCACGGCCCGGGGGCGCGGGTAGGGCAGCGGCGTGCACGACCTCGCGAGGCTGGCCGGACGACTGGCCGCGGTGCCGCTGGGCGCCCTGGCGCGCCGGCGCCGTGGCAAGCCGATGCACCCCCGCGGCGCCGTCGTCGCGGCCGTCCTGGAGCGGACCGGCGTCCCCGGCTCCTGGGGCGTCCCGTGGCTGGACGAGCCGGCGCGCGAGGCCGCCGTCGTCCGGCTGTCCCGCGGGGCGGGCCTGCCCGCCCCGCTGCCCGACCTGCTGGGTCTCGCGGTCCGCCTGCCCGACGGCGGCCGGCCCGTGGACCTCCTGCTGTCGAGCACCGGCTCCGGCCGCTGGACGCGGCTCCTGCCGGTGCTCCGGGTCGACGCCGCGACCACCTACTCGTCGATCATGGGCTACCGCTCGGCCGCGGGGACGCTCCGGCTGGCCGCGGTCCCGGACCGGCCGGAGGCCCTGCCGTCGGACCCGGCGCCGGTCGCCGCCGCGGCCCCCGGGACGACGTTCCGGCTGGTGGTCGCCCGCGGCGCGGGCGCGTGGGTGCCGTTCGGCCGGCTGACCCTGGGGGACCCGGCCGACGGCCTCGACCCCGACCTGCGCTTCGATGCCGTCCGCCACCCGCCGCCGGGGCTGCTCGCCGACGGCCCGATGGCCCGGTTCCGGGCCCCGGCGTACGCCGCCGCGCGGGAGGGCCGCAGCCGCCCCGGGTGAGCCCCCATGGGGTGACGCACGCCACCTGGTGAGTTCCCACACGGTTGTGCGGCACCATCCTGGGGTATCGGAACTCACCGGAGTTCACCGAGGAGCACCGCCCCTGCCGTCGCAGTGCTCGACCGCAGGAGGAGTGGCCGCCCGAGTGATGCACGCACTCCCGACGTCCGCGTCGCCCGCGCGGATCCGCGTCGCCACGGTGCCGCACGCCGATCCCTACGTCGACGCCGTGCTGCCCGCCTCCGCGGTGCGGGTGGGTCCCGACCACGACCCGAGCCCGTGGCTGGACCCGGCGTACCTCACCGCGCACGCCGGCCTGGTCGACGTCGTGCACGTGCACACCGGCTACGGGCACCTGCACGAGGACGAGGTGGTCAGCTGGACCGAGGCGCTGCGCCGCACCGGCGTGCCACTGGTCGTCACCGTGCACCAACTGCGCGACCCCGACCGGCCCGAGCGGCACCGGCACGACGCCCACCTGGCCGCGCTGCTGGCCACCGCGGAGGTCGTCTTCACGCTGACCCCCGGCGCCGCCGACGAGATCGCCGAGCGTTTCGGGCGGACGGCGATCGTCGTCGCCCACCCCTCGGTGGCTGCGGCCGACCCGGACACCGGCGCCGAGCGCGGCCTGGTCGGGCTGGCGCTCGGCATCCCGGGGGCCACGGTCACCGACCCGGTCGGGATGGTGCGGGCCGCGCTGTCGGGCGCGGTCTCCGGCGGTGGGCGGCTGCGGGTGTTCCTCGACCCCGGGCAGTCGCTCGCCCTCGACCCGGACCTGGCCCGCGCCGAGGGGCTGGAGGTGGTCGTCCGGGACCCGGCGCGCTGGGCCGTGCAGCTGCAGGAGCTGCACGTGGCGGTGCTGCCGCAGCGCTGCGGCACGCACTCGCGGGACCTGGAGGTGTGCCGCGACGTCGGCACCCGGGTGGTGGCGCCCCGCTGCGGGTGGTTCGCCGACCAGTGGTCCGAGGTCGTCGCCTACGGCAACGACGAGGAGTGCGGCTTCGACCCGGTGTCACTCGGCGTGGCGGTCGGTGCGGCGCTGACCCGGCCGATGCCCCGCCCCGCCGACCGCGGCTGGCGGGCGGAGCAGCGCGCGGCGGTGCGGGCCGTGCACGAGCAGGTCTACGACCAGGTGGTGGCCGACCGCGCCGTCCGGGTCTGAGGCGTCAGGGCCGGACCAGGTCGGTGATCCACAGGCCGGGCAGCACCTCGCGCTCGGCCACCTCGGTGAACCCGGCCCGGGCGTAGAGGCGGCGGGCCGGGGTGTTGTCGCGGCCGGTGGAGACGGTGACCGGGCGCCGCCCGGCCCGCTCCAGCACGGCGGCGACCAGGGCCAGCCCGGTGCCGCGGCGCGCGTGCGCGGGGTCGACGACGAGCCGGTCGACGTCGACGCCGTGCCCGGTGTCCCGCCAGCCGAGGGCGCCGAGGACGGTCGTGCCGTCGCGGGCGACCAGCCAGGACAGGCCGGCGGCCCGCAGGGCGGCCAGGTCCTCGTGCAGGGCGGGGATGCGGTCGTCGCCGATGAGCCGCGCCTCGACGGCGTAGGCGGCGTGCTGGACCTCGAGCAGGCGGGGCGCGAGGCGGGCGTCCCGGGCCGGGTCGCGGGCTTCGACGACCACCGGGCTCCGGAGGGGAGAAGAGTGTGTGGGCAGGGGCGGGGTCGAACCGCCGACCTCTCGCTTTTCAGGCGAGCGCTCGTACCGACTGAGCTACCTGCCCCTCCCGGTGACGCTGCACCGGGGAAGCGACCCTGACGGGACTCGAACCCGCGACCTCCGCCGTGACAGGGCGGCGCGCTAACCAACTGCGCTACAGGGCCTTGCTGGTACTGCTGGTGGTGCGTGCCCCCAACGGGGTTCGAACCCGTGCTACCGCCTTGAAAGGGCGGCGTCCTGGACCGCTAGACGATGGGGGCTCGTGTTCGCCGGGGGCAGGGAGAACGATACACGGCCCCCGGAGGGCCCCTGACACCACCCCTCGGCCAGGCGTGGCGGGCCCGCCCGGGGCCGGCCGGCTGTCACGATCCGCGGGTGTCCCGCCGCGCCCCCGCTCCCGTCCCCGCCCTGCTCGCCGCGGCGCTCCTGCTGACCGGCTGCGGCGGGGAGCAGCGGCCGGCGGCGGGCGCGTCCCCGACCGCGGCGCCGTCCTCCGCGACCTCCTCCGCCGACGGGTCCGCCTCGCCGACCGGGACCGGCGACGGGGACGCCGGCACCGCCGCGCCGTCGTCCCCCGCCGACACGCGGCCCGACACCGCCGACGCCTCCGCCGACGCGTCGGTGACCGTGCGCGACGTGCGCACCGGCCGCCACGACGGCTTCGACCGCGTGGTGTTCGAGGCCGGCGGCACGGGGACGCCGGGCTGGGACGTCCGCTACGTCGACGTCGCGAGCTCGCAGGGCAGCGGCGAGGAGGTCGAGGTGGCCGGCGAGGCGGTCCTGCAGGTGACGATCACCGGCGCCGGCTACCCCTACGACACCGGCGTCGAGGAGTACGCGGGCCCCGACCCCCTGCCGGGCGAGGGCACCGCCACGGTCACCGAGGTGGTCTTCGACGCGACCTTCGAGGGGACGACGGTCGCCTTCGTCGGCACCCGCTCGCAGGCGCCGTTCCGGGTCTACGCGCTCGAGGACCCGACCCGGGTGGTCGTCGAGGTCGCCGACGCCGGGTGAGCTGTCAGCCGAGGCTGGCGGTGAGCTCCACCGTGTCGCCGGACACGCTGGTGCACTCCAGCGACAGGCTCCCGGCGTTCACGGACTCGCCCGCCCCGCAGGAGACGCTGGCCCCGGCGACGTCGATCGACGCCCGCCCGTCCTGCACGCTCCCCAGCGTCACCGTCGTCCCCAGGACCTCGACCTCGCTGCCCTCCCCGTCGAGCGTGATCGTGCAGGTCGACCCGGAGCAGGAGAAGCCGTTCGAGGTGAACGAGCAGCCGGCGACGGGAACCAGGGCGAGCGCCCCGGCGAGGACACCGGCGGCCAGGCGGGGAGTCGGAGCCATGGCGCGAGCGTAGGACGGGCGGCTCAGTCCGTCGGGGAGGCCGGCGTCCCGGCGCCGGTGCCGTCCTCGGTGCCGTCGGCGGGGACGTCGTCGGCGGTCCGCTCCGGGACGACGGTGCGCACGATCGTCGCCTCGGTCTCGCCGAGGCCGCCGAGGGTGATGTCGTCGTAGGCGACCAGCGCGCCGCTGTCCGGGTCGAGGTAGAGGACCGTGCAGGTCAGCGGCTCGGGGTACTCGCCCTGCAGGCCGCGCAGGCCGGCGCCGCCGGTCGACCCCTGCACCATGAGCAGCGTCCCGCCGTCGAGGGTCTCGACCTCCCGCTCGTGGGTGTGCCCGGCCAGGACCAGCGGGACGACGCCGTCCAGCGGCGCGGCCTGCCCGGGGTCGTGCACCATCGCGATCGCCGGCGTCTCCGCCTGCTCCTCGGCGACCTCCGCGAGGTCCTCGCCGGTCTGCTCCAGCGACTCGCCGTCGCCGGAGGCGTCCTTGTCGGGGGTGAACCGGGGGTCCCGGGCGCCGACCACGGTCAGGCCGGCGACCTCCGTCGCCGAGTCGTCGAGGACGGTGGCGTTGGGCTGGGAGGCGACCAGCGCGGCGGTGGTCGCCGAGTCGTGGTTGCCGCGGACGTACACGTAGGGGACGCCGAGCGCGCCGATGGAGCCGATCAGCCGGTTCTCCGGCTCGCTGCCCCAGTCGGTGATGTCGCCGGTGTCGAGGACGGCGTCGACGTCGAACTGGTCGGCCACCTGCGCCACCAGGTCGAAACCCGCCGGGTTGAGGTGGATGTCGGAGACGTGCAGCAGCGCCACGGTGTCGGTGGGCCCGCCCGGCGCCGGCAGCGCCGACAGCGCGGAGTACAGCGTGCCGACGTTGGTGACCAGCTCCTCGAGCGACTCCCGGTAGGCGCTGAACCGGGCGACGATGTCCTCGGCGCTGCCGATCAGGCTGGTCGCGTTGACCAGCAGGCCGGTGTAGGTGGGCTGGGACAGCGCCTCGGGCCGCCAGGTCGCCGCGCCCAGGCCGGCGGTGCCGGCGAGCAGCACCACGGAGACCCCTGCCGCGACCAGCGGCTCGCGCCAGCGGCGGTAGAGGAGCAGGGAGGCGACGGCGGCGCCGCCCACCCCGGCGGCGGCCGTGGTCCAGGCCAGCCGGACGACGGCGTCCTGCAGGTCGGCGCTGACCCGGTCGACCAGGCCGTCGAGCCGGGCCGGGTCGCTCACCAGCTCCTGGATGCGGGACTCGTCGACGCGGCGCAGCTGCACGTCCAGGCCGAGCGGGCCGTCGTAGGCGTCGACCTCCAGCGTGCCGAGCGGCGGCACCTCCACGGTCGCGCCGCCGCCGGTGGGGGTGAGGGCGAGACCGGCGTCGAACGGGCCGATGGGCGCCTCGACGCGGCCGAGCAGCAGGATGCCGAGCAGCGCGCCGGCGGCCGCGACGGCGAGCCGGACCGCCCAGCGCCCGGCGACCCGTGCCGGACGCCTCCAGCGCCCGGGCGCCCGCGTCGTCGGCTCGCTCATCCCGTCGAGGCTAGTTCCGGGGCCACGCCCCTGCTCGGGACGGCGACGGCCGGCCGGGAGGGGCCCCGGCCGGCCGTCGCGGTGTGTCCGTGCAGGTCAGGCGACCAGCTTCGCCGTCACCTCGGCCAGGCGGCGGCCCTGGTAACGGGCCGCGGCGAGCTCGGCGTCGGACGCGGTGGCCGACTTGCCGCCCGAGGCGTTCGAGACGCCGTAGGGGTTGCCGCCGGCCTCGAACAGCAGCGGGTCGGTGTAGCCGGGCGGCACGATCACCGCGCCGAAGTGCGAGAAGACGTTGAAGAACGTGAGGATCGTCGACTCGTTGCCGCCGTGGACGTTCTGCGCGCTGGTGAACGCGGTGGCGCCCTTGTTGGCCAGCTTGCCGGTGAACCACAGGCCGCCGAGCGTGTCGATGAACTGCTTCATCTGCGAGGAGGGCGTGCCGAAGCGGGTGGGGCTGCCCAGCGCGTAGCCGTCGGCCCACTCCAGGTCGGCCGGCGTGGCCTCCGGGACCTCGCTCGCGGTGGCGTCGACGTGCGCCCGCCACAGGGGGTTGCTGTCGATGGCCTCCTCGGGGGCCAGTTCCGGGACCCGGCGCAGGCGCACCTCCGCGCCCGCCTCCTCGGCGCCCTCGGCCAGGGCGCCGGCGAGCTGGTGCACGTTCCCGGTGGACGAGTAGTAGATGACGGCGATCTTCGCCACGGTTCCCTCGGCTCTCGTGTCGCGTACGCGGTCTCGTGGTTGCACGTTCAACCACTGTCGGGTTGTGTGCTCGCGACACGCGCGCGTCAAACACGCGGCGGGGGACCGGGCCGGGGGATCAGGCGGGCTGCGGGCGGAAGACCCAGCGCAGCGCCAGGAAGCGCAGCGTCCCGATGGTCGCGGTGACCAGGGCGATGACCGCCAGCTCGGCGACGACGGCAGGCTCGCTGACCGTGGCGTTGAACCAGCTCAGCGCCAGGCTGGTGGCCACCATGCCGGCGATCGCCAGCGCGCCGCCCTCCCACTGCGCGGCGAACCAGCCGACCCGCTCACCGGCGCGGAAGGTCAGCCGCCGGTGCATCTCGTTGGCGAGCATCGACGACAGCGCCGAGCCGACGACGTTGGCCTGCACGCCGCCCAGGTCGCGCAGCAGCCAGAACAGCAGCGCGTAGACGGCGCTGGAGAACCCGCCGACCATCACGAAGCGCGCGAACTGACCCAGGGCCCGGTCGGAGCGCACCAGGGTGTTCAGGCTCGCGGCGAGGTCGGCGACGACGTCCACGACCGCGGGACGGTGCAGCAGCGACGGGCACGTCACGGGCGCACCTCCTCGCTGGTCACGGCGTCGTCGGGGATCACTGTGCAGGATCCTCCTGACACTTACCTGGGTGCGACCGCATTACTCCCTGCGGGTCGCTGTGCCGGGTGTGCATCCGCTCACGCCGGGTCCCCGCAGGCGCTTCCCAGGGGGCTGCCAGGGACCTGCGTCACGGTCGGGGCCATGAGGCCGCTGCTGTCCGCCGCCCTCGCCGTGGCGCTGGCGGTCGTCGCCGCGCTCACGCTGCTGCCCACCGGCGACGGGGGCTGGTCCTGGGGCTCGCCCGCCGTCGAGGCGCACTGGTACCTCGCCGGCCTAGACTCGCGCGCGACGGTCCGGCAGCTGCTGGGCAACCTGCTGCTGCTGACGCCGGTCGCCGCGGTGGCCGTCCTCCGCTTCCCGGCCCTGCGCCGGCCGGCCCTCCTCGCGGGCGCGGCCGTCGCCGCGGGCGCGGCGATCGAGGTGCTGCAGTGGCTGCTGCCGCTCGGCCGGGTCGTGTCGCCGCTGGACGCGCTGCTCAACGCGGCCGGTGCGCTCGCCGCGGGACTCCTCGTGACCGCGCTGGTCAGCACCGTGACCGGTGGCGTCAGGGTCGCCCGGCGGGGGTAGGAGCCCGCGCATGAGCCTGATGGGGATCCTCGACCGACTCGCGGACGTGAGCACCTTCGACCGGGCCATCGAGCAGGCCCGCACGGCGGTGCAGGCGGTCCTGCGGCCGGCAGCGCTCAAGGACGCGCTGCACGGCACCTGGCTCGGTCACCCGCTGCACCCGGTGCTCGTGCAGGTCCCCGTCGGGAGCTGGACCTCGGCCGGCCTGCTCGACGCCGTCCCACCGCTGCGGCCGGCGGCCACCGTCCTGATCGCCACCGGGGTCGCCGTCTCGGTGCCCGCGGCGATGTCCGGTGCGGCCGACTGGTCGGAGCAGGAGGTCGGCGTCCGCCGGCTGGGCGCGCTGCACGCCGTGTCCAACGTGGCCGCGCTGAGCCTCTACGTCGGCTCCCTGGTCGCCCGGGCCAAGGGGCGCGGCACGCTCGGCCGGGTGCTCGCCTACGCCGGGCTGGGCATCGCCACCGGGTCCGCGGCGATCGGCGGGCACATGTCCTACGCCCAGTCCTCGGGCGCCTCGCACGCGGCGACGGCGGCCCGCGCGCTGACCTCCGACTGGATCGACCTCGGCCCGCTCGACGACCTGCCCGAGGGCCGGCCCGCGCTGCGCACCGCAGGCGGCAGCGGAGTGGCCGCCCCGCTGGCCGCCGTCCGCCGGGGCGGGCGGGTCGACGTCTTCGTGGGCGCCTGCTCGCACCTGGCCGGGCCGCTGTACGAGGGCGCCGTCGAGGAGGTGCGCGGGCACGAGTGCCTGGTCTGCCCGTGGCACGGGTCGGCGTTCGACCTGGAGAACGGGGAGCCGCGGCGCGGGCCGGCGGCCAACCCGCAGGAGAAGCTCGAGGTGCGGATGGAGGCCGGCCGGGTGATGGCGCGGCTGCCCTCCCGCCACCAGTAGCCCGCCGCCCTACGCTCGCCGCATGCGGCGGACGGCGGCGGTGCTCGCCGTGCTGCTGTGCGCCGCGTGCGGCTCCGCCGGCCCGTCGGCCGCCGAGCCGGCCTCGCCGGTGTCGCCGTCGTCCACGCCCGCTCCCGGGCCGGCCGTGCCGCCGGTGCCCGGGATCGAGGCGGAGGCGGTGGAGCTGCGCACCGACGCGGCGCTCGGCGGGCAGGTGCAGGTCCGGGTCACCGACACCGGCACCGAGCCGTTCACCGTCACCGCCGTGGCGATCGACTCGCCCGGCTTCGCGCCGCTGCCGGGCCGGGCGGTCACCGCCGCCTACGCGCCCGGCCGCACCATCGACCTGCCCACGCCCTACGGCGAGGTGGTGTGCGACCGGGCCGCCGCGCCCGCCGCGGCGCGGCTCACCGTCGTCCGGCCCGACGGGCGCACCGAGACCCTGCGCGTCCCGCTGGCCGCCGGGACGCTCGGCCGCATCCACGACGAGCGGTGCGCCGTCCGCGCCGTCCTCGCCGTCGCAGGGGTCGCCGTCACCGGGCTCACCTCGGACGGGAACGCCGTCGCCGGGTCGCTCGTGCTGACCCGGGCCGGCGGCGACGACCGCCCGGTGACCGTGACCCGGCTGGAGGGCAACGTGCTCTACGACGTCGCTGCGGACCTGCCGCGGACCCTGGAGGCGGGGGAGCCGACGCTGGAGGTCCCGGTCGAGTTCACGATGGCGCGCTGCGATCCGCACGCGCTGGCGGAGGTCAAGCAGCCCTACCTGTTCGTGCTCGGGCTGCAGGCGGGCGACGACGACGAGGTGCCCGCGGACCTGCCGCTGGACCAGGCGCAGCGCGACGTCCTCTTCGGGCTGGTCGCCACCGCCTGCTGAACCTGGAAGGGACCGGCCCGGCTGTCCCGGGGGGAACGGGACGGCCGGGCCGGAGTGCTCGCGCGCGGTCGTGACCGGCGCGCTGGGGATGACCGTAGGTAGTGGCCTCCGGTGCCACGATCCCCTGAACGGGTGCACGTCCCCGAGTGAGTGGCACCTCACGGTGACGCACGGTTGCCGAAGGCGTGCGGTGGGCACCTCGACCGGGTGTTCCTCTTCTTCTCCAACCGCCTGGGCTGCCTGGGGTCCCTGCTCGTGTCCGCGGTGCTGACCCTGGTCGTGCTGCTGGTGCTCGACGTGCTGTGACCGGCGCCGAGGTCCTGGCCCGCCGGCGGCCGGGGCGGACCGGGCCCAGGGCCGGACCGCGCTCGCGGCGGGTGGAGGAGGCCGACGGGCGGTAGCCGCCGGCCGGTGACGGGGTGTGCACCGGGGGACCGCAGGCTGCTGCGCAGCGCCGCAGGGTGGGGCGCGACCGGCGTGTCCGGGAGGGGTGGTCCGGGCGACCGCCACAGGATCGGCGCTCTCGGAACCCCCGGCGTGCACGGACGTGCGCCGACGAGATCGGAGGGCACGATGCAGGACCCGACTCCCCGACGAGCCCAGCCCGACCAGCGGCGCCGCCCCGGCCTGCGCGAGATCCCCGCCGTCCGGAGAGGTGAGGAGGACGAGCGCAGGGCCCCGGCACGGGCCGCGCGCACCGACGCCTGAGCCACGACGACGCGGCGCGCCGGTCAGACCCGCCGGTCGCGCCGCGTCCTCCGGTCAGGTCCCGGGGCGAGGGGCTGCGCCCGCCGGCGCCCAGGGCATCCGCGCGCGGCCGGCCCGCGCCAGGGCGGCGGCGCCCGCGCCGAGCGCGGCGGTGACCAGCGCCGCCGACGCCGTCGGCGGCAGCCGGCGGTCCAGGAGCCGGATCAGCAGCGCCGTCGCGCCGCCGGCCGCCATCGAGCCGAGCAGGGCCGAGCCGCCGAGCAGGCGCACGCCCTCCCGCGAGTCGCGGTAGGGCCGCGTGACCTCGTCCCGGACCCGCTCGACCTCGCGGTGCACCGCCGCGCCGATCTCCTCGGTCAGCGGCTGCAGCAGGTCACGGCCGGGAAGTCCCGGGATCTGCGACGTCATGGCACCCTCCCCGGTCCCGACGGTCGCGGTGCCTGCGATTGTCGCCCCGGCCGGGCCCACCGCGGGGCCCGGGCGTCCTACCGCTCGCGCTCCTCGTTCCCGCGGCCGGTGATCTTCTCGACGAAGCCCTCGATCTTCTCCGCGGGACCGCTGAGCTTCTTCTTCACGACCATCTTGGCGCCGCCCTCGAGGGTGTCCTCGAAGAGCCCGGGCAGGCCCCTGGGCTCGCTCTCGGGGTACAGGTCGAGCCGGTTCACCGCCTCCGCGAACCGCAGGTAGGTGTCCACGCTGGCGATGACGACGCGCGCGTCGACGGTCACCAGCTCGATGCCCAGCAACGCCACGCGCGCGTACGCATCGAGCACGATGCCCTTGTCCAGGACCACGTCGAGGACGTCGGCCAGGCCACTCGGGCGGGGCGCGCGGTTGACGGTCGACACGGTCATGAGCTCCCCCAGGTCTGCGGCTGCCTCCCACGATGGCCCGCCGCCCGCCGGTCCGCAGAGGATGCCGCCCCGGTCGCGCCATCCCGTCGTCGGGTGGTCGCGCTCCGTCACGGCGTCACTGACGGCCCCGGTGCGTGGTCGTGGGAGCCGCTCCGGCGGTCGCCCACCGGCGGGACGATGCCGGTGCCGCACCCCGCCCGCGGCCCCGCGCGGGCAGGCAGCGGATGGAAGAGGGTGCCGCCATGCCGGAGGGAACCCGACGCCGGGCCCAGCCACCCCAGCGCCGTCTGGACCGGACCCGCCAGGCCCCGCGGAGGGCCTCGAAGCCGCAGGCGACGGGGGGCGCAGGTCAGAAGGAGTCCTTCGGCACCCAGCTGTGGAAGGGCTTCCTCGACGGCCTGCGCCGCCGACGCTGACCTCCGGAGGCCGGTGGCCGCCCGCTCCGTCTGGGAGACTCGGCGTGCCGGGCCTCTAGCTCAACTGGCAGAGCAGCGGACTTTTAATCCGCGGGTTGTGGGTTCGATCCCCACGGGGCCCACCGTGCTGACCTGGGCTTGAGTGGTTGGGCGCAGGGCGCCGCCCGCGAGCCGGTGCCAGCGTGGTTGCCAGTTCATCCCCACAGCGCCTCTCCCATGCGCCGGGCGGCGTCCTCGGCGACCTCGGGAACGACGTGTGAGTACGTGCCGAGCGTGAGACTGATCTGCGAGTGGCCGAGGATCTCCATCGCCACCCGGGCCGGCACGCCCTGCTGCAGGAGCAGCGTCGCCGCGGTGTGCCGAGCGTCGTGCAGCCGGGCCTGGCGCACGCCGGCATCCGCGAGCAGTGCCCGCCATGCCCGGTGATCACTTCGGGGGTCGATCGGCCGGCCGTCGACTTGGCAGAACACCAGGTCGCTGTCCTGCCACAGCGACCCCGCGGCCATGCGCTCGGCAAGTTGGGCTGTCCGGTGAGCTCGCAGTGCATCGCGCAGCGGGCCAGGGAGAGCGATTGTCCGCCTGCCGGCCCGCGACTTGGGCTGCACGATCACCAGTCCTGCGCCCGGTTGTCGCTGCAACGCCTGACGGACGGTCAGGGTGCCGAGATCGAGGTCGACGGCGTCCCAGGCGAGGCCGAGCGCCTCGCCCTGTCGCAGGCCGAGGGCCAGAGCGACGGACCAGCGGGCAGCGTTTCGCCGTCCTCTGGCCGCCTCAAGCACCCGGCGCGCCTCCTCAGCCGAGAGCGGCCGGACCTCCTCGCGCTCCACGCTCGGCGCATCGATCAGGGCGCAGACGTTGCGCGCCACCTTGTCTCGCTGCATGGCGACCTTGAGTGCCCGCGACAGCACCCGGTGCGTCTGCAGGATCGACGCCGGCGCCAACCCCCGGGCCTGCAGGTCGCCGTACAGCTTCTCAACGTGCTCGGGTTGTAGACGGTCGAGCCTGTGGTGCCCGATGCCGGGCGCCAGCTGATTGACGACGAGCTGTCGGTACCGGACGAGCGTCGACGGACGAACCTGGCGGGCCGCGATCGTGTCGAGCCAGTGGTCGAGCCACTGGCCCACCGTGGCGGCCCGGCCGGCGGCTCCAGCAGTCCCCGCGTCGCGCTTGCGCTCGAGGTCGCGAACCTTCGCCACGACGTCGGCGCGCTTCGCGCCGGACACGTGCCGGCGGTCGCGCTTGCCGTGCTCCTTCAGGCCCATCGACACGTAGCCGTGCCACCGACCGTCGTTGCCCCTGTGAATGGATGACTCGCCACTCGCCGCCCGGCGGGTCACTTCGCACGCCCCTGCCGGCCAGGCGCCAACAGGCCGCGGCGTCGCGCCTCGTTGATCCAACGACGAGCCGTCGCCACCGGGACGCCGGCCTCCTCGGCCATCGCGACAGCCGGCTTGGCCGTATCGCGGACGAGGAGTAGGTAACGCATGGCGACGCGGCTGTAGAAGGCCGCCGGATCGCTCCTGTCCGGCCGCGCGAGCGGCTCGTTGACACTGGGCAGCCGTTGATCCGAGTTCCCGCTGAGTGCGTCGCGGAAGTCCGGAACGGGCTGAGTCTCCAGTCGCTCGACGAGCGGGTCAGGAGCGTCCTCCGCGCTCCGAGCGGCGGCGAGCAGGAGCGGTGAGCCGTTGATCGTCGCCTCGATCCGTCCGATGGGGACGTTCCGCAGGGCGGCCGATGTGATCCGCCCCTGTGAGGCGATCAGCAACCTGACGATCTCCACGCCCCCGCGGCCGTCGTCTCGGCAGCGGACGTAGTACGTCGGCCCGCCGCCCTCGCCGTACACGGCGATCCATCCATCCGGCGCCGGCGCCGTCAGCTCCATTCCCACGTCGCCGGACGCTAGCCGCCCGCCATGGGCCGCGCAAGTACGCCCGACACGCCGGTCGGTCACGCCCACTTGCGCGATGGAGCGCTCGTGGGCTACACAGTGGGGGCAGGCGAGCGAGTGGGCTCGCTTGCGCGGATGAAGGGATCACCTCCGTGCCGGAGCAGCTACTTTTCACCCCGGAGCGCGCGGCTGACCAGCTTGATCTTGGCCGCACCACCGTCTACGGCCTCATCGCGTCCGGCGAGCTGGACAGCGTCAAGATCGGTCGCTCCCGGCGGATCCCCGCCGACGCGCTGGTCGCGTACGTCGAGCGTCTCCGCAGCCGTGAGACCTCGGGGGCTGCGTGATCATGCCCCTCAACGAGACCGCCCTCGTCCTGTTGGCGCAGGACGAGGGCGTTGGCGAGAACTACGTGACTGCAGGTCTCGCCGCCGACGATACCGCCTCGGCGGTCCGCATGGCCTCCCTCGTTCGGGGTGCGCCGTGATGCCGCAGGCGCTTCCCTGGGCGCGCGAGCTGATCGCCAAGGCCGAGGGGTACACCGTCCCCGCCTACGGCTCAGCCGAGTGGGAAGCGCTGCCGGACGCACACCCCGCGAAGGTCGCCGCGTGCGTCCTCGCTGCGGAGACTCAGCGCACCTGGTGGGACCCGGCCGAGCACGCCCGACGGCTGCGCCTCGAGCTGGATGAGACCGCCCGCATCGCCGCAGAGGAGGCCGACCTCGACGCGACGTGGACGCCGGTGCTGACGCTGGCCGAACGCGAGTTGTATGCCGCCGGTCGGCCCAGCTTCGCCGAGTTGGCCGAGCGCCGCGGGGAACCCGAGAAGGCCGCCAGCGCCCGCCTACGGGCCCAGCAGTGGCGGGAGGTGGCCTGATGGGGGCCCGGCCGCTCCGGCTGTTCGAGGAGCCGCACCAGCGAGCGACCGTCCGCGTCGAGGTCGGGCGCCGCACCTGCTGGCTGTATGGCGCCGGCATCGCCCGGATGCTCGACGAGCTCGGCATTCCTCGCGCACGCGACTGGCATCCGGATCGCAGGGGCGTGCTCATGTGCCCCGTCGATCGGGCCGGCGATCTCCTGGCGCTCCTTGAGCACCGGGACCGCCGGGTGGTCGAGCTGACCACTGTTGATCGGTGACGCGGCGTCTGACCGTCCGCGACCGCTGGTACCGCACGGTGATCCGCTGCCACGAGGTGAGTGGGTCCTGCCGGGAGCTGCTGGCGTACATCGCCGTCTGCCACATGACCGACCTCGGGCACGTGAAGGTGCCCCGGGCCGAGCTGGCGGCGGCGCTGGACATCGCCGAGCAGCGGGTGACCGTCCGCATCGGGGAGGCGGTCAAGGCCGGCCTGCTCGCGCGGACGGGCGGCGGCAAGAACGGCCAGACGATGCAGTACGCGGCCAGCTTTCCCGGCGGTCAGGTTGCCGCATCACGACACCCTCGACTCGGAGTTGAGGTATCGGGAAAACGACACCCTCAGAACGACACCCAGGAACAGGGGTCTGGGTGTCGTGATGCGGCACTCATACGTGCGCGCGCGCTACTTCCGGAACCCGCGGCACCCAACCCGCACCGGCCGTCAGCCGCGCCGAGCGATGACCACGACGTCACCGCACAAGCCAGCACTTACGGGAGTGACGACCCACTCCCGGTAATCGCCTACCTCACGTCTCGAGGACGGAAGTCCGCATGACCACCGAGTCCCGCACCTGGTACGCCCGCATCTGCTGCCCCGTCTGCTACGGGCCCGTTCGGGCCCCGCTGCACGCCAAGGAGGGCCGCTGTCCCGGTTGTCGGCCCAAGCGCCAGCACTCCCAGCCGCGACCCATCCACCCGCGGACCAGCTTCGAGCGGTTCGTCACCAACCACCTGTGCGTCCCAGTGACCCGCCGCAGCCCGAGTCAGACCTCACCGGACGGGCCCAGCCGCGGCACGGGCCTGCGCACGCCGGACGGAAGGGCGCGAGTGCAGACCTCCGCGCGACGACCGCCCTGCTCCGGCTGCGGCACCCCCTCCACCTGACCTGACCGAAAGGACCCACCTCCATGTTCGAGATCCGCAACCCCCTCTCCTTCTCCGCCACCCTGTTCGCCGGCGCCGAGGACAACCGCTGGACCCTGCCGGCCAGCCTGCTCGAGGCCCGCGACGCCGTCGTCCGCCTCGACGGTCTCGCCGCCCAGGCCTGGGACCAGGCGCCCGAGCAGCCGCACGCCATCCGCGACCGCGTCGCCGCCCAGATCGCCGCCGGCGCCGACGTCGACCTCGGCCCCATCCACACCGCGCAGCAGGCCGTCACCGACCACGACGAGCGCATGGCGCTCATCCGCCGCGCGCAGGAGATCGCCAGCAACCGACTCGCCGGCGAGCTCCACGACCAGGCCGGCACCGTCATCGCCGACCACCTGCAGCCCGTGCACGCCGAACTGGTCGACCAGCTCAAGCGGGACTTCGCCACCATCGCGCACATCCCCGCCGACGCGCCGCTGTCGGTCGTGCTCACCCAGCCCAAGCCGGTGCGCGAGGCGGCCATCCGCATCGACACCGCCGTCGCCGAGTACGACACCATCCGCGCCGCGTACAGCCTCGCCCGCAAGCTCGGCACCCAGCGCGAGACCAACGACGGCTACGGCTTCTTCTTCGAGATCCGTAACACCGAGCAGGTCTGGCCCGGCATCACCGGACTGTTCGCCGTCACCCCGAGCGACATCCCGTGGCCGACCACCAGCACCCGCGACCGGCTCGCCTGGTTCTTCGCGCACGACGCGCAGCCGTGGATGCCCACCGCCCAGGAGCAGGACCACCGCTGGCACGAGGTGTTCGGCGAGCGAGTCCGGCAGGCCGCCGCCAACCGTAGACACCTCGAGGCCTACCGGCACATGTTCGACGACGCGCGGCCGGCCCAGTCCGCCGCCGAGGCGGACGCGTGACCGCCCGGGCACGTGGGGGGTGGGCCCCGGCGTCTGCCCCCCGGATGACCGCCGGTGAGCTGTCAGCCACCGCGACGTATACCTGCGGGTCGATCTGCCCCCAGGAGGAGCTGTGAGGCGCCCCAGCGGGCTCTCAGCCCGCGGCCGGGCGTTCTGGGATCAGGCCGTCGACACCTACGAGCTGTCGGAGTCGGAGCTGTCGCTGCTGACGGAGGTGTGCCGGTTGCTCGACGAGTGCGAGGAACTGCGACAGGCGGTCACCCGGGACGGCACGACGGTCGCCGGGTCGGCTGGGCAGACACGGGTGCACCCGGCCCTCGGTGAGATGCGGCAGCACCGCCTGGCGCTGGGCAAGCTGCTGGCCCAGCTCGCGCTGCCTGACGAGGACGACGAGACGTTGGCGTCGCCGCTGCAGGCCCGCGGCCGACAAGGGGCGGCGAAGCGGTGGGCCGGTCATGTGAAGCGGGGCGCGTGATGGCCCGTCGCAAGGTCGCCTCGGCGCCGGTCGTGTTCACCGGCGCCGAGCCCCCCGAGGAACTACTGCGCATCCGATGGCGGCTGGCGGACCATCCGCGCGGCTTCGTCACCGCCGCGGAGATCGAGAACTTCCTACGGGCTCGGCGGCAGTGGCGCGAGGAGCGACCGTCGGTCCCGCTACCGCCCCTCGATGCGACGACCCGGGCCCGCATCGCGCAGCGGGGCGTCGACTCGGCACTTGTCGCAGCAGAGGAGGCGGCTCCTCAAGGTCCCCGGCCGCCGTACCGACGTCCGGGTCCGGTCGTCGACACGGGTCGGGTTTCCTACGTGAGGGGCGACTGACGCCGTGCCGACCGGTGGCTGCAGCACGACGAGCCCCCGCCAATCAGGGAGATGGCGGGGGCTCGTTCGTAATCCGGAGCGTCAGCGCGGATGGGTCTTCGTACGGCCGAGGGGCCTCAACAGGTCAGTCGATGGAGCAGTTCTGGTCGGCGTAAGCCCCGACGAACTCCAGCGCCTCCTTGCTCTCCTCGGTCTCCTCGAACTGCTCACCGTTCTCGTCGGCCTCCGCCGCCTGCTCGAAGTACTCCTGAGCCACCTCAACCGACTCCTTCAGCCGATCCGTCGGCGCGGCATCCTCGAGATCGTCAAGGAGCGGCAGCCCTTCCTCCGCGTCCTCCGCCTCATCAACCTGCTGAAAGACGGCGCAGAACTCCTCGACGGAACCACTGCTGCCGCAGCCAGCGAGCAACAGCGGGGCGGCCAGTACGGCGACGGCGGTGAAGAGGAGGCGAAGGCGCATGGGTTCTCACTTAGGTCTGTGCGGTGCGGTCGGGGCTCCTAGTTGACCCGGTCCGGCGGCGTATCGGAACGCTGCGGAGGCAATATCTCACCGAGAGTGGTGAGTCAGATCGCGCCGCGCTGAGTACTCATGCTCGCCGCCCACTCGAACCACACGACGCCGTGCCTGCCGACCGCCTCCTCCAGCCCCTTGACGACGATCGTCGACCAGTCCGGCGTGACGCCGTCCGCGGGGGCCATGAGCCGCAGCTGTCCGCGCACTTCGGCCGTCCCCGGCCAGGCCGACCAGGGCAGTGCCGGCTCGACTAGGGCCTGTCCTGCGGTTTGTGTGCGCCGACACTGCTGCTGCTGTCCCTAAGCGGCCCATTTAGGGACAGTAGGGCGAGTCCTCCCCACCTCGACCCGCCAGGGGTTCTAGAGCAGGGGCGCGCCAAGCAGACGCCCAGAGTCAGCGGCGAGGGCCTGCCGCACCGGTCCGTAAGCCCCTTCCCGGCGCAATCGGCGACTCCTAGCGTCGGTTCATGACTCGGAAGCCACTGCGGTGCTGGTTCGGGTTTCACTCCTACGTCCAGCGACACCCAGACGGAGAGGAGGCCCCGGCGCCGGACGAGAAGATCTGCCGTCGGTGCGGGAGGCGCACCGGCGCCCCGTTCAACAAGGCTCCGTGGGTGGCCGGGTGACGTTCTCGACGCTGGGGTGCGCTGACTGGTGAGGACGGCGCCCATGAGACATGCCGTGAGGGGACACAAGGACCTCCCGCGCGCCGTCGCGGGCCTGAGCTGGGTCCTGCTCCTCTTCGGACTTCTCTACCTCATCGCTGCGGTAGCGCCGGACAGCGGCATGTACTGGGACGTCGAGCGGCAGTCGACGACTGCGTGGATCGGCATCGGTTTGCTGACCACGGCTGTGCCCGTGGGAGTGCTGGCCCTCGTCCTGGACCGGGACAACCAGGTCCGCGACTACGCCCCCGGAGAGTCCCGCGCCGGGATCCGGCACCCAGTCGCGCTCGCCGCTGCTTTCGCCTTGGCCGCCCTGACAGCGTTGGCTCTCACCGTCGTCGTGGCGCGTGCCTTCTGAGCCGGTATGCACCGGACCACTCAACGACACGTCAAACGCTGAGCTCGCCGCCGGACGTGTCCCTGAAGCCGCCTTCAGGGACAGGGGCGGCGGCGCACAAGATCTGCAGTACAGGCCGTAGGCGAAGTTGCTTTGAACGGACGCCCGCCTGACCTGGTGCCAGCGGTTCGGCTGGCCGGGCGGCCTGGACTACGTGCAGTTGATGCGGCAGATGGTCACTGAACGGCGTCGTTCTCGGCGCGTTAGCTGAGAGAACGAGGGCCCGGCACTACGGTCCCCGCCTTGTGAACCTCGGCCAGCAACTCCTGCACGACCTTTGGGCCGGTCTCCTCGACCGGCCGTGGCTGCTGGCTCTCCTGCTCTTCGTCGTCGTCTACCGGGCCGTCGGATTCGTGCGTGCAGTCATTCACGCCGGTCACCCCAAGGACGGCATCCGCCGGTTCTCCAGGGCCGACAAGACGGAAATCCTCGCTCGCGCAGGTAACCGCTGCGAGCGCCACTCTGTGCTCTATGGCCGCTGCCCACGAACCGATGCGCTCGAGGCAGACCACGTCCACCCACACAGCCGGGGCGGCTGGACCGCGGTCAGCAACGGCCAGGCGTTGTGCCGCAGGCACAACAAGGGCAAGGCGGCGCGAGTGCCGTGGGGCTGGGAGTTGCGGCGGCTAGCTCGCCGTCGAGCTGCCTACTTCCCGCCCGGCGTGCCGACCGAGGTCACCCGTCACCGACCTCGCTCGGTTGCCCGTCACTGAGCTCGACCTGACCGCCGACCGCCACGGTCGCCGTCCACTCAAACCACACCACGTCGTGCCGGCCAACTGCCTCGGTCGGCCCCTCAACCGTCAGCTCCGACCAGTCGGGCGTGACGCCGTCCGCGAAGGCCATGAGCCGGAGTTGTCCGCGCAGGCCAGCGGTTGCTCGTTCGCGGTCGTCGTAGGGCAGCGCCGTCGTCGCCCAGTAGATCACCGGGGAAGCGTCGCGCAGTGCACGCGCCGAGTACGGGTTGATCACGGCACGTCACTCGGGTGGGTCGGGCGCGTGGAGCGTCCGCCCGAATAGATACACCGAACATGTGTTCGCCCCGCCTCGCCTCATCCACCAGCAGTTGTTCGACCCGCCCCGCGACGTCCTCGTCTTCAACGACGGGCAGTGGTGGCCCGGCGAACAGACCGCGTGGCGGCTGTGCGACGACGGGTTCGGCTGGCGGGCCGCGGTCACCTGGCGGCAGTTGCACGACTACGGGTGGGGCCGGCACCTAACGTCGGTGCGGCCGGAGCAGGTGCGCCTGCCTTAACCGCCATGACTCTGCTGCGGTCCGGCGCAGGGACTCCAGTGGCAGAAGTGACTTCGCAGGCAAGGGTTGCTAATGGAGGAGAACCTGTTCCGTTTGAGCACGCCGCGACGGGTGCCCGGGTCGAGAAGCGCAGCGGGAGAGGGTGACGGGGACCTCAGCACCCCTCACCGGGAGAGAACATGCGTCTCCGCACCACCGCCGCCGCCGGCATCCTCATGACGGCCGCCCTGTCCTTCGGCGTCTCTGGCACGGCCCAGGCCGCCGACCGATACAACTGCCCGGACTTCGTCTCGCAGGCGGACGCCCAGGCGGTCTACGACGCCGACACGAGCGACCCGAACGGCCTGGATGGCCCCATCGGCACCGGCTCCACTGGCGTTCCCGGCGTGGCCTGCGAGGAGCACGACTACGTCGCCAACCCGGGGACCGTCACCGCCGCCATGGCCCTCGGCACCACGAGCCAGGTGACCCCCGGTACCACGAGCCAGGTGACCAGCCGTCCGGCGGGGGCCGTGGCCGCCGGCGACGGCAGCTCGTCCAACGACGCCAGCGCACTGCCCTACGTCCTGGGCGGCGTCGCCCTGACCGCGGCCGGTGGCGCCGCGTTCGCTGCGCGGCGCAGCTCCCGCGCGACCGTCTGACCTTCGCGACGTGCGGCACCGCGCACCCGACACCCGCCCCGGCCACACCGTGGCCGGGGCGGGTGGTGCGGTGCGCATCGTCGGGGCGTACCCCCCGCCACTACCTTCGGCGCGAGCGTCGAGCACCGACGCCGAGCTTGAGGTCCTGCTCGCCCGGCCGCCCCGAGTCACCCGCTACGGACAGCCCAGTCGCCGGGCTGTCCGTAGCGCCCGGCCACGTGCCGCCCGTGTCTGGGGGTGCACATCGGCGGTGCTGGCCGCCGCAGGAATCGCCGCGGTCGTCGTCCTGCCCCAGGGCGCGAATGATCCCGTCCGACTCGACGAGCCCCTCGCCGTGGTCGCCCCACCGACACCCGAGACCGCGACCCCGTCCGTGCCAGCCGCCGAGCTGGCCAGTTCGGCGGTCACCGCACCGCAACTGCCGGCCAGCACTCCCACTCGGGTCCAGATACCGGCCCTCGGAGTCACATCCCGGATCATGGAGCTCGGCCTGGAGCGGGACGGCTCCATGGAGGTTCCGCCGGGCGCCTATCCCGTGGGCTGGTACGACGGCAGCCCCACCCCCGGCCAGCTCGGGCCCGCTGTCCTCGCCGGCCATGTGGACTGGGAGGGCGAACCGGGAGCCTTCTACGGGCTACGGGAGCTGCGCCCCGGGGACACCGTCGTCGTCGACCGCGCCGATGGCACCGTCGCGACCTTCCGCGTCGACCGCGTTGAGCGGCACGCCAAGGACGGCTTCCCGACGGAGGAGGTTTACGGCGACATCGACCACGCCGGCCTCCGCCTCATCACGTGCGGCGGAGCGTTCAACGAGGACTCGGGGGACTACGAGGACAACATCATCGTGTTCGCCAGCCTCGCAGCGGTCGGCTGACTAGGCAGTACGCCAAGGTGGCTCAGAACACCAGCGCGGAGTTGTGAGTCGCTCCAGGCGTCTTTATCGCCGTGACGATAGTGGCGATGCGGTCGTCAACCCCGACATCGACCGGCTGCGTGCGCTGCATGACGCGATCGGCGAGTGCCTCGAGGGTTTGACGGAGACGGTCTCGCGGTAGAGACGCCCGCGAACCCGCCCCGCCCTGGTCGTCAAATCCCCGGGGCGGGGCGGTGGCAGCGTCCTTCGCTCATAGTGAGGACCTCGGGCGGTGTTCCGGCGCCGGGCGGGGACCACCTGTTAACGGTGCCATTTCGTGTGCCAGTGGTAGGCGTACAGGGCGGTCCGCGATTGTCCGCGGACGTCAGTCAAGTGCCTTGAGCTGCGGTTTTGTACGGCGGCGAACGACCCGGAACGACGGGCCTCTGAACTTTTAATCCGCGGGTTGTGGGTTCGATCCCCACGGGGCCCACCGTGCTGCCCCGGTGAGGAGCCGTCGACCCGGGATCCCCGCGGTCCCGGGGTGCTACGGAGCATCGCCCGGCCCGCGGCCCTCGACGTCGTCCGGGCCTCCTACGACCGCATCGCCGAGAACTACCTGGCGACGGGTGTGGGTGAGTTGCACGCCCATCCGTGGCTGCGGCGTGCCGGTGGCCTGGACGACGCACCTGTGGCTCCCCGAGCAGGTCGCCGCGATGCTCGCCGACGCGGGGCTGGAGCCGGTGTCCGAGCTGCGGCTGGCGGCGGACGCGTCCGGGCACCCCCAGGTGGCGCTCACCGCCCGGCGACCGGGTTGACCGCGCCGGGTCAGGAGCCCGCCAGCCAGGCCAGGGTGCGGCCCCGCGACCAGCACCGGCCGACCGCCTCGGCGTGCAGGCTCGAGCCGTCGAGCACGGCCACCCCCAGGATGCTGTGGCCGGAGGCGCGGCGGTCGCCGAACGTCGGGACGGCGGGCGCGACGCCGACCCCCTCCGCGGACACCCACGCCACCGGCCGGCCGGCCGCCGCCTCGCCGAGGCGCTGCAGGAAGCGCAGCCGGGCCTCGGGCGGGAGGCGCGAGAGCGCCCACGTCGTCGTGACCACCGGCAGCGCGTCCGCGGGCACCCGGGCGACGGCGTCGGGCAGCACCTCGACCGCGTCGCCGCGCAGCAGCAGGGGAGGGTCCGTCGCCGCCAGCGCGATCTCCGCGTCGAGCAGCGCCCTCCGCTCGGTCCGGTCCGGCGGCAGGCAGGCGCGCAGCCAGCGGGCGTCGTCGGGGTCGGTCACGTCCACCGGGTCGCGGTCCACGCCGATCCGGGCGACGACCCCGGGCACCGCCCGCGCCGGGACCGGCCGGTCCCCCACGACCCGGCACGCCGTCCACACCGGCGACGACCAGTCGCCCAGCGTCCGCCCGTCCCCGTAGGTGATGCCGATGCGGTCGAGGAACAGGTCGAACCCGGCCCCGCAGTCCACGCCGACCAGCCCGACCGCGGCCGCGCCCACCCGGTGCGCCGCCTCGGCGACCAGCGGGTACAGCACGGCGCCGTGCCCGGTCTCGTCGGCGCGCACCGGCCGGCGCGCGGCGACGGCGGCGACCGCGTCGGTCGTCCGCAGCAGGGTGTCGACCGCCGCGGCGGCGGCCGCGTCGGCGTCCCCGGCGGCGAAGGCCGCGGCGAGCGCCGGGGCGCGCCCGGCCAGGGCGAGGTCGTGCAGCGCGGCCAGGACGACGGCGGGGGTCCGCCGGCGCGCCGGCAGGGCCCCGACGGCGCGCAGCGCCGCGTCGGATGCGCCCAGCGCGACGGCGACCCGCTCGTACAGCGGCGAGTCCCCGGCGACGGCCTCCCCGAACCGCCGGGACGCCGCTGCCGGGCCGCGGGACCTGCTCCCGGGCGCGGCGCCTCCCGACGTCGGCTCCGGCACCCCGGCGACCCTAGCCGGACGACGGCCCTGCCCCTGCGACCCGAGCCCCTGTGACCGCGGGCCTTGGTCCCTGGTCCGGCGGCGGGCCCGGGACAACGGTGGCGGCGACGGCAGCCGGGACGACGGCCGGAGGTGGGGGCCATGGACGTGGTGGTGGTCTACGAGAGCGTGTTCGGGATGACGCACGACATCGCCGACGCCGTCGCCGAGGGCGTGGCCGAGGCGCGGCCGGACGCTCGCGTGGCGTGCCTGCGCGTCGGCGAGGCGACACCCGAGCGGATCGGCACGCCGGACCTGCTCGTCGTCGGCGGTCCGACGCACATGCGGGGCATGTCCTCGTCGATGACCCGCCGGATGGCGGTCTCCATCGAGGAGAAGGCCGACCGCGGCGAGGGTGAGCACCAGGGGCACGGCCTGGAGCCCGAGATCGAGGGCCCGGGCCTGCGCGACTGGTTCCACCGGTTGCCCAGGGCGCGCGGGGGCCAGATGGCCGCGGCCTTCGACACCCGGGGGGCCCAGGGGCGCGTCGTCGGCGGCGCGGCGCACGGCATCGCCCGCCGGCTCGAGCGGCACGGCTACGCGCTGGTCGCCGAGCCCGAGGGGTGGATCGTCGAGGGCGACGCCGGCCGGTTGCGCCCCGGGGAGCGGGAGCGGGCCCGGGCCTGGGCCGCGGACCTGACCCGTCGGGCCGCGCAGGCCACCGCCCCGTCCCGCTAGTGGCCGGCGCAGCCACCCGGCCGGGGCGGACCGCCGCGGGCGTGGGGACGGGGGCCCCGTGAAGCGGGGCCGCGGAGGCGCCACGGTCCTCGACCTGCCGGCGAGCAGGCGCGAGACGCCGAACCTCATCGACCTCATCTGGTGGCGGCACTGGGTCTACGGCCTGGTCGAGGTCGACGTCACCACGCCGCGCGCCCTGCTGCGGGAGTACGAGCTCCGGTCGGGCGAGCAGGTGTCCTTCACCGGCTACCTGGCCTACTGCGTGGGGCGCGCCGTGGGTGAGGACAGGACGGTCCACGCCCTGCGCAAGGGCCGCCGCCGGTTGGTGGTCCTCGACGACGTCGACGTCCTGGTCATGGTCGAGCGCCCCGTGGGCGACGTCCGCGTCCCCACCGGGCACCTCGTCCGGCGGACCGACCGCCGGCCCTTCCTGGAGATCAGCCGCGAGATCCGGGACGTGCAGGCCCGGCCGGCCTCCGGCACGAAGGGGATGCCCCCGCTGCTGCACCGGCTGATGCTGCTCCCGGGCCCGCTCGCCAGGCCGGTGGGCGCTCTGCTGCGGTTCGCCGCGCGACGCGACCCGGAACGGCTGGCCGGCACGGGCGGGACCGTGGGCCTCTCGGCCGTCGGCATGTTCGGCCGGCACAGCGGCTGGGCGCTGGCGCCGAACGGCCACACCCTCGACCTGCTCGTGGGCGGCATCGCCCGCAAGCCGGTGGTCGTGGGGGACCGGATCGAGGCGCGGGAGGTCCTGAGCCTCACGGTCGCCTTCGACCACGACGTCGTGGACGGCGCCCCCGCCGCACGCTTCGTCGAGCGGCTGGTCGACCACGTCGAGAGCGGCGCGGGCCTGCCCGGCGCGCCGACGAGTCCGCCTCCCGCTGCGGACACGGACCGACAGGCGGCCGCGCAGCCCCCGTCGCCCGCCGGCGAGGTCGCCGCGCCGGCGCCGGCCGAGGACGGTCCCGCCGCGCGTCGGGCTTGACCCTGGACCCGGGTCACAGGCCTAGCGTCGGCCGCATGACAGCGACAGCCGTCCGCGGGCTCCGCGTCGCCGAACTGGCGTCCGCGGCGGGGGTCCCGACGGACACCGTCCGCTACTACGAGCGCGTCGGCCTGCTGCCCGAGCCGGAGCGGACCGCGGCGGGCTACCGCAGCTACGACGCCGGCGCCGTCGACCGGCTGCACTTCATCCGCGGCGCCCAGCGCCTGGGCCTGCGGCTGTCCGACATCCGCGACCTGCTGGCCGTGCGCGACACCGGGACGTGTCCCTGCGAGCCGGCCGAGCAGTTGCTGCGCCGGCGCCTGGACGAGGTCGACGCCGAGATCGCCCGCCTCGTGGCCCTCCGCGCGGAGATGCAGGCGATGGCCGACGCCCTGCCCTCCGCGCAGTGCCCGCCTCCCAGCCCCGGCACCTGGTGCCCGCCCGCGAGGGGAGGTGACGAACCGTGAGCGACCCGATCGAGGACGACTGCTGCGACGAGACGTGCGACTGCTGCTGACGCCGCGCGCCTGACGCGAGGGCCGCCGGGCCCGGGACCGGTGCGCTCTCCACAGCGAGGCGATCTCTCGTTCGTCGACAACTGTCTATCGACAGTCGATGGATGATGCGCAAGAGTCGATGCATGTCACGTGTGCACCGGGTGGTCGTGCCCCTGCGGGTCCTGCTGGTCGTCGTGTTCGCCGCGCTCGCCGCCGCCCAGGTCTGGGCCGTGCCGGAGCTGGTGCCCGACGTCGCCGACCCGTCGCGGGAGCAGACGGCGATGGGCTGGGTCATGTGGACGGTCCTGGTGCTCGCGCTCGTGTGCGTCCAGGTCGTCATCGTCTGCACCTGGCAACTGCTGACGCTGGTCACGGCCGACCGCATCTTCAGCGCGAGCTCGCAGCCGTGGGTGGACGCGATCGTCGGCGCGATGGCCGCCGGGTGGCTGATGCTGCTCGGCGCCTTCGTCTGCGCGTACTACTTCGTCGTCGACGAGGTCAGCGACGACCCCGTGCTCCCCGCGCTGTTGATCGTGCTGCTGCTGGTCGGCGCCGTGGTCGGGCTGCTCATGGTGGTCATGCGGGCGCTGCTGCGGCAGGCCACCGTGCTGCGCAGCGACATGGAAGCGGTCATCTGATGCCCATCGTCGTGCGTCTGGACGTCGAGCTGGCCCGGCGGAAGATGAGCGTGGGCGAGTTCGCCGAGCGGGTGGGGCTCACCCCGGCGAACGTCGCGGTGCTCAAGAACGGCCGGGCCAAGGCGGTCCGCTTCAGCACCCTCGAGGCGATGTGCCGGGTGCTCGACTGCCAGCCCGGCGACATCCTCGAGTGGGTGCCCGACGGGCAGGAGGCGTCGCAGCCGGCGCACGAGGCGTCCCGGTGATCGAGGTCCGCGGCCTGACCAAGCGCTACGGCGACGTCCTCGCCGTCGACGGCCTGAGCTTCGACGTCGCGCCCGGCACGGTGACCGGCTTCCTCGGCCCCAACGGGGCGGGCAAGTCGACGACGATGCGGATGGTCCTCGGCCTGGACCGCCCCACCGCGGGGACGGCGCTGGTCGGCGGCCGGCGGTTCGCGGAGCTGGCCGAGCCGCTGCGCGAGGTCGGCGCGCTGCTCGACCCCGGCGCCGTCCACCCCGGCCGCACCGGGCGCGACCACCTCCGCGTGGCCGCCCGGACCAACGGCATCCCGGCGCGCCGCGTCGACGAGGTGCTCGGGCAGGTCGGGCTGGAGCGCGCCGCGCGCCGCCGCGTCCGCGCGTACTCCCTCGGCATGCGCCAGCGGCTGGGCATCGCGGCCGCGCTGCTCGGCGACCCCTGCGTGCTGCTGTTCGACGAGCCGGTCAACGGGCTGGACCTCGACGGCGTCCGCTGGATCCGCGGGCTGCTGCGCGCGCTCGCCGACGAGGGCCGCACCGTGCTGGTCTCCAGCCACCTGCTCGGCGAGGTGCAGGCGATGGCCGACCGGCTGGTCGTCATCGGCCGCGGCCGCCTCGTCGCCGACGTCACCACCGACGAGCTCCTGCGCGGGCTCGGCCGGCCCCGGGTCCGCGTCCGCAGCCCGCAGCCGGAGGCGCTGACGGCGCTGCTCCGGCGGCACGGGCTCTCCGTCGAGCCGGCCGGGGGAGCGGAGCTGCAGGTCGAGGGCGGCACCGCCGCGCAGGTGGGCGACCTCGCCGCGGCCTCCGGCGTCCCGCTGCACCACCTGTCCGAGACGGCCGCCTCGCTGGAGGAGGCCTACCTCGCGCTGACCGGCGAGGCGGTCGAGCACGCCGGCCGGCCGGTCGCGGCGACGCCGGAGGGGGCACGGTGACCGGGCGGGTGACGACCGGGCGCCTGCTCGTCCGCACCGCCGCCGCCGAGTGGACCCGGCTGTGGACGGTCCGCGCCACCTGGTGGTGCCTGGCCGCCGCCGCCGGGACGATGGCCGGCATCGCCGCCGTCGCCGGCTCGGAGGCGGCCGCGGACCCGCCGTCGGCGAGCGGCGCCTGGGCAGCGGCGGCCGTGCCGGTGCTGCCCGCCCAGTTCGCGCTGCTCACGCTGGTGCTGCTGGCGGTCACGTCCGACCACGCCACCGGCGGGATCGTCCCGACGCTGCAGTGGACGCCGCGCCGCGGGGTCCTCATGGCGGCGCGCACGCTGGTGCCGGTCGCCGCCGCCACCGTCCTCGGGGTGGCGATCGCGCTGGTCAGCGCGATGGCCGCCTTCGCCGCGCCGCACCCGGAGATCACCCTGTCCTGGGACGACGGCCCGGGCGTGCTCGCCGACGTCGCCCTCGTGCTCGCGGCCGGCACCGCCCTCGCCGCCGGGCTCGGCTTCCTGCTGCGCAGCACGGCGGGCGCCCTCGTCGCCGCCTTCCTCCTGCTCCTCGTGCTGCCGCTGCTGCTCCCGGCGGTCGGCGCCGGCTGGTCGGCGGCGGTCGCCGAGGTGCTGCCCGGGTCCGGGGCGGCGTTCCTCCTGCTCGGCGGGGACGTGCCGGGGATGACGCGGGCGTCGTCGGTCGCCGTGCTGCTCGCCTGGGCCGCCGGTGCGCTGCTGCTCGGCCTCCTGCGCCTCGTCCGCACCGACGCCGACCGGTGAGCGGCCCCGACACCGCCGACGTGCTCGTCGTCGGCGCCGGACTGGCCGGCCTGCACACCGCCACGCTGCTCGCCCGCCGCGGCCACGACGTGCTGCTGGCCGACCGGCGGCGGCGCCTGGACGGCGCGATCCGTACCACGGGCATCTTCGTCCGCAAGACGCTCGACGACTTCCCGCTGCCACCGGACTGCCTCGGCCCGCCGATCCGGCGCGTGGTCCTGTACCCGCCCGACCGGCGCCGACCGGTGGTCCTGGACAGCGACCGCGACGAGTACCGCGTGGGCGACATGGGCGCGCTCTACCTGGCCGCCGCCCGCGAGGCGGCCGACGCCGGCGTCCGGCTCGCCCTCGGCACCCGCTACGCCGGGCGCACGGACGGCGTGTCCCTGCTGGCCGGCCCGGACGGGGTCGCGCGCGTGCGGGCGCGGTTCGTCGTCGGCGCGGACGGCGCCCGGTCCGCCGTCGCCCGCGACCTCGGCCTGGACCGCAACACGCACCTGCTGGTCGGCGCCGAGGAGGTGTTCCCGGTCACGGACGGCGGGAGACCGCCGACGTTCCACTGCGTGCTCGACCCCTCCCTGGCCCCCGGCTACCTGGCCTGGGTGGTCGACGACGGCCGGCACGCCCACGTCGGCGTCGCCGGGTACGCCGCCCGCTTCCCGGACGGCATGCGCGCGGCGCTGCGGCGGTTCGCCACGGCGGCGCCGGGCCTGTCCGCGGGCCGGCCGGGCGAGGTGGAGCGGCGCGGCGGCCCGATCCCCGTCGGCGGGCTGCTGCGCCGGATCGGCTGCGCGGACGGGCTGCTCGTGGGGGACGCCGCGGGCGCGGTCTCCCCGCTCACCGCCGGCGGTCTCGACCCGTGCCTGCGGCTGTCCCGGCACGCCGCCGGCGTCCTCGACGACGCGCTGCGGACCGGCCGGGCCGACGCCCTGGGGCACTACGACGGCGCCGCGCTGCGCGCCGCGTTCCGCGGCCGGCTGCTGCTGCGCCGGGGGCTGGCCGCGGTGCGCACCCCGGCGACGGCGGCGGCCGCCTTCGGGGTGCTGCGCACGGCACCCGGGCGCGCCGCGGCACGCCGCGTGCTCTTCGGGGACCGCTCGTTCCCCGACCCCGCGCGACGTACCGTCTCCTGAGGCCGGTCGTCCCCGCAGCGGGCGCCCGGCGGCCGGGGGGACCGGCCACCGGACGACGAGGGGGAGAGGACCGATGCGCCCGACGGGCGACCTGCTGGGCGGCCGCTACCGGCTGGACTCCGTGCTCGCCAGCGGCGGGATGGGACGGGTCTGGCGGGGGCACGACACGCTGCTCGACCGGCCGGTCGCGGTGAAGGTCCTGCGCAGCGAGTACACCGGCGACCCGTCCTTCCTGCAGCGCTTCCGCGCGGAGGCGCGGCACGCGGCGCTGCTGACCGACCCGCACATCGCCGCGGTGCACGACTACGGCGAGACGGTCAGCCCGGACGGCGAGCCGCTGGCCTACCTGGTCATGGAGCTGGTGGCCGGGGAGCCGCTGTCAGCGGTCATCGCGCGCACCGGCGGGCTGGACGCGACGGAGACGCTGCGGATCGTGCGGCAGGCCGCCGCGGGGCTGGCGACGGCGCACGCCGCCGGCGTGATCCACCGGGACGTCAAGCCGGGCAACCTGCTCGTCAGGCCGGACGGCGGGGTGAAGATCACCGACTTCGGGATCGCCTTCTCGGCGTCGTCGGTGCCCATGACCCAGACCGGGCAGGTGATGGGCACCGCCCAGTACATCTCCCCGGAGCAGGTGCAGGGCGCGAAGGCCTCGCCCGCCAGCGACGTCTACGGCCTCGGCGTCGTCGCCCACCAGTGCCTCACGGGGCGGGTGCCCTTCGACGCCGAGAGCCCGGTGCAGGTGCTCCTCATGCACGTGCAGCAGCAGCCGCCGCCGCTGCCGGCCGACGTGCCGCCGGACGTCCGCGCGCTGGTCGCGCGGGCGATGGCCAAGGACCCGGCCGCCCGCTTCCCCGACGGCGCCGCCCTGCGCGACGCCGCCGACGCGGTGCTGGCCGGCCGGCCGGCACCGAGCGCGTCGTCGGCCACCCTCGTCCTCCCCGTCGCGGCCGCGCAGCAGACGACCGTCCTCCCGGCCGACGCCTCGGCGCCCGTCGACGTCCCCGAGGAGGCGCCGCGGCGCCGCCGGCTGCTCGCCGGCGCCCTCGCGCTGCTCGTCCTCGCCCTCGCCGGGGTGGCGGTCGTCCTCGGCACCCGCGGGGACCCGTCGTCCTCCGCGGCGCCGTCCTCGACCCCGCCGTCGTCGTCCGCGCCGTCGTCCTCCGCGCCGACCACCACCGAGCCCGCTCCGCCGCCCACCGTCGACGTCGTCGCCGCGGCCCTCGTCGGGCGCCCCCTCCCCGACGTCCAGGCCGAGCTGGCCGGGCTCGGGCTCCAGGTGCAGCCGGGCACGGTCGTCACCGGCGACGTCCCGGAGGGGCAGGTGGTCGCCGTCGACCCCGCAGGCCCGGTCGTCGTGGGGTCGACGGTCACCGTCACCTACGCCACCCCGCCCCCGGCGCAGGACGAGGGCGGCGGCGACAGCGGGGAGGGCGGCGGCGAGGACGAGGGCGGGGACGACGAAGGCCCCGGGAACGGCAACGGCAACGGCAACGGCCGCGGGAACGGCAACGGCGGCGACGACTGACCGCCCCGGGCCTCAGAGCACGGACAGGCCGTACATCTCCCCGAGCGGGTCGGCGATGAGCTCGATGCGGGCGCCGTCGGGGTCGCGGAAGTAGACCGAGACGCCGCTGTGCACCTCGTGCGGCACCCCGGCGTCGCTGAGCCGCCGCACCAGCTCGTGCCAGCGCTCGGGCTCGACGCTGATGGCCATGTGGTGCAGCCCGCCGAGCACCTCGGCGTAGGGGCCGACGTCGAGGCCGGGGAAGTCGAAGAACGCGAGCAGGTTGCCGTTGCCGATGTCGAAGAAGAAGTGCGAGGAGCCGGGGTAGTCGCGGTTCTCGACCAGCTCGGTCAGCGGGAAGCCCAGGACGTCCTGGTAGAAGCGCACGGTCCGCTCGACGTCGCTGCTGATCAGCGCGGTGTGGTGCAGGCCGCGGGCGGTCGAGGGCGGGCGCTCCCCGGCCGGCCTCAGGTGCGCGGCGCGGATGCGGGCGCGCTCGGCCTCCAGGGCCGTCAGGTCGCGGGTCTCGGTCATCTCGGGTCTCACCTCGGGTCGTCGGGGGTCGGGTGGTCGGCGGCCGGCGCCAGCCCGAACTGTGCCCGCCGGTCGGCGGGGACGAGGTCCAGGTAGTCCGGGTGCCGCCGGATGTATCCCCGGATGAACGGGCAGAACGGCAGGACCCGCGCACCCGCCTCCCGGGCGGCGTCGAGGGCGCCGCGGGCGAGCACGGAGCCCAGCCCCCGGCCCTCGAAGACGGGCTCGACGACGGTGTGGGTGAACGACAGCGCCGACGCCGTCCGTCGGTACTCCGCGTAGCCGGCCACCGCGCCGTCCACGAGGACCTCGAAGCGGCTGGCCGCCGTGTCGTCGACGACCACCGGTGCACTGTCGGTCACGGGCCTGTCGGTCACGGGTCTCCTCCGTTCGTCCCGGGGATGATCGCGCATCCGGGCCGGGCGCGGTCCCGATGCGCCTGCGCCGCCGCCGGGACGCGCCGCGGGGTTGAGCCGAAACGGCGTCGTCGTGCGGTTTCGGCACATCCCCACGCCCGCGCGAGCGCGGAACGGTCGACATGTGGGCGGTTGGAGGAGCCGGTCACCGTCCGTGTCGGGAGCCTTCGCAACGATCCGCTTACGCCGTGTCACGTGCGCGTTCCGCGGGGCGCCGCGGCGGGCCCCGCGCCCCTACGTTTCTGCCACCCGCTCCGCCCTCACCCGGCGGGCGCGGGCGCCGTCGCGCTTCCCCCGCGGCGGTCCCATGGACGGGATGAACGGTGGAACCAGTGGCACTCCGCAGCAGTGAGATCAGGGTCGACGGCCAGGCACGCCTGGGCTGGTGGCTCGTCGTCGACGACGGGCAGGGACGCGACCGCCTCGTCGACGGTCCCTTCCCCGACCGCTCGGAGGCGGCCTGGGCCGCCTCCATGCACGCCGGCGACGCCCGGCCGGTCTACGGCGTCCTGCGACCCGACGGCGGCCTGCACCGCCGGCCCTCCCCGCAGGAGCTGGCCTGGCTGGGCCACCTCGGCGACCAGCTCGACCGGCTGCCCGCGGACTGGGACGCCGAGCTGTCCGACGAGGACCCGCTGGCCACCCTCATCGTCGAGGTCACCGCCGCGCTCACCGAGGCCGGCCTGCCGCTGTGGGACGCCGCCGGTGACGGCGCCGCGCTCGGCGGGGCCTGCGTCAGCGCCGAGCCGGCCCTCGACGGCGTCGTCGTCGGCTGGCGGCAGCACGACCGGATGAGCGTCGAGCAGGTGCACGGGCTGGTCGCCGACATCTCGGTGCAGGCCGTCATGAACCGCGCGCTCGCCGACGTGCTGTGGCTGCGCGGCCTCGACGTCACGCCGCTCGGCGAGGAGGCCGGCGGGCACGTCGTCCGCCACCCCGAGTAGCCCCGCACGCGACACACAGCACGCCCTCCCGGGACGCCGTCGACACCGACGGCGTCCCGGTGTCGTTCCCGGGTCCCGCCGCCCGTCGGACCCCCGTGGCAGGCTCCGGGCGACCCGGGACCCCGAGGACGGAGGCGGACGTGCCCCAGACCGGGTCCACCGAGGGACCGCACGAGGAGCGGCACCGCGACGGGTCCCTGCGCGCCCGCGGGCACGTCGTCGGCGGGCAGCCCGACGGCTACTGGGAGTGGTCCCGCCTCGACGGGACGGCGCTGCGCTCCGGGTGGTTCGACCGGGGCCGCCCGACCGGCGAGTGGACCACCCACGACGGCAGCGGCGCGCCGTACAGGACGACCACCCGGGGCTGACCCGCGCCGACACGCCGTCGTCCGGGGTCACCGACCGGCCGCCGGCGCCGTCCACGCGGGGGGACCCACCGCGAGTCGACAAGACGTCGTCGGTTGCACACGGTCACCACCCCCGCGGGTGGGCGCACACAACGATCACGTGACGCCGCCGGGGAGCCGTGTCCAGCAGGGGCTCCGCGGGGCGCGCGGGCCCGATGCTCTCGGTGTCCCCGGCACTTCCCCGGCCGGGACGACGTCCTGGAGGAACACCGTGAGCGCGCCCACCCTGCCGGCACCCCGCCGGACCTCCTCGTCCCCGGTCCCGCCCGGGGACGGGCTCGGCATCGCCGACCTGCTCGGCCTGCTCGGTCTCGAGTCCGACACCCTGACCACCCTCGACCCGCCCCTCCCCGGCGACCCCGCCGACCACGTGCCGGTGGACCCGGTGGCGGTCGTGCGCGGCTGGGTGCGACGGGCGGCCGACTGGGGCGCCGGCCCGCAGCGGTCCTGGTGCGCCTGGTGATGACCGCCGTCCTGGTCTGGCCGGCCGTCGCCGTCCTCGGGTTCCTCGCGATGGCCGGGCTGGTCGTCGCGCTCGGCCGCAGCTCGACGGCCCGCTACGAGTTCGAGCGCAACGCCGCGGGCCGGCGGCAGCCGCCCGCCGACCCGCCCGCGGCGGCCGCGGCGGGCGCCGACGACACCGTCCCCGTCCTGCTGAAGACCCCCGTGCCGGCCCTGCCGACCGGCGGCGGCGAGGCCGCCGCGGCCGGCGCCGTCGCCACGGTCACCCCGGCCCGCACCGCCGTGGGGCTGGCGACCCACCCCGCCGGGCGGCGCAGCGGCTCAGCCGGCGCGCCGACGGCGTGGTGGCTGGCCGACGGGACCGGGGAGCGGCCCGTCGCGCTCGCCGGGCCCTTCGACGACCGGGTGGAGGCCGACTGGGCGGCCGTGGCCTGCGAGCTCGACGGCGCGGTCCGCACCGTGCACGGCGTGCTCCGCGAGGACGGCACCGTCGCCCGGCGGCCCTCGCCGCAGGACCGGGCGTGGCTGACCGAGCTCGGCACCCAGCTCGACAGGCTGTCCGAGGACTGGGACGAGCTGCTCACCGACGAGGACGCGCTGACCACGCTGGTCGTGGAGGTCGCCGCCGCGCTGGTCGAGACCGGCCTGTCGCTGCACGACTGCTCGGCCACCGACCCGGGGACCGCCGCGGCCGGCGGCGTGTGCCTGACCCCGGAGACCACCCACGGCGGGGTCCTGGTGAGCTGGCGCCAGCACGACCGGATGAGCCTGCAGCAGGTCCGCGGCGCCGCGCTGGACACGGTCGTGCAGCGGACCATGAACGCGCTGCTCGCCGACGTGCTCGTGCAGTTCGGCTTCGTCGTCGACCCGTTCGGGCCCGACGGCTGCTCCCTGGTCACCGCGATCCGCACCCACCCGCTCGGGGGGTGACCGGCGGGTAGCGGGTCGAGTCCGTCCGGAACCGTGCCGACCTCCCGGGCATGGCCGAGTCGACGACGACCCGCTCCCGCCGCCGCGGGGTCCCGCTGTGGTGCCACCTCACGGCGCTGGTGACCGTCCCGCTCGTCGGGGTCGGCGTGCTCACCGCGCTCATCGCCGGCGCGCGCTCGGCCGAGGTGGCCAGCGCGACCCGCGCGGAGGACGGGATCCGGGCGTTCGCCCAGCTCGACGCGCTGCGGACGGCCGCCGAGCAGGAGGTCCTGCCGGCGCTGGCGCTGACGGTCATCGACGACCCGGCGGCGGCCGCGCAGCTCGGCGTGCAGCCGTGGCTGCTGACCGGGATGCGCGGCACCGCCGAGCAGGCCCTCACCGAGCGCCGCGCGGTCACCGACCGGGCGCTGGCCGCGGTGCCCGCGGGCTCCCTGGGGTCGGGGGTCGCCGGCCGGGCGGCCGAGGCCCTGGCCTGGTGGCGGGCCCGCACCGACAGCGGCGGCGTGCGCCTCGAGCAGGTCTACCTGGGCTACCTCGACCTCTCCAACGAGATCATGACCGCCGAGCGCGCCGCCGCCTCGGCCGCCGTCTCCGAGGGGGTGCCGGCGGCCACCGTGCGCGCGGTCCAGGACGTCCAGACCGTCGCCCGGCTCGCGCAGGACGCCAGCCGGCAGATGCCGCTCTACCTCGGCTCGCTGTTCGCGGCCGACACCGCGCTCATCGGCTCCCGCCTGGCGTGGGAGACCGGCTGGCTGTCCTACACCGACGCCAAGCGGCAGATGGACGAGCTGTCCCAGGGCTCGCTGCGGCGGGCGTGGGAGGAGGTCCGCGACTCCGACCTCGTCACCGGCCTCGACCGGCTGCTCACCCCCTCCGACACCCCGCACGCCGCCTACGCGGCCGACGTCACCGGCATGGCCGAGCTGCTGTTCAGCAGCGGGGACCGCGACGCCCGGCTCGCCGGGCTGGTCGACACCGCGGTCGGCACGGTGCTGGAGCTGGCCGCGGCCGACCGCGAGGAGGCCGCCGCCGACCTGCGCACCACGCTGCAGGTCGGGGTCGGGCTGCTGCTGCTGTCCCTGGTGGGTGCGGTGTGGACCGGCCGCACCGTGTCGCGCGAGCTGGGCGTGCTGGCCGGCCAGGCCACCCGGATCAGCGAGGGCGAGCTCGTGGAGGTCGAGGTCGCCGGCCCGCGCGAGGTCCGCACCGTGTCCGCCGCCCTCGGGGACGCCGTCGCCGGGCTGCGCCGCATCCAGGACCAGGCCCGGGCCGTGGCCCGCGGCGACCTCGACGACGCGCTGCTCGACCGGCCCCTGCCCGGCCCGCTCGGCGAGGTCGTGCACGCCTCGATCCAGCAGATCGTCTCGTCGGTGCGCCAGCGGGAGGAGCTGCAGTTCGCCCTCGCCCACCGCGCCACCCACGACCCGCTCACCGAGCTGCCCAACCGGGCCCAGGCGCTGACCCTGGTCACCTCGGCGCTGCACCGCGCCCGCCGCTCCGGCGAGATGACCGGCCTGCTGTTCGTCGACCTCGACGGCTTCAAGGCGGTCAACGACGCCCACGGCCACGCCGCCGGCGACACGGTGCTGCGCGAGGTCGCCGCCCGGATGCGCGCGCTGGTCCGCGCCGGCGACGTCGTCTGCCGCCTCGGCGGGGACGAGTTCGTCGTCCTGGTCGAGCCGGTCGGGGCCGAGCGCGACCTGCAGGACCTCGCCGAGCGGCTGATCGCGGGCGTGAGCGAGCCGATCGCGGTGGGCGGCGTCCCGGTGCGGGTCGGCGCCAGCGTGGGCATCGCGGTCAGCCGGGACGGCGGCGCCGACGCCGACGTCCTGTTCGCCGAGGCCGACACCGCCGCCTACCGCGCCAAGCAGCGGGGCCGCGGCCGGGCGGAGGTCTTCGACGAGGCGCTGCGGCGGCAGCTCGCCGTCCGCGCCGAGACCGAGGCGGCGATCACCGCTGCGCTGGCGAACGGCGACATGCGGCTGCACTACCAGCCGGTGGTCGACGTCGACGGGCAGCGGCTGCACGGCTTCGAGGCGCTGGTGCGCTGGCAGCGCGACGGCGCGTTCGTCCCGCCGGACGAGTTCGTGCCGGTCGCGGAGAGCTCCGGTCTGGTCTGCGAGCTGGACCGGTGGGTGCTGCACGAGGCCACCCGGCAGCTGGCCGCCTGGCGGGCCGAGGTGCCGCCGGTGCCGGGCGCGCCGGAGCCGACGGTCGCGGTCAACGTCTCGGGGCGGCACCTCACCGACCCGCGGGTGGTCACCGACGTCACCGACGCCCTGGCCGCCTCGGGGCTGCCGGCGCACCTGCTGGTCCTCGAGGTCACCGAGACCGTCCTGGTCGACGACCCGGTCGCCATGACCCACCTCGCGCAGCTGCGGGAGATGGGCGTGGCCATCGCCATCGACGACTTCGGCACCGGCTACACCTCCATCGGGCAGCTCCGGCACATGCCGGTCGACACGCTCAAGATCGACCGGAGTTTCGTCACCTCGCCCGACCCGGGGCAGCGGGAGCTCGTGGCGCTGGTCATCCGGGCCGCGCACACCTTCGGCCTCGACGTCGTGGCCGAGGGCGTGGAGGAGCCGGGGCAGCTCGAGCGGCTGCGCGAGCAGGACTGCGACCTCGCGCAGGGCTACCTCATCCACCGCCCGCTGCCGCCGGAGGCCGCCGGGGCGCTGCTCCGGTCGGCGCCGGTCGGCGTGCCCGCCCCGCGCGGCGACGGCGCGCCGCGGGCGGTGCCGGCCTCCTGACCGGGCGCGCGGCCCCGTTGACCGCGGGGTCGCCGCCGGGGAGCCTCGCTGTCACGATGCCTGCCGCCGCCCGTCCGCGCCGCCCGGCCGCCGGCGTGCTGCTGGTGGCGGGGGTGCTGGCGGCCGGGTGCACCGCCGTCGTCCCCGGCACGGCGTCCCCGACGGGGACGGCGACCACCGACGCCACCGACGTCGAGGTGCAGGTGCACCTGGCCGAGGAGGGCGATCCGGCCGACCGGTTGGCGCGCAACGCGGTGGCCGACGTCCTCGCCTGGTGGGAGCGGACCTACCCGGAGGTGTTCGGCGGGCGGTTCGGGGCGATCGAGGGCGGCTTCTGGTCGGTCGACCCGGCCGAGACCGACCCCGCCGCCCTGCCCGACGGCGCCTGCTTCCCCGACGACGTCGACGACCTCGCCGACAACGCCTTCTACTGCGGCGACGACGACGCCGTCGTGTACGACCGGGCCTGGCTGGCCGACCTGGTCGGGGACTACGGCCCCTTCATCGTCGCCGAGATCATGGCGCACGAGATCAGTCACGCCGTCCAGGCGCAGGCCGGGCTGGACGACCCCTCGATCGTCGCCGAGACCCAGGCCGAGTGCTTCGCCGGCGCGTGGACGAAGTGGGTGGTCACCGGCCGGTCCGAGCACTTCGCGGTGCGGCCCAAGGAGCTCGACCCCTACCTGCTCGGCTACCTGTACTTCGGCGACGCCGTCGGCACCTCGCCCGACGCCGAGGACGCGCACGGGTCGCTGTTCGACCAGCTGTCGGCCTTCCAGGAGGGCTACGCCGACGGCCCGGAGGCCTGCGCCGCCTTCGACGAGTCCCGGCTGTACACCCAGCAGGAGGTCTCCCCGCGCGCGGGCGGGCACGACCGGTCCTACCGCGCCGTGGTCGACGGCGCCGACGACGTGCTGGCCGGCTTCTGGCAGCAGGCCCTGACCCGCGGCTTCCCGGGCACCGACCCGCTCGGCGGCCCGTTCGCCGCGCCCGAGGTCCGGGCCGCCGACGGCCCGGGCGCGGTGTGCACCGGCGAGGGCGCCGAGCTGGACCTGCAGTTCTGCCCCGAGGACGGGTCGGTCCGCTACGACGCGGCCGACCTGCTCGAGCCGGCCTTCGACGACGTCGGCGACTTCGCCGTGACGACGCTGCTCGGCCTGCCCTACGCGATGGCGGTCCGCGAGCAGCGCGGGCTGTCGGTGGACGACCCCGAGGCGGTGACCAGCGCGGTGTGCGCCACCGGCTGGCTGGCCCGCGAGGCGTACCTCGGCGCGCTCGACGGCGCGCCGGTGGCCCTCTCGCCCGGGGACGTCGACGAGGCCGCGGTGGTGCTGCTGCAGTACGCCACCGAGCCGACCGTCGTCCCGGAGCCGGACCTGTCCGGCTTCGAGCTGGTCGACTCCTTCCGGCAGGGCTTCGCCGACGGCGGCGACGCCTGCGGGCTCTAGGCCGCGTCCTCCCGGTCGGCGTCGAGGAAGTCCTCGACCACCGGCGCCAGCTCGTCGGCCTCGGTGACCAGCGCCAGGTGGCCGCCGCGGTACACGTGCAGCCGGGCGTCGGGGATGAGCCGGGCCATGATCCGGGCGTTGACCAGCGGGACGATCGGGTCGTCGTCGCCGGCCACCACCAGCGTCGGCTGCCGGACCAGCGAGAGGAACGGCAGGCTGCTCCAGCCCGAGCTCGCGGCCAGCTGGTAGTAGTAGCCGCGCCCCGGCCCCGTGCGCTCGTGCGCGTGCAGCGCCCGCGCGGCCCGCTCGGGGTCGGTGCGCACCGAGCCGCCGTAGATGACCGGCGCGATCCGCCGGGCGTACTCGGCGTCGCGGTGCCGCCGCGGCGTGAGCATGTGCGAGAGCACCCGCGGCGAGCCGGGCACCATCAGCGCGCCGGTGCCGGTGGCCGCGAGCACCAGCCGGCGGCAGCGGCGGCGGTGCTGGACGGCGAAGTGCTGCGCCAGGCCGCCGCCCCAGGACAGGCCCAGGACGTCGACCGGCCCGTCGTGGCCCAGCCGGCGCAGCACCCCGGCCACCACCGGGGTCAGCGTGCCCAGCACGTAGGGGACGACCGGCCGCGGGGACCCGCCCACGCCCGGGACGTCGAACCGGACGACGGTGCGCCGCGGGTCGAGCGCGTCGACGAAGGGCTGCAGCACCTCCAGGCTCGCGCCGATGCCGTTCATGAGCAGCAGCGGCGGCGTCGTGCCGTCGCCGGGCCGCTCGGCCACCCGCAGGGTGCGGCCGAGCACGGTCAGCGTGCGGACGGACTCACTTCTCGAGGACATAGGTCCCAGGAGCGTCCCCCAGGACCGGCAGTTCCGCACTCCCGAGCGACTCCGGCGCGGGCACCTCGTCCCCCGACCGCTCGCCCAGCCAGGCCATGAAGTCCGGCCACCAGGAGCCCTTCTCCTTCGTCGCCCGGGACAGCCACTCCTCCGGGTCGGCCGGGGTGTCCGGCGCCGCCTGGAACGTCGACTTCGGGTTGCCCGGCGGGTTGACCAGCGAGGCGATGTGGCCGTTGGTGGACAGCACGAACCGGCTCTCCCCGCCGAGCAGCTGGGTGGTGCGGTAGCAGGCCTGCCAGGGGCAGAGGTGGTCGGCGATCCCGGCGGTCACGTAGGCGTCGACGTCGACGGCGGACAGGTCCACCGGCGTGCCGAGCATCGTGGCCGCGCCCGGCCGGGTGAGGGAGTTGCCGACCGCGACCTCGATGAAGTCCCGGTGCAGCGCCGCGCTCATCCGGGTGGTGTCGGCGTTCCAGAAGAGGATGTCGAAGGCGGCCGGCGGCTTGCCCTGCAGGTAGTTGTTGACCCAGTAGTTCCACACCAGGTCGTTGGGACGCAGCCAGGCGAACACCTCGGCGAGCATCGCGCCGTCGAGGTAGCCCTTCCGCCGGGACTTCTCCGTCGCCTCCCGCACCGCCTCGGGGTCCATCAGCGCCGACACCGTGCCGGCCCGCGCCCAGTCGAGGACGGTGACGGCGAAGCTGGCGGCGGCCACCCGGTCCAGCCGGCCGGTGGCGGCGAGGTGGGCCAGCACCATCGCGGTGATGATCCCGCCGGAGCAGAACGCCTGGAGGGCCACCCGCTCGCTGCCGGTGACGCGCTGCGCGGCGTCCATCGCGTCCAGGACGGCCTGGCCGTACGTGTCCAGCCCCCAGTCGGCGTGCCGCTCGTCGGGGTTGCGCCAGCTGATCATGAAGACCTGCTGGCCGGCGGCCACGTAGTGCTCCACGATGCTGCGGCCGGGCGCGAGGTCGGTGATGTAGTACTTGTTGATCGTCGGCGGCACCATCAGCAGCGGGACGGCGCGGACGGTCTCCGTCGTCGGCCGGTACTGGATCAGCTCGAACACGTCGGTCCGCAGGACGACGGCGCCCGGGGTGACCGCGAGGTCCTCGCCCACGGTGAAGGCGTCGGGCTCGACCATCGAGGGCACCCGCGGCGGGGACACCAGGTCCGAGACCATCCGGCGCAGCCCGCTGACCGCGTTGCGGCCGCCGGTGTCGATGACCGCCTTGAGCGCCAGCGGGTTGAGGAACGGCACGTTGGACGGCGCCAGCGCGTCGACGACGTTGGTCATCGTGAACCGGATCCGCTCGTCGTCCTGCCAGTCGAGGTCGGCGTCCTCCACCAGGCGCGCGGCGGCCTGCGCGGCGGCGATGTGCGCCTGCATGGTCCGCCGGAGGAACGGGTTGCCGGTCCAGGCGGGGTCGGCGAAGCGGCGGTCCTTCGGGGAGGGGGCGACGTCCGAGCGGCCCACCGCGATCCGGCCCAGCTCGCGGACCAGGTCCCCGCCGGTCCGGACGACGGTCTCGGGCCGGCGCGCCAGGGACGCGCCGAACCGGGCGACCGTGCGGGCCGGCGGGACCATCCGCCGCAGCGGCCCGCGGGCGCCGTCGACCAGCACCATGTCCAGGCCGGTGACCGCCTCGGACGCCTCCGGGGAGGAGGGCTGGCCCCCGTCGGGGGCCGCGGCGGGACGCGGACGGGGCGGGGCGGACGGGCGCGGGGCGGTGGTGGTCATCCCGGGCTCCTCGGGTCTTGAGGCCTCCTGTGACCTCAGTCACTCAACCACAGGACGCGTCCGGCGGCAGACCTCACCGCGGACGGCCGACCACCAGCAGCGCCACCGCCCCGACGAACAGGCCCAGCCCGACGCCGCCGACGACGTCCAGCGGCAGGTGCGCCGCGGTCCACACCCGCGCCAGGCAGACCAGCGCCGCCAGCACCACCCCGGCGATCCGCCCGCGGCGGCCCAGCCACGGCCAGGCCACGGTGAGCACGGCGACCACGACGGCCGCGTGCCCGGACAGGAACCCGCGGCCCCGCGCGGCCGCCCCCCGGATCACGACCTCGTCGAGCAGCCCGTCGGGCCGGCCGCGCACGACGACGTCCTTGATCCCCTTCGCCGCCAGGTAGGTCCCGACGCCGGCCAGCAGCAGCCCCAGCGCGAGCCGCCACCGCCGCAGCGCGGCCGCGACCACGGCGGCCGCCGGCACGACGAGGAAGTTCCCCAGCTGCATGACCGGCCAGACCAGCACGAACGGCACCACGTCGACCCCGTTGACCGCCCGGAACACCGCCGCCTCGGGCGCGGGCACCGACGTCCGCTCGACCGGCAGCGCGGCCAGCACGAGCAGCGCCCCGCCGACGGCGGCCAGGACCACCTCGCGACCGCCCCGGGCGACCGGCGGGCGCGGGCGGGTCGCCGTCCGCCCGGTCACGCCGTCTCCGGCACCAGCTCCGTGCGCGGTGCGGAGTTGGGCTCGCGCCGCCACGAGCGGTTGTGCCGCCAGAACAGGTAGGTGCCGATGCCGAGGGGGATGGGCAGCAGGTAGGTGAGGCCCCGGAAGACGAGCACGGCCGCGGCCACCAGCGACCGGTCCCCGCCGTAGGCCGACATGCCGGTGATCAGGGCCAGCTCGACGACGCCGAGCCCGCCCGGGGTGAACGGGATCGCGGTGAGCAGGCGGGCGAAGGCGAACACCATGAGCGCCTCGACGACGCTGACCTGCTCGGCGGACACGCCCACCGCGCGCAGCGCGATGAGCAGCACGAGGAACAGGGACAGGTGGCTGACCACGGTGGCGAGGGTGAGCCAGTGCCAGCGGGCGCGCAGCAGCAGCGCGGTCCGGTCGCGGAACTTCGTCGTCGCCTTGTCCCAGCCCTGCACGGGCGGGCGGCCGAACGGCCGGATCAGCGCGGAGGCGACCCGCCCGCTGCCCCGGCCGATCCGGGCGGCGCCCTCCCGGCTGTGCAGCAGCAGGCCGAGCACGACCACGGCCGCGACCAGCCCGGCCACCCCGGCGATCCCGGCGGCCACCCGGCCGGGACCGGGAGTGGACGAGGTGAAGGCCATCAGCACGAGGGCGACCACCGGCAGGGCGAGCTTGGCGAAGTTGTTCCACAGCCCCGACAGCAGCAGCGACACCGACGTCCGGGACCGCGAGAACCCCCACGAGGAGTTCATCGCGTAGGTCAGCCCCAGGGAGATCGCCGCCCCGCCGATGACGGTGTTCGACACCGCGGTGGTGGTGAGGGTCGAGACCGTCGCCTCCCGCAGCCGCAGGCCGGGCATGGTCACGACCATCACGAACTGGTAGGTGGCCAGGTTCCAGGCGGCCGCGGCCAGGAGCAGCAGCAGCGACCCCCACGACAGGTCGACCACCGCGTCCCAGACCTGCGTCATGTCGGCGAAGCGCGGCAGGAACCACAGGAAGACGGCGGCGACCAGTGCGAGCGAGAACAGCGGGGCGAGCACCCGGCGCCACAGGGGCTTGCGCCGGGACGGCCGTGCGGGGGGCGCCTGCGGGGTCACGGCGGTCATGGCGGGTCCCCCTCGTCCTCGGGGCCGGCGGCGTCGGCGGACGGCGGGTCGAGCTGCAGCCGGCCGCCGCTCTCCTCGTGCACCTCGCCGGCGAGCACCTCGCGGCTCACGACGCCCAGGCTCTGCGTGGCGAGCGCCAGGGGCTCCCCGCGGTTGTCGCCGGAGAGCGTGAACACGACGGTCAGGCAGCCGCCGGGGAAGACGTAGTAGCGGCGGCCCAGGTACTCCGGGGTCACCCGGACGACCCGCTCGAAGCGCTGGAGCCCGTCCCGCTCGCTGGGGATCTCGGTGGCGCCTTCGGTGTCGCAGCCGGCGGTCAGCCGCACCTCGATGGCGTGGTAGCCGTCGCGGTCGGAGTTCAGCCAGAACCGCGCCGAGCCGGAGTGGGCGTCGAGGCCGGCGAAGGTCCAGCCCACCGGGACGCTCTCCACGCACGGCACCCAGGTCGCCGTCGGCACCGCCTGGGCCATGAGCACGACGCCGTGGGCCGCCCGGTCGTCGTCGCCGGTGCGGCAGGCGGGCAGCTCGCCGCTGACGGTCGGGGTGCCCGGCGCGCAGCCCGCGGTCAGCAGGGCGGCCGCCAGCACCGCTGCGGCGGCCGGGCGCCGGGCGGCGCTCACAGCGGGGACCCGAGCAGGTCGACGGCGACGGCGAGGGTGAGGACGAGGGCGAGCGCGGTGACCACGCACAGCCCGGCCCGGCGCCAGGTCCACCGCTGGATGCGCACCGGCGGGAGCCGGTAGGGCAGCAGCTCGAGGAAGTCCCGGTGCAGGTCGCGGCCCTGCGCGCGCAGCATCCGGCGCAGCTGCGAGGGCATGGTGAGCCCGCGGGTGGCGGCGAAGGCCTCGGCCAGCTCCTCGTCGGAGAACTGCAGGCGCGCCCGCTCGTAGACGGTCCGGGCGTCGGTGCGCAGCGCGAGGACCAGCAGCATGTTGGCCAGGTCCACCGCCTGCCGCCACGGGCTGGGGCGCACCTCGGCGAACGCCGAGTCGATGAGGAACAGCGTGCCGTCGCGCACCATCACGTTGGCCGGCTTGATGTCGCGGTGGGCCATGCCGATCTCCCACATCCGCCGCACCACGGCCAGCCCCTGGTCGATCACCGCGTCGTCCACCACGACCTCGGGGTCGCCGATCTCCCGCGCGCCCTGGAGGAACTCGGCGACCAGGAGGTACTCCCGCTCCGGGGTGATCTCCACGATCCCCAGCGGGTGCGGCACCGGCAGGCCGGCGTCGGAGAGCAGCCGCAGCACGTAGTCCTCGTACTGCACCAGCCGCCGCACGCTGTGGTACGGCTTCTCGTCCTCGAGCCGCCCGTAGAGCAGCGTGCGCCCCAGCTTGAACCAGCGGTCGGACCGCACGTGCGTGGCGGCGTAGAGCTTGCCGAAGACGCAGCTCTCCTCCTGCTCGGCGGCGTCGGTGGCCTTGACGGTGATCTTCAGCGGCGTGGACCCGCCCGACCCCGCCAGGCCGAACGGCTTCACCGAGGTGGCGACCAGCCCGAGCTGGTCCTGCAGCGCGCGGATGATGGCCTCCCCGCGGGCGCCGGTGACGTCGAGGTGCGCCGGGCTGCCGCGCCGGTAGCGGACCGGGTACACCTCGTTGGGCGTCAGCAGCCGGAAGGCGGCCAGCGGGGCGGCGACGCCGAGGACCACCCCGGCGAGGACGTCGGTGGGGTGGTCCTGGGCCAGGTAGAGCCGGGAGGCCGCGGTGACCAGCAGCAGGCCCCACACCACCCACTTGCCGATGTCCCGGAGGCGGCCCGCGGGCACCAGGGAGTAGAGGGTGCTGACGAGGAAGGTGGCCAGCACGGTCATCGGCACCGACGGCATCGAGAAGCCCGACCAGCTGCCGAGGATCTCCACCTCGTAGGGCCGGGGGCGCTGCAGGGTGGCGGCCAGGGTCGCGGCGGTGTTCACCACCAGCAGGCCGACCCCGATCCACACGAACAGGTGCCGCCAGCGGCGGAAGACCGCCAGCACGACGAGGTTGGCCAGCCACAGCAGGTGGATCGCCCGGCTGGTGCCGAGGACGCCCGCCACCTCGGCGACGTCGGTGAGGCCGGGGGAGCGGATCGCGGCGATCGCCTGCAGCACCCGGGTGTCGACCAGGTCGAAGAACGCCGAGCTGCCGGTGAGGAGCACGACGCCCCAGGTGACGACGACGACGCCGCTGAGCGCCAGCCACCACTTGCCCGAGGCGTTGAGGTGCCGCGGCAGCGGCGGGGGCTCGCCGGAGGGGCGGCGCCTGCGGTGGACGTGCTGGATCGGCGGGAGGTCCGGTCGCCGGACCTGTCCTCCCGCGGGGTGCTGCGCCGCCGGCGCCGTCGCCGGTGCCTGCGGCGCCGGAGCGCGGCCTGGTGCCCGGGGCGCCGGGGGTCGCGCCGTGGCCGCCATGCCGCCCGATGCTGCACCGGTTGCGCTCGCGGGACCATCGACCTTGGTCCCGAGCAGGGCTAGCGTGGCCGTCCCCGCGCCAGTCCGCCCGCGGGGCGTCGCCTCCTGTCCCGGGAGGGTCCGCGATGCGTCGTCGACCGCTCGCCGCGCTGCTCCTCGCCGCCGCCGTGCTGGGCGCCTGCGGCTCCCCGGCCGCGGACGCCGGCCCGCCCGCCGAGGGCGTCGTCCGGGTGGCGTCCTACGACTTCCCGGAGAACCAGACGCTCGCCGAGGTGTACGCCGAGGCGGTCCGGCGGGCCGGCTTCGAGGTGGCGGTGCAGCACGGCATCGGCACCCGCGAGGTGGTCTTCCCGGCGCTCGAGCAGGGCGTCGTCGACCTCGTCGTCGACTACCTGGGCACCGCGTCGGAGTTCCTGGAGGCCGGCGCGGGGACGGCGTCCCACGACCCCGCCGTCCTGCGGGAGTGGCTGGCCGCCGCCCTGGCGCCGCGCGGGCTGACCGTCCTGGCCCCGGCCGAGGCCGAGGACCAGAACGGGTTCGTCGTGCTCACCGACCTCGCCGCCCGGCGGGACGTGACGACGCTCAGCGACCTCGCCGCGATCGCCCCGGAGCTGGTGTTCGGCGGCCCGCCCGAGTGCAGCGAGCGGCGGTTCTGCCTGCCCGGGCTGCGCGAGGTGTACGGCATCGAGTTCGCCGAGGTGCGCAGCATGCCGTCGCGGGCGGCCACGGTGGAGGCGCTGCTCACCGGGCAGGTCGACGTCGGGATGCTGGAGACGACCGACGCCCGGCTGACCGACGCCTCGCTGCACCTGCTGCGCGACGACCTGGCGCTGCAGCCGCGGGAGAACGTGGTGCCGCTCGTGCGGACCGAGGTGGCCGCCGAGGGCGGCGAGCGGCTGGGCGCCGCGCTGGACGCGGTCAGCGCCCAGCTGACGACGATCGACCTGATCCGGCTCAACCGCTCCGTCGCCGTCGACGGGCTCACCCCCGCCGAGGCCGCGGCCCGCTGGTGGGACGGGCGCTGACCAGGGGGCCTGCCGCTCAGGTGATGGCGCTGGTGCCGGTGATCGCGCGGCCGACGATGAGGCTGTTGACCTCCCGGGTGCCCTCGTAGGAGTAGATCGCCTCGGCGTCGGCCACGAACCGGCCGACGTGGTTCTCCAGCAGGATCCCGTTGCCGCCCATGAGCTCCCGCGCCCAGCCGACGGTCTCCCGCATGCGCATGGTGCTGTAGCCCTTGGCCATCGAGGCGTGCTCGTCGCGCAGCATCCCGCAGTCCTGCAGCTGGGACGCCCGCGCGCACAGCGCCGCCGACGCGGTGATGTTGCCGAGCATCCGGAACAGCAGGTCCTGCACCAGCTGGAACGAGGTGATCGGCCGGCCGAACTGCTCGCGGCCCAGCGCGTAGCGCAGCGCGTGCTCGTACGCGCCGCGCGAGCACCCCACCGCCGACCACGCCACGCTCACCCGGGTCGCCCGCAGGACGTTCGCGGTGTCGCGGAAGGAGTTCGCGTTCTGCAGCCGGTTCTCCTCCGGCACGCGGACGCCGTCGAGGGTGATGTGCGCGTTCTGCACCGCCCGCAGCGCGATCTTGTCCTCGAGGTCGACGGCGCTGAAGCCCGGCGTCGGCGTCTCGACGACGAAGCCCAGCACCCGGTCGGTCTCGACGTCGCGCGCCCAGATGACGACCAGGTCGGCGAAGCTCCCGTTGCCGATCCACTTCTTCTGCCCGTCGAGGACCCACTCGTCGCCGTCGCGGCGGGCGGTGGTCTGGATGCCGCGGGCGACGTCGGAGCCGTGCTCGGGCTCGGTCAGGCCGAAGGCGCCGATGGTCTCCATCCGCGCCATCCCCGGCAGCCAGCGCTCCTTCTGCTCCTCGGAGGCGCACAGGTGCAGGGTGCCCATCGCCAGCCCGCCGTGGACGCCCATGAAGGTGGCCACCGACGGGTCCCCGCGGCCGAGCTCCATCGAGACCATGCCGTCGAACAGCGACGAGCGGCCGGGCGAGCCGTACCCGGAGTACTGCGCCCCCGCGATGCCGAGCTCGGCCAGGCCCGGGATGAGCTCCCGGGGGAACTGCGCCCGGGTCCAGTACTGGTTGATCACCGGCTCGACCTGCTCGTCCATGAACGCCCGGACGCGCATCAGCGTCGCCCGGTCCTCCTCGTCGAGGAGGGCCTCGAGCTCGTAGAAGTCCGACGTGACGGTGGGCCGGTCGGCCATGGCACTGCCTCCTCCGGGTGCCGGGACCCCGCTGTCCCGTGGGTCCGGCCTACCCCCGCCCCCGGGCGGCAACCCGCGCCGGCGGTGCGTGTCGATGACCCGGGGCGCCGGTCGGCCGCCGACGTCGTCCCCGGTCACCGACCCCACCGTCCGGTGCCCGACCCCACCCCGCGGGGACGGGGCGGGCACCGCGGGTGAGGTCGCGCCCGGCCGGCGGCGGCATGGGGGCGGGGCCATCGGGGCAGGGACGGGCGGATCCGACCGCACCCGTTCCGAGGAGGGCCCCGTGCCCCGTTCCATCGCCGACCAGACCGACGACGAGCTGGGAGGTCCCGGCAGCGTCCTGGTCCGCCAGCGGGAGGACCACGTCGAGCTCGACCGGCTGCTGCACGAGCTCGACGGCACCACCGGCCGCGCGCAGGAGGAGGTGCTGACGCGCATCGACCGGCTGGTGTTCAGCCACGCGTTCGCCGAGGAGACCGTGCTCTGGCCGGTGATCCGCCGGGTGCTGCCCGACGGCGACGCGCTGACCCGGCGGATCGAGACCGAGCACCAGGAGGTCAACGAGCTGGTCGCGGCGCTGGAGGAGGGCGGCCCCGACCACGCGGAGCGGCCCGCCCGGCTGGCCCGGCTGGTCGAGGTGCTGCGCGAGGACGTCCGCGACGAGGAGGACCTGCTGTTCCCCCGGCTGCAGGAGCGGCTCGACCCCGCCGAGCTGCGCCGGCTGGGCCGCCGGTGGGAGCTGATGCGCCGGATCTCGCCCACCCGCGCGCACCCCACGGTGTCCCGCCGCCCGCCGGGCAACGCGCTCTCGGGCCTGCCGCTGTCGCTGCTGGACCGCAGCCGCGACGTCGTCGACACCCTCGTCCGGCGGGCGCCCGCCCCGCTGGCCCCGGCCGGTCGGGCGGTCAGCCGGGGGCTGGCCGCGGTGGCCGCCGTCGTCGAGCGCACCCCGCCGGCCCGCCGCGGCGACGGCCCGCCCACCGCCCGCTGAGCACACGACGAGGGCCCCCTCCCGGGATCGGGAGGGGGCCCCTGTGTTCGGCCTCCCTGCAGGGGCCCGCCGCGAGCGGAGCGAGTGGCGGGGGGCAGGGAGGTCCTTCCTCAGTGGGTGTGGCGGGGCTTGGGCTCGGCGCGGGCGTCGAGCTGGATCTCCTTGTCCGCCCCCGGGACGCCCTCCTTGAGCTCGGTCGTCCGCTCCTTCTCGGCGTCGAACTCGATGCCGAACAGCAGGGCCAGGTTGATCAGCCAGAACCAGATCAGGAAGACGATGACGCCGGCCAGCGCGCCGTAGGTCTTGTTGTAGCTGCCGAAGTTGGCCACGTAGAAGGCGAAGGCGGCCGAGGCCAGGACCGCGACCAGGATGGCCACGCCGGCACCGGGGCTGATGAACCGGAAGCCGCGCAGCTTGACGTTCGGCGTGGAGTAGTAGAGGACGGCGATCATCAGGGCCAGGACCACCAGGATCACGGGCCACTTGACGACGTTCCACACGGTGAGCGCGGTGTCGCCCAGACCGATGGCCGAGCCGACGGCCTCGACGACCGGGCCGCTGAGGACCAGCATCGCCACGATGACGGCGGCGAACAGGATGCCGATCAGGGTGATCAGCAGCTGCAGCGGCTTGAGCTTCCAGATCTTGCGGCCCTCGGGCGTCTCGTAGACGACGTTGGACGCGCGGGTGAAGGCGCCCACGTAGCCCGACGCCGACCAGATCGCGAGGGCGAGACCGATGACGAGCCCGATGCCGGCGGTGCTCTGGTTGCCGGCGACCTGCTCGATGACCGGGCCCATCGTGCTCGCGGCGCTGGCGGGGACGACGGTGGTCAGCGCGTCGGTGAGCTGCTGGGGGGTCGTCAGCAGGCCGACGATCGACGTCAGCGCGATCAGCGCCGGGAAGAGCGCGAGGACGCCGTAGTAGGTCAGCGACGCCGCCCAGTCGGTGAGGTTGTCCTCCTGGAACTCCTTGACGGTCCGCTTGACCGTGCCGAAGAAGGTCGGCGTGGTGTCCGCGCCGCGCGGCGCGTTGTCGAAGCGGGTGGAGTTGACCTTGTCGTCGTGCGGCGCGGGGTCACCGGAGGTGTTGCCGGAGAAGCGCGTCGGCTTCGCCGTGTCGGTGCTCGCGGCGCGGGAGCCGTGCGGGCGGGCCATGGTCGTCCTCCGGGTCTGGGGCGGGTCGATCGGACCGTGGTTTCCCCGGACGGGGCGCTTCCATGCGTACGGTGATCATCCCGGCGCGTCGCGGGGCGTCAGCGGATGCCGGAGACCGGGGACCACTCGCCGGCGCCGGCGGTGGCCCGCTCGACGTCGTGGAGGTCGTCGGGGCCCGCCGGCCCGCTGCGTCGCGCCTGCACCATCCCGGCCACGCTCACCAGCGCCACCGCGGCCGCGGCACCCGCGCCGAGCAGGGCCACCGCGGTGAACCCGGACGCCCGCGGCAGGCCGGTGGCCGGGTCGAGGGTGGCGCCGAGCAGCGCCACGGTGAGCGTGCTGCCCACCGCCTGGCCCACCGCGCGGGCGATCGAGTTGACCGCGTTGGCGACGCCGGTCTCGCTGCGCCGCACCGCCTGCACCACGAGGGTCGGCAGCGCCGCGTAGGCCACGGTCACCCAGGCCTGCGACAGCAGCCCCGCGACGACCACCAGCGCCGGCTCGGAGCGGCCCAGCGCAAACACCACGAACCCGGCGACGCCGGCGACCGCGCCGGTGAGCAGGGTGGGCAGCGCGCCGATGCGGTCGACGACCTTGCCGGCCAGCGGCGCCAGCAGGATGCCGACCACGCCGCCGGGCAGCAGGTAGACGACGGCGGCCTCGAGCACCGGCGCGCCGAACCCGTAGCCGGCCACCCCGGGCGGCGTCTGGACGTACTGCATGACGGCGAGGAAGGACACGAACAGCCCGATGCCGGTGGTGAAGCCGGCGATGTTGGGCACGAGCATCCGCGGGTCGGTGAGCAGCGCGGGGCGCACCAGCGGCTGGGCGCGGCGGCGCTGCAGCAGCACCCAGCCGGTGAGGACGGCCAGCGCACCGGCCGCGCAGCCGAGCGTCAGCGGGGAGGTCCACCCCCAGGTGTTGCCCTGCGACACCGGCAGGAGCAGCAGCACCAGGCCGACGCCGAGGACGACGGCGCCGAGCCAGTCGACCCGCCCGCTCGCCGTCGCGGTACGGCGGGGGAGCAGGACCGCGGCGAGCGCCAGGGACAGCAGGGTCACGCCCAGCCCGATCCAGAACGGCCGGTGGTAGTCCCCGCCGTCGCCGGTGAGCAGGCCCGCGGCGACCAGGCCGACGACGCCGCCGACGCCGAGGGTGCTGCTGACGACCGACATCGCCACGCTGAGGCGCTCCGGCGGGAGCTCGCGGCGCAGCACGCTGATCGACAGCGGGAACAGCCCGTAGGAGGAGCCCTGCAGGACCCGCGCGACCAGCAGCAGCGGCAGCGACCGGGTGACGATCGCCAGCAGCGTGCCGAGCGCGACCGCGACCAGGATGCCGAGGATCACCGGCCGCTCGCCGCGGGTGTCCCCGAGCCGGCCGAGCACCGGGGTGAGGACCGCGGCGGCCAGCAGGTTGGCGGTGAGCACCCAGCCGGCCGCGGCCGGGGAGACGCCGAGCTGCTCCCCGATCGGCCCGAGCACCGGGACCACGAGGCTCTGCAGCAGGGACAGGGTCGTGACGCCGAGTGAGAGGGTCAGGACCAGCAGCGCCGGCCGCGTGCGGGCGGGCGGGGTGCCGGTGCCGGCGGGGAAGACCTCGGCACCTGCGGACACGACTCGATGACACCACGCGCCGGACCCGGCGGCGCACCGGCCTCCGACGGCCCCGACGGGTGAAGTCGGTCACAGCCTGTCAGGTGAACACTGCGCAGCGACGATTGAGAGGGCGGTTCGCTGGGGACACAGTCCCCAGAGACGAGCCGCCGGGCCCGCCGCCCGGCCGGCGTCACGAGACGAGCAAGGGGACGTTCGAGATGCTTCTGTGGCCTGCAGTCACCCTGGTCGGGTTCCTGGTCCTGACCGCCCTGGTGATCGCGATGGGCACGTCGACCACGGCGCGGTACGAGCGCGAGCAGCGGGCGGCCGCCCGCCGCGAGACCGCCCCGACCGGTGCCGCCGTCGAGGCGGTCGGGATGGCCCGGGCGGCGTAGCAGCCGCCGGCCCCCGAGACGACCCGCGCCCCGCCGCTCCTCCCGGAGCCGCGGGGCGCGAGTGCGTTCAGAGGTGGGCGTCGGGGGTGTCGAGCACCGTCCGGTCCAGGGACTCCAGCAGGTCCAGCCAGGTGTGCACCCTGGGCAGCTCCCAGTGCTGGAAGTACCGCGCCGCGGCGCGCTTGCCCTCGTGGAAGTCGCTGGTCTCGTCGCGCGTGGCCAGCGCCTGCTCCAGCCACAGCCAGCCGACGACGGTGTGCCCGGCCGCGTCGAGGTAGGCGCTGGCGTTGGCCAGGGCCAGCGCCGGGTCGCCGGTGCCCCACAGCGTGCCGGTCACCGCGACCAGCCGGGCGATCGCGGCGTCGACGTCGGCGGCCAGGTCGGCGAACGGCGTCCCGGCCGCCCGCGCCGTCGTCGCCGCGATCGTCTCGGCCAGCAGCCGCAGCCCGGCGCCGCCGTGCATGGTGACCTTGCGGCCGAGCAGGTCCAGGGCCTGGATGCCGTTGGTGCCCTCGTGGATCGGGTTGAGCCGGTTGTCCCGGTAGAACTGCTCGACCGGGTAGTCGCGGGTGTAGCCGTAGCCGCCGTGCACCTGGATGGCCAGGTCGTCGGCGACCGGCCCCCACTGCGAGGGCCACGCCTTGGCGATCGGCGTCAGGGTGTCGAGCAGCAGGTGGGCGCGGCTGCGGTCGTCCTCGGTCTCGCCGGTCCGCTCCTCGTCGACGAGGCGGGCGCAGTACAGGCCGAGCGCCAGGCCGCCCTGCGCGTAGCTCTTGGCGGCCAGCAGCATCCGGCGGACGTCGGGGTGGTCGACCAGCCGGACCATCGGCGACGACGGGTCCTTGCTGCTGGCGGAGCGGCCCTGGGTGCGGGTGCGGGCGTACTCCAGCGCGTGCAGGTAGCCGGTGTAGCCGAGGACGGTCGCGCCCATCCCGACGCCGATCCGCGCCTCGTTCATCATGTGGAACATGTAGGAGAGCCCCTTGTGCGGCTCGCCCACGAGGTAGCCGACCGCGCCGGCCCGCCCGCCGGGGGTGTGCACGCCCTCGCCGAAGTTGAGCAGCGTGTTCGTCGTCCCGCGGTAGCCCATCTTGTGGTTGAGGCCGGCCAGGACGACGTCGTTGCGCTCGCCGAGCGACCCGTCCTCCTCGACGAGCACCTTCGGCACGATGAACAGCGAGATGCCCTTCACGCCCGCCGGGCCGCCGGGGATCTTGGCCAGCACCAGGTGGACGATGTTCTCGGTCAGCTCGTGGTCGCCGGCCGAGATCCACATCTTGTTGCCGGTGAGCCGGTAGCTGCCGTCGTCCTGGGGCTCGGCGCGGGTGGTGATGTCGGCCAGCGAGGACCCGGCCTGCGGCTCGGACAGCGCCATCGTGCCGAACCAGCGGCCCTCGAGCATCGGCCGGACGAAGCGGTCCTTCTGCTCCTGCGAGCCGTGCGCGAGCAGCAGCCGGGCGTTGCCCATGGTCAGGAACGGGTAGCTCGAGGTCCCGACGTTGGCCGCCTTGAACCAGGCGAACGCGGCCTGCCCGACGGTCTGCGGCAGCTGCATGCCGCCGTACTCCTCGTCGAAGGTGCCGGCCATGATCCCGGACTCGCGGAACACCGCGAGGGCCTTCGCGACCTCGGGGATCATCTCCACCCGGCCGTCGACGAACCGCGGCTCGTTCTCGTCGGCCTTCCGGTTGTGCGGCGCGAAGTGCTCCGTGGCGATCTGCTGCGCCAGCTCCATCACCGCGTCGAACGTCTCGCGCGAGTGCTCGGCGAACCGGGGCCGCTTGGTGAGGGTCTCGACCTCGAGCCACTCGTGGAGCAGGAAGTCCAGGTCGCGTGGCGACAGGATGAGGTTGGGGGACACGGGGCCTCCACGGACGACGGCGGCGGGAGAGCCGGGCGCGCGGCCCGACCGGCCCACGATAGGCCGGGGGCGGGACGGGTCAGCGGGCGCCGCGGCCCGCCACGGCCCGGCCCGCTCGTGTCGATCATCGGCTGCGTGCACGCGACACGGGATGACACGCCGCCGCACCGTGCACGCGTCCGATGATCATCAGCCGGACGGGCTGTCCGGACAGCGGGCTGACACACGACGAGAGGCCCCTCCCCGGTGCGGGGAGGGGCCTCTGAACGTGCTGGAACGGCCTCCCTCAGGGGCCCGCCGCGAGCGTGCGAGCGGTGGGGGAGGGAGGTCCTTCCTCAGGCGCCGTGCCGGCCCGCGGGCTCGGCGTCGCCGGGGCGCCCGACCGGGGGAGCCGTCGACGTCGGCGCCGCGGCACCGGCGGCCTGGGCCACCTGCCGGCCGGCGTCGTCCCCGGTCGGCTCGCCGGCGGTCTGGCGGGCGGCCTGCTGGGCCTGGATGCCGGACTGGTTGCTCAGCGCCAGCTGCGGCAGGAACAGGAACACGAAGAACCCGACCGCCACGACGCAGGCGGCGATGAGGAACACCAGGTCGATCGAGTTCGAGAACCCGGTCTTGAACGGCGCCGCGAGGAACGACGGCAGCGTCTGGATGAACGAGGTGTCCGACAGGTCGCCGCCGCCCTGCAGCTGACCGCTCTGCAGCGCCTGCTGCACCCGCGGGTCGGTCGACGACGTCAGCGCCGACTCGATGTCCACCGGCAGCCGGCTGAACAGCACCGACAGGAAGACCGCGGTGCCGATCGTGCCGCCCATCTGCCGGAAGAACGTGACCGACGAGGTGGCCACGCCCATCTCCCGCGGGGAGACGGCGTTCTGCACGGCGAGGATCGTCGGCTGGAAGTTGAAGCCCAGCCCCAGACCCAGCAGGACCATGAACGGCACCAGCGTCCACACCGAGGTGTCGGCGTCGACGACGAACGACATCGACAGCAGCGCGACGGTCATGAAGACGATGCCGACCAGCGGGAAGACCTTGTACCTGCCGGTCTTCGAGATCGCGATGCCCGAGCTCATCGCGCCGGTCATGATGCCGGCGACCAGCGGGATCATCTGCAGGCCGGCGACCGTGGCGCTGGAGCCGTGGACGATCTGCAGGTACTGCGGCAGCAGGAGCAGGCCGCCGAACATGCCCGCGCCCATCACCACGCTGCCGACGCCGACGACGGTGAAGCTGCGGTTGCGGAACAGCCGCAGGGGCAGCAGCGCCTCGTCGCGGTAGGCGCGCTCGGCGAGGAGGAACAGCACGAAGCCGACGGCACCGACGGCGTAGCAGACCAGCGAGCGGGTCGAGTCCCAGCCCCAGATGCGGCCCTGCTCGGCGACGATCAGCAGCGGCACCAGGAAGGTGACCAGCGCCAGCGCGCCCGGCCAGTCGATGCGGTGCTCGCGCCGCTCGTGCGGCAGGTGCAGCACCCGGAAGACGGCGGCGAAGGCGAGCAGGCCCAGCGGGACGTTGACGTAGAAGATCCAGCGCCAGCCGTCGATGCCGAGCAGCGAGTCCTGGCCGGCGAAGAAGCCGCCGACGACCGGGCCCAGGACGCTCGAGGTGCCGAAGACGGCCATGAAGTAGCCCTGGTACCGGGAGCGCTCCCGCGGCGGCACGATGTCGCCGATGATCGCCAGCGCGAGCGACATCAGGCCACCGGCGCCGATGCCCTGGACCGCGCGGAACGCGGCGAGCTCGTACATGGAGTCGGCCAGGCCGCAGAGCATCGAGCCGACGACGAAGACGGCGATGGCGAACAGGTAGAACGGCCGGCGGCCGTAGATGTCGGAGAGCTTGCCGTACAGCGGCGTGGCGATCGTCGAGGTGATGAGGAACGCCGTCGTCGCCCACGCCTGCAGGTCGTAGCCGTGCAGGTCGTCGGCGATGGTGCGGATGGCGGTCGCGACGACGGTCTGGTCGAGGGCCGCGAGGAACATCGCGACCATCAGGCCGACGATGATCGTGACGATCTGGCGGTGCGTGAAGGCGCCGGAGGAGTCCGGTGCGGCCGCCGCGGCGCGGGCGCCGCTGCGCCCACCCGTGGGGCGGGCGGTGGTCTGGCTCATGGCTTCTCTCTCGGGACGGGGAGGGCAGAGGGGGACCGGGGGTCGGACGGCAGCGCTGCCGTCAGGTCGTCGAGCAGGCGCCCGAAGAGCCCGGTGAGCGTGGCGAGGTCGGCGTCGGACCAGCCGGTGAGCATCGCGGCGAGCTGGGTGGTGCGCTCCTCGGCCAGCCGCTCGACGGCGGCCCGGCCGGCGTCGGTGACGACGAGGCGCGTGGCGCGGCCGTCGGTCTCGTCGGCCACGCGCCGCACCAGGTCGTGCTCGACCAGCCAGGCCACGTGCCGGCTGACCGTCGACGGGTCGGCGTGCACCAGTTCGGCCAGCGCACTCTGCCGCAGCGGCCCGAGCCGGGTCAGCGGGAAGAGCAGCACCAGGGCCGCGCGCTCCCGGCCGTCGGCGGCGGACGGGAGGCTCTTGAACGCGTGCACCAGCCGCATGAAGCGCGGCATCTGCTCGGAGAGCCGGCGGACCTCCGCTGCGCGCTGCGGCGACGGCGCGGCCGGAGGGCCGGCGTCCCGGGACGCGGACGAGGACATGGAGGACTCCAGGAAACGGGAGGAGAGGATGTGTGCACGGTACAAGTGTGTGCGCGCTACACACAACCAGTTGCGCCGTGCACGCATCATGACGTGAGCGACAGCGGGTCCTCCTCCGGTACCCGCGAGTGCCGCTGGTGCACCTCGGGCGGGAAGGGTGCGGCGCCCCCGCGCGTTGCACCCCCTGGCCCAGCAGCGCCGGACGTCCGGCGGCGCGGGCCGGACCTGCGATCCTGGGGGCGGTGGCCCCGGTCGCCCCCCCGTCCCCCCACCCCGGAAGGAAGTCGAGCGCGCCCGTGACCGCGACCCTCGCGGACCTCCGGTCCCGGCTGGCCGCGCTGACCCTCGACGACGAGCACCGGCTCGGCCGGCGGCTCGAGGGCCTGCGCCGCACCCGCGACGAGGCCGCGCGCGAGCGGGCCCTCGAGAAGATCGCCCCCGACGTCGCCGCCGCGGAGGAGCGCATCGCCCGCCGCCGGGCCGCCGTCCCCGCGATCACCTACCCCGAGCAGCTGCCGGTCAGCGCCCGCCGCGACGACATCGCCGCCGCGCTGCGCGAGCACCAGGTGGTCGTCGTCGCCGGGGAGACCGGCTCGGGGAAGACCACCCAGCTGCCCAAGATCGCCCTCGAGCTCGGCCGGGGCGTGCGCGGGCGGATCGGGCACACCCAGCCGCGGCGGATCGCCGCGCGCACGGTGGCGGAGCGGATCGCCGAGGAGCTCGGCACGCCGCTGGGCGGGGCGGTCGGCTGGAAGGTGCGGTTCACCGACCAGGTCGGCGACGGCACGCTGGTCAAGCTCATGACCGACGGCGTGCTGCTGGCCGAGATCGCGCACGACCGGCTGCTGCGCCAGTACGACACCATCATCGTCGACGAGGCGCACGAGCGCAGCCTCAACATCGACTTCCTGCTGGGCTACCTCGCCCAGCTGCTGCCACGCCGGCCCGACCTCAAGGTCGTCATCACCTCGGCCACCATCGACGTCGACCGGATCGCCAAGCACTTCTCCGTCGACGGCGCCGAGGTCCCCGTCGTCGAGGTCAGCGGCCGCACGTACCCGGTGGAGGTCCGCTACCGGCCGGTGGTGGACCCCGACGACCCGGACGCCGATCCCGACCGCGACCAGGTCACCGCCATCGGCGACGCCGTCGAGGAGCTGGCGCACGAGGGCCCGGGCGACGTCCTCGTCTTCCTCGCCGGCGAGCGCGAGATCCGCGACACCGCCGACGCCCTGGCCGAGCGCTTCCCCGGCGTCGAGGTGCTGCCGCTCTACTCCCGGCTGTCGGCCGCCGACCAGCACAGGGTTTTCCAGCCGCACACCGGCCGCCGCGTCGTGCTGGCCACCAACGTCGCCGAGACGTCGCTGACCGTGCCCGGCATCCGCTACGTCGTCGACCCCGGCACCGCGCGCATCTCCCGCTACAGCGCGCGCACCAAGGTGCAGCGGCTGCCGATCGAGCCGATCAGCCAGGCCTCGGCGCGCCAGCGCTCGGGCCGCTGCGGCCGCGTCGCCGAGGGCGTCGCGATCCGGCTGTACACCGAGGACGACTTCGACGCCCGGCCGGAGTACACCGACCCGGAGATCCTCCGCACCAGCCTCGCCTCGGTGCTGCTGCAGATGGCCGCGCTCGACCTCGGCGCCGTCGAGGACTTCCCGTTCGTCGACCCGCCGGACCGGCGCGCCGTCGCCGACGGCCGGGCGCTGCTCGAGGAGCTCGGCGCCCTCGACGACGCCGGCCGGCTCACCGACACCGGGCGGGCGCTCGCCCAGCTCCCGCTGGACCCGCGGCTGGGCCGCATGGTGGTCGAGGCCGACCGGCGCGGCGTGCTCGAGGAGGTGCTGGTCGTCGCCGCGGGCCTGACCATCCAGGACCCGCGGGAGCGGCCCACCGAGCACCAGCAGGCCGCCGACCAGATGCACGCCCGGTTCGCCGACGAGCACTCCGACTTCCTCACCCTGCTCAACCTCTGGCGGTACCTCACCGAGCAGCAGGAGGCGCTGTCGGGCAGCGCGTTCCGCCGCACGGTCAAGCGCGAGTTCCTCCACTACCTGCGCATCCGCGAGTGGCAGGACCTGCACGGCCAGCTGCGCAGCACCGCCCGCCGGCTGGGCATGACCCCCGGCTCGCTCGCCGCCGAGCCCGACGAGCGCGGCATCACCACCGCCCTGCTCGCCGGCCTGCTGTCGCAGGTCGGCCTCCAGGTCGAGGACCTCGCAGGGAGGAAGGACGCATCCCGGCGGCGCGGCGGCCGCGAGTACCTCGGGGCCCGCGGCGCCCGGTTCGTCATCGCCCCCGGCACCCCGCTGGCGAAGAAGCCGCCGCGCTGGGTCGTGGCCGCCGAGCTCGTCGAGACCAGCCGGCTGTTCGCCCGCACCGTGGCCCGCGTCGACCCCGACGACGTCGAGCGGCTGGCCGGCCACCTGGTCCGGCGCGAGTACTCCGAGCCCCGGTGGGACGCGAAGCGCGGCTCCGTCGTCGCCACCGAGCGGGTCACCCTCCACGGCATCCCGCTCGTCGTCGGCCGGCGGGTGCAGTACGGCTCGATCGACCCGGTCGTCTCCCGCGAGCTGTTCATCCGGCACGCCCTCGTCCAGGGCGAGTGGACGACGCACCACCGTTTCTGGGCCGACAACCAGCGCGCCATCGAGCGGGTCGCCGAGCTGGAGGAGCGGGCCCGCCGCCGGGACATCCGGGTCGACGACGAGACGCTGTTCGAGCTCTACGACGCCCGCATCCCCGCCGACGTCGTCTCCACCCGGCACTTCGACCGCTGGTGGAAGCAGGCCCGCCGCGAGACCCCGGACCTGCTCACCCTCACGCCGGAGGTGCTCACCGACGCGGCCGCGGCCGGGCAGGTGGACCCCGCGGACTTCCCCGACGAGGTGCCGCTGACGCAGGGACTGACCCTGCCGCTGTCCTACGCCTTCGCCCCCGGCGCGCCGGAGGACGGCGTCACCGTCGACGTGCCGCTCGCGGTGCTCGACACGGTCGCCGAGCGGACGTCGGGGGAGTCGCTGGCCTTCACCGTGCCCGGCCTGCGCGAGGAGCTGGTGACGGCGCTGCTGCGGACGCTGCCCAAGCAGCTGCGCCGGGCGCTGGTGCCGATCCCCGACCGGGTCCGCGAGGTGCTGCCGCACATCGGCCCCACCGAGCCGCTGCTGCCGGCCCTGGAGCGCGAGCTGCGCCGGGCCGCGGCCGTCGTCGTCCCGCCGGACGCCTGGCGCCCGGCCGAGGTGCCGGCGCACCTGCGCGCCACCTTCCGCGTGCTCGACGACAAGCAGCGGCCGCTGGCCACCGGCAAGGACCTGCAGGCGTTGCGCCGCGAGGTGGCGCCGGCCAGCCGGGCGAGCCTGGCCCGCGCCGCCTCGGACCTGGAGCGCACCGGGCTGACCGCCTGGACGATCGGCGAGCTGCCGCGCACCGTCGAGGTCCGCCGCGGCGGGCACGTGGTCACCGCGTACCCGGCGCTGGTCGACGAGGGGACGACGGTCGGCGTCCGGGTGGTGGCCACCGGGACCGAGGCCACGCGGCTGACCTGGCGCGGCGCCCGGCGGCTGCTCGTGCTCGTGGCCGGCTCGCCCGCCCGGCAGGTGGTCAAGGGGCTCTCGCCGAAGAGCCGGCTGGCGCTGCAGTTCAACCCCGACGGCGAGATCCCCGCGCTGGTCGACGACTGCGTGGACGCCGCGGCCGACGAGCTGGTCGCCGCCGCCGGCGGGCCGCCCCGCGACGAGGCCGCCTTCGCCGCCCTGGTGACGACGGCCAAGCAGCAGCTGCTGCCGCTCACCCAGGACGCCGTGCGGCGGGTCGAGGCGGTGCTGAGCCAGGCCCGCGAGGTCGCCGTCGCGATCGGCGCGGCGCCCGGGCGCCGGGTGCCCCAGGCCGCGGTCGCCGACCTGCGCCGGCAGATGACCGGGCTGCTGCACCGCGGCTTCGTGGCCGACGCCGGCCGGCGGCGGCTGCCCGACCTGGTCCGCTACCTCAAGGGCATGGCGCTGCGGCTGGAGAAGCTCCCGGCCAACGCGGTGCGCGACGCGCTCTGGGCGGAGCAGGTCGCCGCGGTCACCGCCGAGTACGAGCAGCTGCGCCGCGAGGTGCCGCCCACCGGCGCCCCCGACGACCCGGTCACCCGCATCCGGTGGATGATCGAGGAGCTGCGCGTGGGCCTGTTCGCCCAGCAGCTCGGCACGCCCCGGCCGATCTCCGAGCAGCGCGTCTACAAGGCCATCGACGCCCTGGGCGCCTAGGCCGTCGCGCCGTCCCGGCCGGCGGGGCCGGGCTGGTCCCGCAGCAGGGCCGAGATGCGCTGGCGGGTGACGCCGAACATCCCGGCGATCCGGTTGATGCTCACGTGCTCGGCCTGCAGCGCGCGGGCCTGCGCGCGCCGCCACGTCGACCCGGCGCCGGCCAGGGCGCCGAGGACGGTGGTGATCCGCTCGACGACCAGCGGGCGGGACTCCTCGGTGACGATGTCGAGCCAGCTGTCCCCCGAGCGGCGCTGGGACAGCAGCTGCTCGGCGCGGGTCCGGGCGTCCTGCAGCTCGGCCGCGCACCGGTCGATCTCCCGCACCAGCTGCTCCAGGGCCGCGACCGCGTCGTCCCCGGGTGCCGGCGGGGCGCTCACCCACGGTCCTGTGGTCACGGGGCCTCCTCGCAGTCGGGCGGGCCGCGCCCGCGACCGGTCGTGCCCGATCGTAGGGAACGGGCGTTGCGTGCAAGGGGAGTTGCGCTCCGACGGCGGCAGGCGCGTCCGGCCCGTCCTCGGCGGGTGACCGGGGCCCGAGTTTGACCACGGGGCGCGCCGGGGAGGGCTGGAGGGACCGAAGCCGTTCGACGGAGGAGATGGGATGAGCGAGCCCACCAGCCACACCGAGGCCGCGGGCGAGGGCCTGTCCGACGAGGAGATGGCGCAGACCGTCGCCGACCAGACCGACAGCGCCTCCGGGCACGCCTACAAGGCCGGCAAGGACTGGGACGGCGACGCGAGCCAGACGCCCGCGCCCCCGGACACCGAGTCCTGAGCTGACACACTCCTCTCGCCCGGCGCCCGCCGGGCGGGAGGTGCTGTGACGACGACGTCCCGGCGGCCGGACCGGACCGCCGCCGACCCCGCGACCCCGTCCGCGACGGCGCGCCTGCTGCGCCCGGCCCGCACGGCCACCCGCTACGCGCTGGGCCACGGCCTCCCGGCCCTGTACCTCGCGCGCGCCGCCCGCCGGGGCGACCCGGTCGGCCGGCTGCTGCGCGACCCGGCGGCCCGCGAGGACCCCTACGCCCTCTACGACCGGCTGCGCGCCCGCGGCCCGCTGTCCGGCGGCGCGCTGGGCCCGGTCACCGCCTCGCACGCCGTCACCACCGCGGTGCTGCGCTCGGACGCCGCCGGCGTGGGCTGGGACCGGTCCCGGGCGCCGGCCCTCGTCCGGTGGGCGCTGCGCTTCGGCGACGAGCTCGACGCCACCGGCGTGGCCGAGCCGCCGTCCATGCTGGTCACCGACCCGCCCGACCACACCCGCTTCCGCCGGCTGGTCAGCCGCGCGTTCACCCCGCGCGCCACGCTGGCCTCCGAGCCGATGGTGCGGCGCACCGCCGAGGCGCTGCTGGACCGGCTGGCCGGCCGCGGCGACGTCGTGGACCTGGTCGACGCCTACGCCGCGCAGCTGCCGGTGCTGGTCATCGCCGACCTGCTCGCCGTCCCTGCCGACCGCCGCGGGGACTTCCTGCGCTGGGGCGCCGCCGCGGCCGCCACCCTCGACCCCGGCCTGCCGCTGCGCCGCTACCTGGCCGCCGAGCGCGGGCTGCGCGCCATGCACGCCTTCCTCCGCGGGCACTTCGCGCGGCTCCGGGCCGACCCGGGCGAGGACCTGGTCAGCCGGCTGGTGACCCTCCCCGACGACGAGGCGCTCTCCGAGCGGGAGCTGCACGCCACGGTGATGCTGCTGCTCGGCGCCGGGTTCGAGACCACGGTCAACCTGCTCGGCAACGCCGTCGTGCTGCTCGACGCCCACCGCGACCAGTGGGACGCCCTCCGGGAGGACCCGGCGGGCTGGGACGGCGCGGTGGAGGAGGTCCTGCGCCACGACAGCCCGGTCCAGCTCACCGGCCGCAGCACCACCCGCGACACCGAGGTCGCCGGGGTGCCCCTGCCGGCCGGCACGCGGGTGACCCTGCTGCTCGGCGCGGCCAACCGGGACCCGGCGGTGTTCGCCGACCCCGCCCGCTTCGACGTCACCCGGCCCAACGCCCGCGAGCACCTGGCCTTCTCCGGCGGCGTCCACTACTGCCTGGGCGCCGGGCTGGCCCGGCTGGAGGGCGTCGTCGGGCTGCGGACGCTCACCGAGCGCTTCCCGCGGCTGCGGGTGGCCGGCCGTCCCGTCCGCCGCGACCTGCAGACGCTGCGCGGCTTCGAGGTCCTCCCGGTGCGGCTGGGGTGAGGACCCTCCGTCAGCGGTGGGGCGGGAGCATCCCGGCGCCGACGGTGGCGTTGGTGGCCTCGTCGACGAGGATGAACCGGCCGGTGACCCGGTTGCTGTTGTAGTCGTCGACGAACAGCGGCTGGGTGGTGCGCAGCCTGACCCGGCCGATGTCGTTGAGGCCGAGCTCGGTGGCCTCGAGGTCGCGGTGCAGCGTGTTGACGTCGAGCCGGTAGGTCAGCTCCTTGACCACCGCGCGCACCGAGCGGGTCGTGTGCTTGACCGCCAGCCGCTGCCGCGGCCGCAGCGGCTCCTCGGCCATCCAGCACACCAGCGCGTCGAGGTCCTGCGTCACCGGCGGCACGTTGCCCGGCCGGCAGATCAGGTCGCCGCGGGAGACGTCGACGTCGTCGGTCAGGCGCACGGTCACCGCCATGGGCGGGAAGGCCTCGGCGACCGGGCCGCGCGGGCCGTCGATGCCCGCGATCGTGGTGGTCAGGCCGCCGGGCAGCACCTGCACCTCGTCGCCGGGGCGGAGCACGCCGCTGGCCACGGTGCCGGCGTAGCCGCGGTAGTCGTGGAAGGCGTCGGACTGCGGCCGGACGACGTACTGCACCGGGAAGCGGGTGTCGACGAGGTTGCGGTCACCGGCGACGTGCACGTGCTCGAGGTGGTGCAGCAGCGAGGGCCCGCCGTACCAGGGCGTGTTCTCCGACCGGGTCACCACGTTGTCGCCGTGCAGCGCCGAGATCGGGACGACGGTGAGGTCGTGGATCGACAGCTTCGTCGCGAACGCGGTGAACTCGTCGCGGATGCCCTCGTAGACGTCCTCGGACCAGTCGACGAGGTCCATCTTGTTCACCGCGACGACCAGGTGCGGCACCCGCAGCAGCGAGGCGAGGAAGGCGTGCCGGCGGCTCTGCTCGACCAGGCCCTTGCGCGCGTCGACCAGCACGATCGCCAGGTCCGCCGTCGAGGCGCCGGTGACCATGTTCCGCGTGTACTGCACGTGGCCGGGGGTGTCGGCCAGGATGAACGTCCGCCGCGGGGTGGCGAAGTACCGGTAGGCGACGTCGATGGTGATGCCCTGCTCGCGCTCGGCGCGCAGGCCGTCGGTGAGCAGCGCGAGGTCGACGTAGTCGCCCTTGCTGGCCCGCTCGATGGCCGCGTACTGGTCCTCGAACACGGCCTTGCTGTCGTAGAGCAGCCGGCCGATCAGGGTGCTCTTGCCGTCGTCGACCGATCCGGCGGTGGCGATGCGGAGGATGTCCTTGCGCGCCGTCGCGATCTCGGCCGCCTGCTCGGCGGCGGGGGAGTGGACGTCGACCGCGGACTGCTCGGACATGGCCCCCATCGTCCCAGCCGCGGCACGGGGGCCCGCGATCGGGGACGCTGGTGTGAGCGGGACCACCCGGCCCTGCGGGGAGGAGCGGTGCGTGGGCGGCTTCGTGTTCCTCGTCCCGGTGCTGCTGGTCGTCGTCGCGGGGTACGCGCTCGGCTACGTCGTCGCGGAGGCGCTCGGGATGGCGGCGCCCGAGGCGGTGGCCTGGCCGGCGGGACTGCTGCTGCTCGCCGTCACCGTCGCCGCCCTGCTCCGCTACCGCCGCCGGCGTCGCGCTAGAAGTAGCCCTCCTTCTTCCGGTCCTCCATCGCCGCGTCGCTGACCTTGTCGTCGCCGCGGGTGGCGCCGCGCTCGGTCATCCGGGTCACCGCGATCTCGGCGATGACCTCCTCCACCGTGCGGGCCTCGGAGCGCACCGCCGCGGTCAGGTTGGCGTCGCCGACGGTCCGGTAGCGCACCGTCTCGCGGGACACCCGCTCGCCCTCGCGCGGGCGCACGAACTCGTTGACCGCGTAGAGCATCCCCTGCCGCTCCACGACCTCCCGCTCCTGCGCGAGGTACAGCGGCGGGATCTCGATGCCCTCGCGGGCGATGTACTGCCAGATGTCGAGCTCGGTCCAGTTCGACAGCGGGAACACCCGGATCGACTCGCCCAGGTGGATGCGCCCGTTGTAGAGGTCCCACAGCTCCGGCCGCTGGTTCTTCGGGTCCCACTGGCCGAACTCGTCGCGGAAGGAGAACACCCGCTCCTTGGCCCGCGCCTTGTCCTCGTCGCGCCGGGCGCCGCCGAACAGCGCGGTGAAGCCGTGCTCCTCCACCGCCTCGAGCAGCACCGGCGTCTGGATCCGGTTGCGCGAGCCGTTGGGCTCCTCGCGGACCAGGCCGCGGGCCATCGCGTCGGGCACCGAGGCGACGACGAGCTCCACGCCCAGCTCGGCCACCCGCTTGTCCCGGAACTCGAGGACGTCGGGGAAGTTCAGGCCGGTGTCGACGTGCATCACCGGGAACGGGATGCGCGCCGGCGCGAACGCCTTGCGGGCCAGCTCCAGCATGACGATGGAGTCCTTGCCGCCGGAGAACAGCAGCACCGGCCGCTCGAGCTCGGCGGCCACCTCCCGGATGACGTGGATCGACTCGGCCTCGAGCGTCTCCAGCTGGGTGAGCCGGTAGTCGGGGGTCGTCACCCCACCAGTGTCCGTCACCGGGTCGAGCCCCCCGGCCCGGCCCCTCGCCCGGCGCTCAGCGCACGGCGGCCAGGAGGTCCGCGGCCAGCTCGGGGCGGCACACCAGCAGGTCGGGCAGCGAGGGGTCGGGCTGGTTGTAGCGCAGCGGCGACCCGTCCAGCCGGACCGCGGTCAGCCCCGCGGCCAGCGCGACGGCGACCGGCGCCGCCGAGTCCCACTGGTACATCCCGCCGGCGTGCACGTAGGCGTCGACCTCGCCGCGGACCACCGCGGTCACCTTGAACCCGGCCGAGCCCAGCGGCACCAGCTCGCCGCCGACCGCCGCGGCGGCCGCGTCGGCCTGCGCCGGCGGCCGCGTCCGGCTCACCGCGATCCGCGGCGGGCGGGTCACCGGCGGCGGCAGGGCCGGCGCCGGGTCGGTCACCAGCACCTCCCCGACGGCGGGCAGCGCGACGGCGCCGGCGGCCAGCGCCCCGCGGACCCACAGAGCCACGTGGACGGCGAAGTCGGACCGCTCCGTCTCGCCGTACTCGCGAGTGCCGTCCAGCGGGTCGACGATCCACACCCGCCCGGCCTCCAGCCGGCTGCGGTCGTCGGCCGCCTCCTCGCTGAAGACGACGTCGTCGGGGCGCTCGGCGGCGAGGACGGCGGTGATCGCCCGCTGGGCCGCGGCGTCGCCGGCGTCGCCGAGGGCGCGGCCGCTCAGCCCGCCGGTGCGCAGGCCGGTCAGCGCGTCCGCGGCGGCCCGTGCGGTGGCCGCGGCGACCTCGACGTCCCTCACTCGGCACCTCCGGGAGCGGTGGCGTCGGTGGGGCGGGAGGGCGGGGCGTGCCGGCCGGAGGCGTCGGTGACCCGCGCGAAGTACTCGGCGCGCAGGTCCTCGCGCGGCAGCACGAACACCGCCCGCGCCTCGACCAGCGGCCGGTCGGGCGACTCGGCGAGCGCGATGGTGCCGGTGACGACCGACTTGCGCCCGCCGGCCTCGGTCACCCGGCCGCGGCAGACGACGGGGGTGTCCAGCGGCACCGGCCGCCGGTAGTCCAGCTCCAGCCGGGCGGTCATGCCCCACAGGCCCGCGCGGATGGTGGCGGCGCCCAGCACCTGGTCCATCACCAGGCCGCTCATCCCGCCGTGCAGGAAGCCGGGCGGCCCCTCGTAGGCCAGGCCGAAGGACACCTCGCCGACGACGCCGCCGGGCTCCTCGCGCAGCCGCAGCGGCGGGGCGAAGGCGCTGCCGACCCCGGCCACCGGGTTGTAGACGCGCCGGAACCGCACCGGGTCGTCCAGCGCCGGCAGCTGCCCCGGCGGGCGGACCGCGGCGGTCAGCCGGCCGGTGGCGGCCCGCACCGCCGCGGCGACCTCCTGCAGGTCCGCGGCGGGGACGGCGGTGCGCACCGAGGCGTCGACCAGGCCGCGCAGGGCGTCGCCCAGGTCGGCGACCGCGGCCATCAGCGCGGCGTCGTAGGGAGCTCCTCCGCTGTCAGTGGTCACCGGCGGACGGTAGCCCCGCGGGTTCGGCGGGCCGGTCGGGGGGACCGGCGGGCGCGGGCCCGGGCGCCGCGCCGGGCGCGCCGCCCGGGACGCCGGGCACCTCGGGGCCGGAGCGGGGCAGCCGCGCGGTGAAGGCCGCGCCGCGGCCGGGGGCGGTGTCCAGGGAGACCTCCCCGCCGTGCGCGGCGACCAGCGAGGCCACGATCGACAGGCCCAGCCCGGTGCCGCCGGCGGCGCGGCTGCGCGAGGCGTCGGCCCGGTAGAAGCGCTCGAACACCCGGGCGGCGTCCTCGGGCGCCATGCCCGGGCCCTCGTCGGCCACCCGCAGCACCACCACGTCCCCGCCGCCGCTGGTGTCCTCGCCGATCGAGACGGTCACCCGGGCGGTCTCCGGCGTGTGCACCAGCGCGTTGGTCACCAGGTTCCCGACCACCTGGCGCAGCCGCGCCTCGTCGCCGAGGACCACCGGCACCTCGGTGAGGGAGTCGTCCAGGTGCAGGCTGACCGGCCGGTCCGGCTGCAGGACCCGCGCGTCGTGCACGGCGTCGCCGGCGACCTCGGCCAGGTCGACCGGCGCGATCGACAGCGGGCGCTGCATGTCCAGCCGGGCCAGCTGCAGCAGGTCCTCGACCAGGATGCCCATCCGGCCGCCCTCGCTCTCGATGCGCTGCATCAGCCGGGCGGTCTCCTCCGGGTCGGTGACGGCGCCCTGCCGGTAGAGCTCGGCGAAGCCGCGGATGGAGGTCAGCGGCGTCCGGAGCTCGTGGCTGGCGTCGGCGACGAACCGGCGCATCCGCTCCTCCGACGCCCGGGCCTGCTCCTCGGAGGCCCGCTGGGCGCGGAACGAGTCCTCGATCCGGGCGAGCATGCCGTTGAGTGCCTGCGACAGCCGGCCGACCTCGGTGCGGCTGTCGCCCGGCGCCACCCGCTGCGAGAGGTCCCCGGCGGCGATCGCCTGCGCGGTGCGCTCCACCTCGGCGAGCGGGCGCAGGCTGCTGCGCACCAGCCAGTACCCGGCCACGCCCAGGGCGCCCAGCACCACCAGGCCGACGACGACCTCGATGGCCACCAGCCGCGCGATCACCCGGTCGTCGCGGTCGAGGTCCCCGCCGACGACGAGCACCAGCCCGCCGGGCAGCTCCGCGGCGGTGACCCGCCAGGAGGTGTCGCCGTCGCCGGAGGCCACCGTCTCCGCCAGCGACCGGCCCGGGCCGCCGTCCTGGGGCGGTCCGCCGGGTGCCGCGGCCCGGGCCGCGATCGCGGCGACGTCGTCGGAGTCGAGGGCGGGCAGGTCGTCCTCGTCGTCCGGGCCGGAGAGCACCACCGGCTCCTCGTCCCCGGGCACCACGCACGCCAGGTAGTTGCCCGGGGCGAGGTAGCGCTGGCGGCTGCCGAACAGGCAGTCGGTGAGGTAGTCCTGCGAGGCGGCCGTCTCGCGCAGCGTGCTCTCCAGCTGCTGGTCCAGCTGGTCGACCAGGTAGCGCTTGAGCAGCGACGTCGCCGCCACCCCGGTGGCGACCAGCGCGAGGGTCACCAGGACCAGCAGCATCGCGACGAGCGTGATCCGCAGCGGCACCCGCGGGAGGCGGGGGCCGCTGCGGAGCGCCGCTCCGGGAGGAGGACCCGGGGGAGTGCTCACGCGCCGCGGGGCAGGCGCAGGGTGTAGCCCACCCCGCGGATGGTGTGCAGCAGGCGCGGCTCGGTGGTGTCCACCTTGCGCCGCAGGTAGGAGATGTAGGACTCGACGACGTTGGCCTCGCCGTTGAAGTCGTAGTTCCACACGTGGTCCAGGATCTGCGCCTTCGACAGCACCCGCCCGGCGTTGGCCATGAGGTAGCGGAGCAGCTTGAACTCGGTGGGCGACAGGCTCACCACCTGGCCGGCCTTGACCACCTCGTGCGACTCCTCGTCGAGCTCGATGTCGGCGAAGGTGAGCCGGCTGGTCTCGACGGCGCGCTGCTGGCCGGCGCTGCGGCGCAGCACCGCCCGGATGCGGGCGAGCACCTCGTCGAGGCTGAACGGCTTGGTCACGTAGTCGTCGCCGCCGAGGGTCAGCCCGGAGACCTTGTCCTCGGCCGCGTCCCGCGCGGTGAGGAACAGCACCGGCGTGTGCCGCCCGCTCTCCCGCAGCCGGCGGACGACGCCGAAGCCGTCCAGGCCCGGCATCATCACGTCGAGGACCAGCAGGTCGGGGCGGAACGTCGAGGCCAGGGCGAGCGCCTGCTGGCCGTCGGACGCCGTCGCCACCTCGAACCCGGCGTAGCGCAGGCTGGCCGAGAGCAGCTCGCGGATGTTGGGCTCGTCGTCGACCACCAGGAGGCGCGCCTCCGGGGCGGCGGGTCGAGCGGTGCGGGCTCCCGTCACGACAACTCCCGTCGGACGCCTGGCTGCTGTCGTCATGCCCCGAGGCTGTGCCGCGGAACTGCCGTCCCCCTGGACGCTACCTGTGAGTTCCCTGGGGGTGGCCCCGCTAGCCGGCGGGCGCCATCGCGCGGCCGCGCCGCCAGTAGCCGATCGCGTGGTGCTGGGCGCGGCTGAGCCCCCAGCGGCCGCGCAGGTCGGCGCGCACCGCCCGGACGGCGGCCGACTCGGCGGCCACCCACGCGAAGACGTCGTCGCCGGCCGGGCGCTCCGTCGCGGCCACGGCGTCGGCGAGCAGGGTGCTCCCACCGGGCGGCGTCCCGCCGCGGTGCAGCCAGCGGACCTCGACGCCGGCCGGCGCGGCGAGCGGCTGCTCCTCCTCCGGCCCGGCGACCTCGAGCAGCGCCGTCCCGACGGTGTCCGGGCCGGCCGCGGCCAGGATGCGGCTGATGGCCGGCAGCGCCGTCTCGTCGCCGGCGAGGAGCAGCGTGCCGGCCGGCCGGTCGCCCAGCGGGCCGCTGCCGGCCACGCCCAGCAGGGCGCCGGGGGCCGCCGCACCCGCCCAGGCGGCGGCCGGGCCGTCGCCGTGCAGCACGAAGTCGATCTCCACCTCGCCGCGGGCGGGGTCCTGGCGGCGGGCGGTGTAGCTGCGCAGGCTGATGCCGTGCGCCCCGGCCGGCCACACGACCCGGCCGTCCCGGGCGACCGCCGGCCACCGCGGCTCCGGGTCCCCCACGCGGGGCACCAGCAGGTTGACCGTGGGCCCGGCCGCGGCGACGGCGTCCGGGGTCCCCGAGAGCACGACCCGGCGCACCGACGGGGTGACGTCGGTGACGGAGACGACGGTGAGGACGTCGACGGGGCGGGGGCTGCCCGGCAGGTGGTCCCCGTCAGCGGGAGCAGGCGGGCCGGCGGGATCGGTCACGCCGGCGAGCGTAGGGACCGGGCCCGCAACGGGGCCGACCCGGCCGACCCCGGGGGAATGGGGTCGACCGGGCCGGCGATCGAGGACGGGCGCCTCACCGAGCGTCACCGCTGCTCGACTCTCAGCAGGAGGTTCGCTCCTCCGGTCCCCGTCACCGGACACGCTACGTGAGCGCGGCGGTCCTGCCACCGCACGAGCGGGTGACGCCGACGCTCCGGAGGGTGATCTGCGTCGCTGCGCGTGCCGATGTGTGTGCGCTCCGGACGCCGGGCACGGGGGAGGGACGACCCGACGACGTGGAGGCTCCGACGATGGCCGACGACTTCGAGAAGGGTGACCACGTCACCTGGAACAGCCACGGCAGCACGGTCGAGGGGACCGTCACCCGGAAGATCACGGGGGAGGCGGAGGCCGGCGGTCGGAAGGTGAAGGCCAGCTCGGACGACCCCCAGTACGAGGTGAAGAGCGACAAGAGCGGCAAGACGGCGGTGCACAAGCCCTCCGCGCTCGACGAGAAGTAGTCACAGGGACAGGGAGACGATCGTGAGCGAGATGGACGACGGGTTCGCTGGTGTGTCGTCGCGCAGCAACAAGCACAACCCGCGGCTCGACGAGGAGCTCGAGCACGAGATCCAGGGGATGCTGAAGGCCGAGCGGGCCACCCGGGCCGAGGAGTTCCGGGAGGTCGAGCCGGTCGCCGAGGGCGAGCCGGACATCTCCGCGAACCCCGCGGGCACCCTGGTCGGCGGCGTCCCCGTCGGGATGACCGAGGACGCCGTGGTCGCCCGTGCGGAGCTGGCGCGCTGGCTGGTGCGGGCCGACTTCCCGAACGACGGCCCGGGGCTGGTCGAGGCCGCGCTCGACCACCGGGCGACCGACGCGGTGGTCGACGAGCTGCGCCGGCTGCCCGAGGGCGAGACCTACGAGCGGATCGGCGACGTCGCCCGCGCGCTGGGGTACCCGACCGAGACCTGACCGGCGGGACGAGCAGGACCCGAGGGGGCTCAGGAGCCGGTGCGCTCCTGGGCCCCCTCGGCGCTCTCGTCCTCGGCGATCTCGTCGCGGCCGCGCCGGCGGAACAGCCGGGAGCCGGGGAAGCCCTTCACCACCTCGCGGATGTCCTGCATGGTGTCGACGAGGTCGTGGACGTCGGTGCCGACGTCGCCCAGCGACTCCAGCACCGGCAGCATCGTCTCGTCGAGGTGCGTGACCAGGTCCGGCAGCCGGTCGACCAGCCGGACCAGCGCCTCCACCTCGTGCGGGTCGAGCGTCTCGGCCAGCCGTCGCACCGACGGCGCCAGCCGCGTCAGCGGCTCCTCGTAGCCGGCCAGCAGCGGGTCGATCCGCCCGACCAGCCCCTCGGCGGCGGTGACCGCGCCGTCCGCCCGCCCCAGCGTGCCCTCGGCGCGGTCGACCGCACCCTCGGCCCGCCCGACGGCGTCCTGCGCCCGCTCGATGGTGCTGCCCACCGCCGCGATGGCGTCGTCGGCCCGCCGCTGGGTGCCCTCGACAGCCTCGATCGCGCGGTCGGCGCGGACCTGCGTGCCCTCGACGGCGCCGATCGCGGCGTCGGCCCGGGACTGGGTCTGCTCGACCGCGCCGATCGCGGCGTCGGCGCGGCGCTGGGTGCCCTGAACGGCGCTGATGGCGGCGTCGGCCTTCTGCTGCGTCCCGCCGACCGCGGTGATCGCGGCGTCGGCGGCCTGCAGCGTCGACCCGGCGCCGGCGACCAGCCCGTCGGCGCGCTGCCGCGTCGAGTCCAGGGCGGCCACCGCGCCGTCGACCCGGTCGACCAGGCCCTCCGCGCGGTCCACGACGGCGTCGACGCGGTCCAGCAACCCCTCGAGCCGCCCGACCGCCGCGGCCACCCGGGGTACGAGGGCGAGCGCCTCGGCGACGCCGTCGCGCAGGCTCTCGACGGCGGTGAAGACGTCGGAGGGACCGGGGATCGAGGGCAGCCGCACGTGCCGACGCTACGTCCGAGCGCCGGACCCCGCCCGTCCGCCGACCACCCCTCCCTCGTTCGTGGCCTGCGGATACGCGACCCGCCCGGCGGGTCACGCCGCGCGCAACCGGTCGAGGGGGCCTTCCGCCCGTATCGTTGAGTACTGCCGCGCGTGCGGTGTGCAACGGCACGGACCACGACGATGGGATCGACAGCGGTGCGGGACGAGCGGGGGGACGACCTGGCCGAGGGCGGCGACGCGCCCGGTCCGGTGACCGTCGAGCAGTTGCTCGCCCGCCAGGGGGGCGCCACCGGCCGCCGCGCCGCGCGCCGCACCGGTGAGGTGCCCATCCCGCTGGAGCCCGGCGAGTCGCTGCCCCCGCACCGCGGGCCGAAGCCGCCCGTGCCCGGCACCGCCGCCGCGCCGCCGCCCGCTGCCTCCCCGGCGGCCGAGGAGCCCCGCCGCGGGCTGCCGCCGGTCCCCGCCGCGCCGGTCGGCGTCCAGCACTCCCGCCCGGTGCCGCCGCTGCCCGGCACCCCGCCGGCGGGCGTCCCGCGCCCCACCGCGGTCCCGCCGGCCGGCGTGCAGTACTCGCGCCCGGTGCCGCCGCTGCCCGGCACGCCACCCGTGGGCGTGCAGTACTCCCGCCCGGTGCCGCCGCTGCCCGGCCGTCCCGCGCACCCGCCGATCCCCGGCCTCGACGGCCCGGCGATGTCCGGGGCCGGCAGCACCCGCCGGCCCGTGGCGCCCCGCCCGCCGCGCAGCCCCGGCCGCCGCCGGCTGGTCCGCGCCGCCGTGGTCCTCGGCGTGCTGCTCGGCCTCGTGGTCGGCTACCACGCCGGCCTGTACGCCTACGTCGACCGCAGCATCGCCCGCGTCGCCGCCCTCGCCCCCGAGGGACCTGAGGTCATCGCCCCGCAGCTGCAGGACGGGTCGACCACCTACCTCGTCGTCGGCACCGACCTCCCCGGCACCGACGGGCCGGCCTCGGTCACCACGCTGCTCGTGCACGTCGCCGCGGACGAGCAGCGCGCGGTCCTGGTGAGCGTGCCGCCGACGGCGTGGGTCGACACCCCCGCCTGCCGGACCGACGACGGCGCCGCCCGCGAGCCCGTCTCCGAGGCGTTCGCCGCGTCGCTGCTGGCCGGCGGGCCCTCGTGCATGGTCCGCGCGGTGCAGCAGCTGTCCGGGCTGCGCGTCGACCACTACCTCGCCGTCGACCTCGGCCGCCTCCCGGCGATGGTCGACGCCGTCGGCGGGGTCAGCGTCTGCCTGCCCACCGCCGGTCCTGCCGACGCCGCCTCGGCCGCGCCGCTGCCGGCCGGCACGTCGGAGCTGACCGGGGCGCAGGTCGGCCGCTACCTCGCGCCCGGCGACGCGGGCTCCGACGTCACCGGGGTCGCCGCCGCCGAGCGCACCCAGCTGCTGCTGTCGGCCACGCTCCGCTCGGCGATGACCGTCGGGACGCTGGCCAACACCTACGACCTCACCCGCTTCCTCACCCGGTCCGCCGACGCGCTCACCGTCGACGAGCAGACGACGCTCGGCGACCTCCGCACGCTGGCCTCGGCGCTGGGCGACCTCGAGGGCGACGCGGTCCAGCGGGCGAGCCTGCCGGTGGCGCAGGTCGGCTACGTGCCGGCCGGCAGCGATCAGGCCTACGTGCTGCTCAACGGCCCGGCCACCCGCACGCTGTTCGACGACGTCATCGAGGACAGCACCGTGCCCGCCGAGCTGGCCACCCCGGTCGCCGCGGCGGCCACCGCTCCGGCGGACCCGGCCGCGGCGGAGACCCCGGCGGCCGACCCCGCCGCCGATCCCGCCGCCGCCACCGCGCCCGAGCAGCCGCCCGCCAGCCCGGCCGCCCAGCCGCTCACCGTGGCGCCGGCCGCCGTCACCGTCGACGTCCTCAACGGCACCGCCACCACCGGGCTGGCCTCGACCGTCGGCGACCTGCTGCGCCAGCAGGGCTTCACCGTGGGCCAGGTCGGCAACGAGCGCGGCACGGTCAACCAGACCGTCGTCCGGCATGGCCCAGGGGTGGTCGAGCAGGCGCGCACCGTGGCCGCCGCCGTCCCCGGCGCCGTCCTGCAGCCCAGCGACGCCATCGGCGACACCGTGCAGCTGGTCCTCGGCCCCGGCTACACCGGCGTCGTCCCGGTGCAGGTGCCCCCCGCCCCCGCCCCGGCCGTGGCCGCCGCGCCTCCGGCTCCCGAGACCCCGGCGGCGCCCTCCTCCACGGCTGCTCCTGCCACGCCCGTCAGCTGCTGACCGAGGCGCCCCGCCGGGTGGGGCCCCGCCCAGCCGCTCGTGCTCTGCCCCGTCCCACGGGGCAGAGC
>NZ_JBJGZI010000010.1:0-153744 GCF_054050455.1 Geodermatophilus sp. SYSU D00684 | reverse complement strand
GCCGGCCCGGGGGCCCCCCCCCGCGCGCGGGGGCGCGCCCCGCGCCCGCGGCGCGGGGGGGGGCGGCGTGGCGGGGGCCCCGCGCGGCCCCGCCCCCCGGGCCGCGGCCGCCGCCACCGGGTCGGCGGCCGCCGTGGCGCAGGCCCGCGCCGAGGCCCACCGGGCCCGCAAGGAGGCCGCCCGCGAGGCGGCCCGGGCCCGCCGGGCGGTGGCGCGGAACGCGCGGAGGACGAAGCAGCGGACCCGGAAGGCCGCGAGGAAGGTGCGCACGTGAGCAGCAAGGGCGCGAGGCTCGTCTACCGCCCAGTCGGCCTGGTCGGGGGCATCCTCGCCGGCGTCGTCTCCGGGGCGGTCTTCAAGCAGGTGTGGAAGCGCATCTCCGGGGAGGACGACGCCCCCGACGCGCTGCAGAGCGAGTACCGCATGCGCGAGGTGGTCCTCGCCGCGGCCATCCAGGGCGCGATCTTCGCCGCCACCAAGGCGGCCATCGACCGGGCCGGCGCGCGCGGCTTCACCAAGCTCACCGGCAGCTGGCCGGGCGACTGACGCCGGGACGACGGCGACCGACGGGAGGGGGGCCTGGCATGTCCGGGACCAGGCAGCGCGACAGCGCGGTCGACCGGATCCGCGAGCGGGTCGAGGAGAAGGCCGCCCGGCGGGCGGCCGCGCGGGAGGCGGCCGAGCGGGCCGCCCGGGGTGAGGAGGCGGCCGAGCCGAACCGGGTGCCGCCCGGCGGCCCGACCCCGGCCGAGCTCCCCGGGATGCACGCGGACAAGCCCACCGAGATCCCCGCCCGGGGCTGGAAGCAGATCGTCAAGCGGGCGTGGGCGGAGAACAACGCCGACAACATGCCGATCATCGCCGGCGGCGTCGCGTTCTTCGCCTTCCTCGCGATCTTCCCGGCGCTGATCGCGACGATCTCCATCTACGGCCTCGTGGCCTCCCCGGAGACCGTCGCGCGGCAGGTCGAGAGCCTCTCGGCGCAGCTCCCCGACGAGGCGGCCGCCCTGATCGGTGACCAGCTCACCGCGATCACGCAGAACAGCGGCGGCGCGCTGTCGGTGTCGCTGGTGATCTCGGTGCTGGCGGCGCTGTGGTCGGCGTCCGGCGGCACGGGCAACGTGATCACCGCGGTGAACATCGCCTACGACGAGGTGGAGACCCGCGGGTTCGTCAAGCGCAAGGCGATGGCGCTCGGGCTCACGCTCGGCGCCATCGTGTTCGTGCTGGTCACCTTCACGCTGGTCGCCGTCGTCCCGGCGGTGCTCGACGCGCTGCCGCTGGGCGTCGTCGGGACGGTCCTGGCGCAGGTCGTGCGCTGGGTGCTGCTGCTCGGGGTGTTCGCCGGCTCGCTGGCGGTGCTCTACCGGGTGGCGCCCGACCGCGACGCGCCGCAGCTCAAGTGGGTCAGCCTCGGCGCGATCGTCGTCACGCTCATCTGGGCGCTGGTCAGCCTGGGCTTCAGCTTCTACGTCAACAACTTCGGCTCGTACGACAAGACCTACGGCGCCATCGCCGGCGTCATCGTGCTCATGCTGTGGCTGTACCTCACCTGCTACCTGGTCCTGCTGGGCGCGGAGATCAACTCCGAGGCCGAGCACCAGACGGCCGAGGACACCACCGAGGGCCCGCCGGTCCCCATGGGCCAGCGCAACGCCACGATGGCCGACGAGCTGCCCGACCCGCCGGAACCCACGAAGGAGTCCAAGCAGAAGGCCTGAGGGTCTCCCCCGGCGGGCGCCCTCCTCAGCGCACGTGCGAGGGCACGAACGGCGGCCGGACGGCGACGACGGGCTGCGGGCGGCCGCGGACGTCGACGGCGAGGGGCGTGTCCGGCGCGACGCCGGCCGCGGCGTCGAGCAGGGCCAGCGCGATCCCGGTCCGCAGCGTCGGGGAGAACGTGCCGCTGGTGACCTCGCCGACGCGGCGGCCGGTCTCGTCGAGGACGTCCATGCCGGGACGCGGGATGCCGCGGCCGGTGGCGCGCAGGCCCCACAGCAGCCGGGTCGGGCCGTCCTCGCGCTCGGTCAGCAGCGCCTGCCGGCCCCAGAACGCGGGCTTCTTCCACCCGACCGCCCAGCCGCTGCGCGCCTGGTTGGGGGTGATCTGCCGGGACAGCTCGTGGCCGTGCAGCGGGTAGCCCATCTCGGTGCGCAGGGTGTCCCGCGCGCCGAGCCCGCACGCGCGGATGCCCTCGGCGGCGCCGACCTCGAGCAGCCGGTCCCACAGCGCGCCGGCCCGTTCAGCGGCGACGAGCAACTCGTAGCCGTGCTCGCCGGTGTAGCCGGTGCGGCAGACGGTGACCTCCTGCCCCTCCCCGCCCGCGAAGGCCATGTAGTCCAGCTCCGCGGCCAGCCCGGCGGCCTCCAGGACGGCGGCCGAGCGCGGCCCCTGCACGGCGAGGACGGCGACCTCCTCGTGCCGGTCGGTCACCGTGACGCCGGTGGGGGCGGCGGCGGCGATCCGCGCGAGGACCTCCTGGGCGTTGGCGGCGTTGGGCACGAGCAGCACGTCGTCGGGTGAGTGCAGGTAGACGATGAGGTCGTCGACCACGCCGCCGGCGTCGGCCTCGCCGTCGGGGACGCAGCACAGCGTGTACTGCGCCTGCCCGGGCCCGATCCGCCCGAGGTCGTTGGTCAGGCAGGCGTCGACCAGGGCCGCGGCACCGGGCCCGCGCACGGTGCCGGTGCCCAGGTGCGAGACGTCGAACAGGCCCACCGCCTCGCGCACGGCGGCGTGCTCCGCGAGCACCCCGCCGCCGGCGTACTCGATCGGCATCGACCAGCCGCCGAAGTCGGCCAGCTTGGCGCCGGCCGCCACGTGGCGGTCGTGGAGGGGCGAGGTGCGCGCGGTCACCCCCGCACGCTATCCGGCGACGTGCTGGAACCGGCCCCCGTGCAGGGGCCCGCGCCGAGCCTGCGAGGCGTGGGGGGCACGGGGGCCCTTCTAGGATCGAGCGGTGCCGCCCACGATCACCGCCACCGACCGCCCGCTCGAGAAGACGCCCGCCGACGCCGTCGTCGTCGGCATCGGGAAGGGCTCCTCCGGCCCGCTGCCCACACCGGGCGCGGAGGCCGTGGACCGCCTGCTCGGCGGCCGGCTGCTGCCCGCCCTGGCCGACCTCGGGGCGCGCGGCACCCAGGACGAGGTCACCCGGGTGGCCAGCCTCGGGCAGGGGCCGTTCCCCGTCGTCGCCGCCGTCGGGCTCGGCGCCCCCGAGACCACCGGCGGTTACTCCCCCGAGGCGATCCGCCGCGCCGCCGGCGCCGCCAGCCGCGCGCTGGCCGGCCGCGGCTCGGTCGTCACCCTGCTGGCCGCCGTCGGCGGGACCCCGGACGCCGAGCGGCTGCACGCCGTCGGCGAGGGCGCGCTGCTCGGCGCGTACGAGTTCACCGCCTACAAGTCCGACCTGCCCGCCGACCGCCCCACCCCGCCGCGCGAGTTCACCGTCGTCGTCCCCGACGCCGGCGCGGCCAAGGCCCCGCTGGCGCGGGTCCGCGCCGTGGCCGACGCGGTCGCGCTGGTGCGCGACCTGGTCAACACCCCGCCCAACGACCTCTACCCGGCCGAACTGGCCGCCCGCGGCGCCGCCGCGGGCAAGGCCGCCGGCCTGAAGGTCGAGGTGCTCGACGAGGACGGCCTCGCCGCCGGCGGCTACGGCGGCATCCTGGCCGTCGGGAAGGGCTCGGCGCGCGGCCCGCGGCTGCTCCGGCTGACCTACTCGGGCAGGAAGGCGCAGAAGAAGGTCGCCCTGGTCGGCAAGGGCATCACCTTCGACAGCGGCGGCCTGTCGATCAAGCCCGCCGCGAAGATGGACGAGATGAAGAGCGACATGGCCGGCGCCGCGGCCGTGATCGCCACCGTCTGCCTGGTCGCCCAGCTCGGCCTGCCGGTCGAGGTCACCGCCACCGTCCCGATGGCGGAGAACCTGCCCAGCGGCACCGCCTACCGCCCCGCGGACGTGGTCACCTTCCGCAACGGCAAGAAGGCCGAGATCACCAACACCGACGCCGAGGGCCGGGTGATCCTGGCCGACGCGATCGCCCGCGCGGCCGAGGACTCCCCCGACGTCCTGCTCGAGACCTCGACGCTGACCGGGGCGCAGCTGGTCGCGCTCGGCGCGCGCACCGCCGGCGTCATGGGCAGCGACGACATGCGTGACGCCGTCGTCGCGGCCAGCCGGCGCAGCGGTGAGCCGATGTGGCCGATGCCGATGCCGGAGGAGCTGCGGCGCGGCATCGACTCGCCGGTCGCCGACTTCGTCAACGCCAACGCCGACCGGATGGGCGGCATGCTCGTCGGGGCGCACTTCCTCGCCGAGTTCGTCCCGGCCGGGCTGCCCTGGGCGCACGTCGACATCGCCGGGCCCAGCTTCAACACCGGCGCACCCTGGGGCTACACGCCCAAGGGGGGCACCGGGGTGCCGGTCCGCACCCTGCTGGCCACCATCGAGGACCTGCTGACCCGCTGACCTCGCGTGCGGCCGGGGACCCCGGCCGCACGCGGCACGCAACCGCCCTCGGCCTGCCCCGTCACCCGGAGTGGCAGGATGGTCGAGGACCATCCCCCACCCGTTCGGGTGGGGCAGGCCGAGAGCATCGAGGAGCACGTCGTGAGCGCACCCACCACCCCCGCCGACCTGGTCATCCTCGGTGGTGGCTCGGGTGGCTACGCCGCCGCGCTGCGGGCCGCGGAACTGGGGATGTCGGTCGTCCTGATCGAGAAGGACAAGGTCGGCGGCACCTGCCTGCACCGCGGGTGCATCCCCACCAAGGCCCTGCTGCACGCCGGTGAGGTCGCCGACCTGGCCCGCGAGGGCGAGCAGTTCGGGGTGAAGACCTCGCTGGCCGGCATCGACATGGACGGCGTCAACTCCTACAAGGACGGCGTCATCTCGCGGCTGTACAAGGGCCTGCAGGGCCTGATCAAGAGCCGCAAGATCACCTACGTCGAGGGCGAGGGCCGGCTGGTCTCCCCCACCGCGGTGGCGGTGAACGGGCAGACCTACGAGGGCCGCCACGTCCTCCTGGCCACCGGCTCCTACTCGCGCTCCATCCCCGGCGTCGAGCTCGACGGCGTCCGCGTCATGGACAGCGAGCAGGCCCTCACGCTCGACCGCGTCCCGACCTCGGCGATCATCCTGGGCGGCGGCGTCATCGGCTGTGAGTTCGCCAGCGCCTGGAAGTCCTTCGGCGTCGACGTCACGATCATCGAGGGCCTCAAGCACCTGGTGCCGCTGGAGGACGAGAACTCCTCCAAGCTCCTCGAGCGCGCCTTCCGCCGCCGGAAGATCAACTTCGAGCTCGGGAACATGGTCTCCTCGGTGCAGTCCACCGAGAACGGCGTCAAGGTCAGCCTGCAGAACGGCAAGGACTTCGAGGCCGAGATCGTGCTGGTGGCCATCGGCCGCGGGCCGGTCAGCCAGGGCCTGGGCTACGAGGAGGCCGGCGTCGCGATGGACCGCGGCTACGTCCTGGTCGACGAGTACTGCCAGACCAACGTGCCGACCATCTCCGCCGTGGGTGACCTCATCCCCACCCTGCAGCTGGCCCACGTCGGGTTCGGCGAGGGCATCCTCGTCGCCGAGCGGCTCGCCGGCCTCCCGGTCGTGCCGATCGACTACGCCGGCGTCCCGCGGGTCACCTACTCCGACCCCGAGGTCGCCTCGGTCGGCCTGACCGAGACCCAGGCCCGCGACGAGTACGGCGACGTCGAGACCCTCGTCTACGACCTGGGCGGCAACGGCCGCAGCCAGATCCTCAAGACCCAGGGCGCGGTCAAGCTGATCCGTCAGAAGGACGGCCCGGTCGTCGGCGTGCACATGGTCGGCAGCCGGGTGGGCGAGCTCGTCGCCGAGGCGCAGCTGATCTTCAACTGGGAGGCCCTGCCCGACGAGGTCGCCTCCCTGATCCACCCGCACCCCACGCAGAGCGAGGCGATCGGCGAGGCCCACCTGGCCCTGGCCGGCAAGCCGCTGCACGCCCACAGCTGAGCCGGCCGGCTCCGCTCTCCGTCTCCCCCACCCGCGCCACCACGAAGGAGCCCCGCCCCGATGCCGACCTCCGTCACCATGCCCGCCCTGGGCGAGAGCGTCACCGAGGGCACGGTCACCCGATGGCTGAAGCAGGAGGGTGAGCAGGTCGAGGTCGACGAGCCGCTGCTCGAGGTCTCGACCGACAAGGTCGACACCGAGATCCCCTCCCCCGCGGCGGGTGTCCTCACCAAGATCCTCGTGTCCGAGGACGAGACCGTCGAGGTCGGCGCCGAGCTGGCCGTGATCGGCGGCGACGGTGACGGCGCGGGTGCCGGCGGGCCGGCCTCCGCCGAGGACGCCACCACCCCGCAGACCCCGGTCGAGCAGGTGGAGGACGCCGGCCCCGGCGCCGCCGACGAGCCGCAGCCCGCTCCCGCCGCCGAGGCGCCGGCCCCCGCCGACCAGGGCGGTGGTCAGGGCGGCGGCGAGGGGACGCCGGTGACCATGCCGGCGCTCGGCGAGAGCGTCACCGAGGGCACCGTCACCCGCTGGCTCAAGGCGGTCGGCGACGAGGTCACCGCGGACGAGCCGCTGCTCGAGGTCTCGACCGACAAGGTCGACACCGAGATCCCCGCCCCCGTGTCGGGGACGCTGCTGTCGATCACCGTCAACGAGGACGAGACCGTCGAGGTCGGCGCCCAGCTGGCCGTGATCGGGTCCGGTGCCGCCGGTGGCGGTGCCCCCGCCCCCGCCGCGCCGGCTCCCGCCCCCCAGGAGGCCCCCGCCCCGCAGGAGGCCCCGGCTCCCGCCCCGGCCCCGACGCCCGCTCCGGCGCCGCGGCAGGAGCAGCAGCCCGCGCCCCAGCCGCCGGCCGCGCCGCCGTCGGTCCCCGCCGGGGCCGACTACGGGTCCGGCGAGGCCGAGACCGTCCGCGCCCAGCAGAGCAGCCAGCCCTCGCAGCCCGCGCGGGCGGAGGCCCCGGCGCCCGCGGCTCCGGCCGACGGTGGCGGCACCTACGTGACGCCGCTGGTGCGCCGCCTGGCCGCCGAGCACGGCGTCGACCTGGCCGGCGTCACCGGCACCGGCGTGGGTGGCCGCATCCGCAAGCAGGACGTCCTGGCCGCCGCGGAGGCCGCCTCCGCCCCGGCCGCGGCTCCGGCTGCCGCGCCGGCTCCCGCCGCCGCCGCCGGCCGGACCCCGACGCCGTCGCCGGCGGCCCAGCCGGACACCTCGCTGCGCGGCCGCACCGAGAAGATGTCCCGCCTGCGCGGGGTCATCGCCCGGCGGATGGTCGAGTCGCTCGCGGTCAGTGCCCAGCTGACCACCGTCGTCGAGGTCGACGTCACCCGGATCGCCAAGCTGCGGGACCGGGCCAAGCGGGACTTCGAGGCCCGCGAGGGCGTCAAGCTGTCGTTCCTGCCGTTCTTCGCCAAGGCGGCGGTCGAGGCGCTCAAGGCCCACCCGGCCGTGAACTCCTCGGTCGACATGGAGGCCGGCACGGTCACCTACCACGACCAGGAGAACCTGGGCGTCGCCGTGGACACCGAGCGCGGCCTGCTCGTGCCGGTCATCCACGGCGCCGGTGACCTGAGCATCGGCGGGCTGGCCCGCAAGATCTCCGACCTGGCCGAGCGCACCCGCCTGAACAAGGTGACCCCGGACGAGCTGGGCGGCGGCACGTTCACGCTGACCAACACCGGCAGCCGCGGCGCCCTGTTCGACACGCCGATCATCAACCAGCCGCAGGTGGCGATCCTGGGCACCGGCACCGTGGTCAAGCGCCCGGTCGTGGTGCAGGACCCGGACCTCGGCGAGGTCATCGCAGTGCGCTCGATGGTCTACCTGGCCCTCACCTACGACCACCGGATCGTCGACGGCGCCGACGCCGCCCGGTTCCTCGGCACGGTGAAGGAGCGGCTCGAGGCCGGACAGTTCCAGGGCGAGCTCGGCCTGAGCTGACGTCCCCCGCTCGGGCCCCGGCGCACGCGCCGGGGCCCGACGTCGTACCGGGCAGGGGGGACGAGGAGGGTCATGAAGATCGCCGTCACGGGGGCCTCCGGCCTCATCGGGTCGACGCTGGTGCCGGCGTTGCGCGCCGACGGGCACGAGGTCATCCGGCTGGTCCGCCGCACTCCCCGCACCGCCGACGAGCACCGCTGGGACCCCCAGCACCGGCGGATCGACCCGGCGCTGCTGCGTGACGTCGACGCGGTGGTCAACCTCGCCGGCACGCCGATCCGGCCGCGCCCCTTCACCGAGGCCTACCGGCGGGACCTGCTGACCAGCCGGGTGGACAGCACCACCACGATCGCCGAGGCGCTCGCCGCCGCGGCCGCCGAGGACCCCTCGCGCCGGCGGGTGCTGCTGTCGGCGTCCGCGGTCGGGTACTACGGCGACACCGGGGACCGGGTGGTCGAGGAGGACGCCCCGCCCGGGGACGACTTCCTCGCCCGCGTGTGCGTGCAGTGGGAGGCCGCCACCGCCCCCGCGGCCGAGGCGGGCGTCCGGGTGGTCACGCTGCGGACCGGCCTGGTCATCGGCCGCGGCGCCATGCTCGTGCGCATCCTCGGCACCGTCTTCCGGCTCGGCCTCGGCGGCCGGGTGGGGTCGGGGCAGCAGTACTGGCCGTGGGTGAGTCTGGACGACGAGGTGGGCGCCATCCGCTTCCTGCTCACCGCCCACGAGGTGTCCGGGCCGGTCAACGTCACCGGTCCCGACCCCGTGCGCAACGACGAGTTCGTCCGGGAGCTGGGCCGGGCCGTCCACCGGCCGACGGTCCTGCCGGTGCCCGGCTTCGCCATCCGCTCGGCTCTCGGCGAGTTCGGCCGCTCCAGCGTCCTCGCCGGGCAGCGGGCCGTGCCCGCCCGGCTGCTCGCGGCCGGCTACCCGTTCCGGCACCGCGACCTGCCCGCCGCCCTCCGCGACGCGCTCGGCCGCGACTGACGCCACCGCCGGCCTCACGCCAGCCGCCCCGCGGTCCCGATCCGCCAGCCGCCGGCCCTCGGGACCAGCACCATCGTCACCGGGGTGTCCCCGCGGCCGGCCTCCGTGCGCAGCACCGGGCCGTCCGGAGCCGTCACCGCCACGACCGCGTACTCCGGCCAGCTGTCGACCAGCCGCACCCGCACGGACCCGTCCCCGGAGGTCGCGGCCTCGACCGTCACGGCGGAAACCGACGGGGTGAAGCCGCGCAGCACCTCACCGGCGGCGGTGAGCGCGGTCAGGTACGCGCGGTCGGCGGCCAGCAGCGGGCTGTCGGCGGTGTAGACCTCGTCCAGCAGCGCCGGGGAGCCGGCGGTGAACGCCCGTGCGCGACGGTCGTAGAGGTCGGTGAGGACGGCGGTCCAGTCGACCTGCTCCGCCGACGTCGGGGCGGGGGCCGGGGCGGAGGACGGGACCGGAGCGGAGGACGGCGCCGGAACGGTGGACGGGACCGGAGCCGCGGACGGCGCCGGGGCGGCGGACTCCGGAGTGGCCGCGGCCGCCGGCGCCACCGGTCCGCCGGGCCCGGAGCGGGTCAGCGCCAGCCCGAGCGCCACCGCGCCCAGCACCAGGGCGGCGACCGCGATGCCCGCGGCAGCCCGCCGCGCGAGCGGTCCTCCCGGCCACCCCGACCGGCCCGACGGTGCGCGGACCTCGGCGGGCGCGGGCCGGCGGCGCCGGCCGGGCACCTGGTGGGTCAGCTCGGTGCGCGGGCCGCGGCCGGCCCGGGCCAGCTCGGCGTCGCGGATGCCCGGTGCCGGCAGCCGCACCGGCTCCGGGCGGCAGGCGTGCCGCAGGTCGAGCGCGAAGGCCGCCGCCGACCCCCGCGCGTGCGGATCGGCCGACAGGCCGCGGCCGACCACCTCGAGCAGCGCGGGCGGCGTGCCGGGGGCCAGCTCGGCGAGGTCGGGCAGCTCGCCCGCGGCGGCGACGGCGAGGGTGTCGGCGGGGGTCGCGGCGTTCCACGGCGGGACGCCGGTCAGCGCGTGGAAGGCGGCCGCGGCGACGCCGAAGACGTCCGAGGCCGGGCCGGGCGCGCTCCCGCGGGCGACGGCGGGGTCGACGTAGGCCGGTGTCACCTCACCGGCGGCGTCCTCGCCCAGCACCCGCGCCACGCCGAGGTCGGTGAGCACCGGCCGCCCCTCGGCGGTGAAGACGACGTTGCCCGGGGACAGGTCGCCGTGCACGACGCCCTGCTCGTGTGCGCAGGCCAGCGCGGCAGCGACCGGCGCCAGCGCGGTGACCACCTCGCCGGGGCGCAGCCGGCCGCGCCGGGCCAGCAGCGCCGCCAGGCTGCCGCCCTCGAGCAGGTCGAGGACGAGTGCCACCCGGGCCGGGCCGCCGCGCCGGGGCTGGTGCACCACCTCGTGCAGCCGGACCAGGTGGGGGTGGTCGAGGGCACCCAGCAGCGCCGCCTCCCGCGCCTGCCGCCCGGCGTCGCCGGCCACGAGCAGCTTCACCGCCACCGGCGCGCCGCCGTCGCGGGGCCTCGCGCGCCAGACCTCGCCGGAACCGCCGCGGCCGAGCAGCCGGTCGAGCCGGTAGCCGGGCACGACGGGCGGCACCGGGGCGGCGTCGGGGCCGGCGCTGGGCGAGGGGGTGGCGGGCACGGCGGGGACCGTAGGCCGCGCCGCCCTCGTCCCGTGTCCGCCGTCCACAGGCCCGGGCGGCGTCCACAGGCGCCGTCCCGGACGGGTGCCCGCCGCCGACTGCACCTAGGTTCGGGGCATGTCGCTGCCCGCCCGTGCCGAGGTCGTCGTCGTGGGCGCCGGGCTGGCCGGCCTGTCGGCGGCCACCCGCCTGGCTGCCGCCGGGATCGACGTGCACGTCCTGGAGGCCTCCGCCTCCGCGGGCGGCCGGCTGGCCACCGACCGGGTCGACGGCTTCGTCGTCGACCGCGGCTTCCAGGTGTTCAACACCGGCTATCCGCGCGCCGCCGACCTCGACCTGCCCGCCCTCGACCTCGGCTTCTTCACCCCCGGCGCGGTCGTCCGCGTCGGGGGCCGCGCACACCGGGTCGCCGACCCCCGCCGCCGGCCGTCGGCGGTGGCGGACACGCTGCGGGCACCGGTGGGGTCCCTGGCGCGCAAGGCGGCGATCGCCGCGTTCTCCGCGCGCGCCGGGTACTGGCCGGTGCCGCGCCTGCTGACGGCCCCGGAGACCTCCGCCGCCGAGCACCTCCGGCGGGCCGGGGTCGGCGCCACGGCCCTGGAGCGGTTCTTCGGGCCGTTCTTCGCCGGTGTGCTGCTCGAGGACCGGCTGGAGACCTCCAGCCGCTACCTGGACCTGCTGTGGCGCAGTTTCGTCCGCGGCGGCACCGGCCTGCCGGCACGGGGCATCCAGGCGATCGGCGAGCAGCTGGCCGCCCGGGTCGGTGAGGGGCGCGTCCACCACGGGGTCCGCGTCACCGCGGTCTCGGGCAGCTCGGTCGACAGCGACGCCGGCCCGGTGCGCGCCGACGCCGTCGTGGTGGCCACCGACCCCGACACCGCGGCTCTGCTCGTGCCGGCGGTCGGGGCCGCCGCGCCCCGCCAGGTGACGACCCACTACCACGTGCTGCCGGCCTCGCCGTGGCCCGAGCCGCTCATCGTCCTGGGGACGCCGGGCGGCCGGCTGGTCAACAGCGCGGTGCTCACCGACGCCCAGCCGGCCTACTCCCCCGACGGCCGCGCCCTGGTCGCCAGCAGCTCGCTGGCCCCCACGGCGGAGGCGGAGGTCCGCGAGGAGGTGGCCCGGCTGCACGACGTCGCCACGGCGGACCTGCAGCACCTGACCTCGGTGACCGTGACCGGCGCGCAGCCCGCGGCCCTGCCCCCGCTGCGGCTGCGCCGCCCGGTCGACCTCGGGGGTGGGCTGTACGTCTGCGGCGACCACCGGGACACCCCCTCCATCCAGGGCGCCATGGCCAGCGGCCGCCGCACCGCCGCCGCGGTCCTGCACCGGCTGCGGCCCGCGACCGCCCCGACAGCCGCGGTCGGAGCCGCCTGATGCCCGCCACCGCCCCGACGATCCTGGCCACGAGCATCGGCTTCGACTCCCGCGGCCGCGGGCCCTACGACTGGGCGCCGGGCCCGGTGTTCGACCTGGCCGTCGAGCTCGCCGGGGCACCCGCGCAGCCGCGCCTCTGCTACCTGGGCACCGCCACCGGCGACGACCCCGCGCGCCTGGCCGGCGTGTACGGCGCCTTCGCCGGCAGCGCGGTCCGGCTCAGCCACCTGAGCCTGTTCCCGATGCCCACCGTCGCCGACGTGCGGGCGCACCTGCTGGCGCAGGACGTCGTCTGGGTGGGCGGCGGCAGCCTGGCCAACCTGCTGGCGGTGTGGCGGGTGCACGGCCTCGAGGAGGTGCTGGCCGAGTGCTGGCGGGCCGGGGTGGTGCTCGGCGGGGTGTCGGCCGGGTCGCTGTGCTGGCACGTCGGCGGCACCACCGATTCCTACGGCCCCGACCTGCGGCCGGTGACGAACGGGCTGGGGCTGATCCCCACCTCCAACGGCGTCCACCACGACTCCGAGGAGCAGCGGCGGCCGCTGTACCAGCGGCTGGTGGCCGACGGGACGCTGCCCGCCGGGCACGCCACCGACGACGGTGTGGGCCTGGTCTACCGCGGCACCGCGCTGGTCGAGGCGGTGGCCGACCGGCCGGGCAGGGCCGCCTACCGGGTGGAGCGCGGCCCCGACGGCACCGCCGTCGAGACCCGCCTCGAGCCCCGGCGGCTGCGGTGAGCGCGGGCCTAGGCTGGGAGCCGTGACCGAGTTGCGCGTCGTCCGGGCCGGCACCGTCCCCTACGAGGAGGCCTGGGCGCGCCAGCGCGAGATCCACGCCGCGCGGATCGCCGGGAAGGCGCCGGACACGCTGCTGCTGCTCGAGCACCCGTCGGTCTACACCGCGGGCCGGCGCACCGAGCCGCACGAGCGCCCGCTCGACGGCACGCCGGTGGTCGACGTCGACCGCGGCGGCAAGATCACCTGGCACGGGCCGGGCCAGCTCGTCGGCTACCCGATCGTGGCGCTCCCCGACCCGGTCGACGTCGTGGCGCACGTGCGCCGGCTCGAGGACGCGCTCATCGAGGTGTGTGCCTCGGTCGGCGTCGAGACGATGCGCGTCGACGGGCGCAGCGGCGTCTGGGTGGCCGCCGACGCCCCTGGGCCCGCCAGCCGGTTCCGGCCCGAGCGCAAGATCGCCGCGATCGGCGTGCGCGTCGCGCGCGGGGTGACCATGCACGGGTTCGCGCTCAACTGCGACCCCGACCTCGGCGCGTTCGGCGCGATCGTCCCGTGCGGCATCGCCGACGCCGGGGTCACCTCGCTCAGCGCCGAGCTGGGCCGCGACGTCCCGGTGGCCGCGGTGGTCGACACGGTGGAGGCGGCGATGCGGCGGGTGCTCACCCTCGCCCCGGCCGCCTGATGGCCGGCCTGCCGCACAGCACCTACGTCAGCCTGACCACGTTCCGCCGCACCGGGGAGCCGGTGCCCACGCCGGTGTGGGCCGCCCCCGACGGCGACGGCCTCGTCGTCTGGACCCGTGCCGACTCCGGCAAGGTCAAGCGGCTGCGGCACACCGCGCGGGTCACCGTGGCCCCGTGCGACGTCCGCGGCCGGGTGACGGGGCCGGTCGTCGAGGCCACCGCCGAGCTGCTGGAGCCGCACGAGTGGCGGCAGGCGCGCGCCGCGCTCGCCCGCCGCTACGGCTGGCAGTGGCGGGTCTCCTACGCCGGCTCGAAGCTCTGGCAGCGGCTCACCCGCCCGGGCACCGAGCGGCACGCCATGATCCGCGTCCGCCCCGCCTGAACCGGGGGTCCAGGCGGGGCCCAACGGCCTCAGGCGACGGCCTCAGGCGACGACGAAGTTGACCAGCCGGCCCGGGACGGCGATCACGCGCCGCACCGTCCGGCCGTCCAGCTGCGCGGCGACCTTCTCGTCGGCCCGCGCCGCCTCCTCCAGCGCCGCGGCGTCGGCGTCGGCCGGCACGGTCACCTGCGCCCGCACCTTGCCGTTGACCTGGACGGCGACCTGCACGGTGTCCTCGACCAGCCACCGCTCGTCGGCCACCGGGAACGGCGCCCAGGCGATCGACCCGTCGTGCCCGAGCCGCGCCCACAGCTCCTCGGCCAGGTGCGGGGCCAGCGGGGCCACCAGCAGCACCAGCGGCTCGGCCACCGCCCGCGGCACCGGGGAGTCGGCGCCGTAGGCCGCGGTCAGCGCGTTGGTCAGCTCGGCGATCCGGGCGATGGCGACGTTGAACCGCAGCGTCGCCATGCCGTCGCGCACGCCGGCGATCGCCTTGTGCAGCGCCCGCAGCACGCCCTCGGAGGGAGCGGCGTCGTCGGCGGCCCGGACCGCGCCGGTCTCCTCGTCGACCACGACCCGCCAGATCCGCTGCAGCAGCCGCTGCGAGCCGACGACGGCCTTGGTGTCCCAGGGCCGGGACTGCTCCAGCGGCCCGGTCGACATCTCGTACACCCGGAACGTATCGGCCCCGTAGGCGCCGATCATCTCGTCGGGCGTGACCATGTTCTTCAGGGACTTGCCGATCTTCCCGTACTCGCGGTTGACCGGCCGGCCCTCGTAGAAGAACGTGCCGTCCTCCTCCACCACGTCGGCGGCCGGCACGTAGAAGCCCCGCTCGTCGGTGTAGGCGTAGGCCGAGATGTAGCCCTGGTTGACCAGCCGCCGGAACGGCTCCTCGCTGGACACGTAGCCCAGGTCGTGCAGCACCTTGTGCCAGAAGCGGGCGTACAGCAGGTGCAGGACCGCGTGCTCCATGCCGCCGACGTAGAGGTCCACGCCGCCGACGTCGCCCGGCGACCGCGGGCCCAGCCAGTACCGCTCCAGCTCCGGGTCGACCATCTGCGCGTCGTCGCCCGGGTCCAGGTAGCGCAGGTAGTACCAGCACGAGCCCGCCCAGTTGGGCATCGTGTTGGTCTCGCGCCGGTAGGGCTTCGGCCCGTCGCCCAGGTCCAGCTCGACGGTCGTCCACTCGGTGACCCGCGACAGCGGCGGCTCGGGCTGGGAGTCGGCGTCGTCGTCGGCGAAGGTCTTCGGCGAGTAGTCGTCGACGTCGGGCAGCAGCACCGGCAGCAGCGACTCGGGCACCGCGCGCGGCAGGCCGTCGGCGTCGTAGACGATCGGGAACGGCTCGCCCCAGTAGCGCTGCCGGCTGAACAGCCAGTCGCGCAGCTTGTAGGTGGTCGTCGCCTCGCCGTGCCCGGCGGTCACCAGCCACTCGGTCATCCGGGCGATGGCGGCGGCCTTGTCGGTCAGCCCGTCCAGCGAGACGTGCTCGTTCGACGAGTTGATCATCGGGCCGCTGCCGGTGTACGCGCCGCCGTCGAAGTCGGCGGGCGGCTGCACCGTGCGCACGATCGGCAGGCCCAAGGCCTGCGCGAACTCCCAGTCGCGGGTGTCCTCGCCCGGCACGGCCATGATCGCGCCGGTGCCGTAGCCGGTCAGCACGTAGTCGGCGATGAAGACCGGCAGCTCCGCCCCGGTGACCGGGTTGACGGCGGTGGCGCCCAGCCACACGCCGGTCTTCTCCCGGTTCTCGTTCTGCCGGTCCAGCTCGGAGCGCCGCGAGGCCTGCCGCTGGTACTCGCGCACCGCCTCGGCCGGGGTCGCCGCGCCGCCGGTCCACCGCGGGTCGGTGCCGTCGGGCCACGCCTCGGCGGTCAGCGTCTCCACCAGCGGGTGCTCGGGCGCCAGCACCATGTAGGTGGCGCCGAACAGGGTGTCCGGGCGGGTGGTGAAGACCTCGATGGTCTCGTCCCCGCAGCTGAAACCGATCCGGGCACCGGTGGACCGGCCGATCCAGTTGCGCTGCATCTGCTTGACCGAGTCCGACCAGTCCAGCCGGTCCAGGTCGGCCAGCAGCCGCTCGGCGTAGGCGGTGATCCGCATCATCCACTGGGTCAGCGGGCGCCGGAACACGGGGAAGTTGCCGCGCTCGGAGCGGCCGTCGGGCGTGACCTCCTCGTTGGAGAGGACCGTGCCCAGGCCCGGGCACCAGTTGACCGGTGCCTCGTGCAGGTAGGCCAGCCGGTGGGCGTCGACGACCTTCCGCTTGTCGACGTCGGACAGCTCGGCCCACGGCCGCCCCGAGGGGTTGGTGCCCGGCGCGGGCTCGCGGGTGCCGGCGTCCAGCTCGGCGACCAGCTCCTCCACCGGGCGGGCCTTCCCGGCCTCCTCGTCGAACCAGGCGCCGAAGATCTTCAGGAAGATCCACTGGGTCCACCGGTAGTAGCCCGGGTCGATCGTGGCGAAGGTGCGTCGCTCGTCGTGGTCGACGCCCAGCCGGCGCAGCTGCGCCCGGATCGCCGCGATGTTGGCCTCGGTGGTGATCCGCGGGTGCTGCCCTGTCTGCACGGCGTACTGCTCGGCGGGCAGGCCGAAGGCGTCGTAGCCCATCGGGTGCAGCACGTTGTCGCCGTCCATGCGGCGGAACCGGCTGGTGACGTCGGTGCCCAGGTAGCCCAGGGGGTGCCCGACGTGCAGGCCCGCACCCGAGGGGTACGGGAACATGTCCATGATGAAGGTCTTGGGCCGGCCCTCGACCCGCTCGAAGCCCTCGGACAGGCGGCCCACCGGGTTGGGCGTGTGGAACGTCCCCTCCCGCTCCCACCGGTCCTGCCACTCCAGCTCGATCCGCTGGGCGAGGGCCGGGGTGTAGCGGTGCGGGGGGACGCCCTCCTCGGCCGGCTCGGTCGTCGGCTGGCTGGCCGTCTGGCTCATCGCGGTGCTCCCGGTGTCATCCGTCGGCGGACATGAAAAGACCCCTCGCGCAGGAGGGGTCGCCGTGCTGACTGAGCGCTCAGGTCAGCACGGCCGGAGAAGCAGGCGTCCGCCGGTCACGCCCCCGAGTCTACCGCCCGGCGACTCACCCGGACGGGTCGGTCGGGCGCTCCGGACTGCACCCGGACGGCGGACGGACCGTTGTCGTCCTCGTGCGGCGCGCTCAGGTGTCCCCCCGGCGTGGGGGGCCCGGTCCCCGCGGCCCCCTCGTGGTGGTCGCGGCGCTCGCCGCTGCCCTCTTCGCCACCGGCGTCGGCCCGCGCCCGCCCGGGCAGGCCTGGGACGTCCTGTACGACGTCGTCCTCTACCACCTGTCCTGGCTGGCGGCCGGCGCCGCCTGCTGGCTGACCGCCCGGCAGGCGCCCCGCGAGGGCCTCGCCTGGCGGGCGCTGGCCACCTCCCTCGTCGTCGGCGCGGCCGGCAACGTCGCGCGCATCATCGAGACCGGCCAGGCGGGCACCACGCCGGCCCCCGTGGCCGACACCTGCGTCGCCGTCGCCTACGGCAGCCTCTACGTCGCGCTGTTCGTGCTCATCCGCGCCCGCGTCGCGCGGTTCCTGCCCAGCATGTGGCTCGACGGCGTCGTCGCCGCCCTGGGCACCACCGCGGTCGGCACCGGGTTCCTGCTCGGGCCCTACCTCACCGACAGCGGCCACGTCTCGGTCGCCCAGCTCGCCTGGCCCGGCGCCGACGTGCTGCTGCTGTCCCTGCTGGTGGGCGTCAGCGCCATCCTCGGCGTGCACCTGGACCGCACCCTGCTGACCATCGCCGGGGCCATCGCGCTGTTCTGCGTCGCGGACGCCGCCCTGTTCGTGCTGAGCGCCGAGGGCCGCTACGCCGACGGCGGGCCGCTGGAGCTGGTGTGGCAGGCCGGCGTGCTGCTGGCCGCCGTCGCCGCGTGGCGCACCACCGGCGACCCGCGGCGCGCCGCCGGGCAGGAGGGCGTGCGCATCACCTGGCGGCTGGTCGCGCTGCCGCTGGCCGGCACGCTCGCCGCCCTCGCCGTGCTGGCCGCCGGCTACGGCGACGACCTGCCCGACAGCGCCGGGTGGCTGGCCGTCGGCTGCGTGCTCGCCGCGCTGGCCCGCACCGCGGTCACCTTCCGCGAGGTGCGGACGTTCGCGGTGGTCCGGCAGGAGGCGCGCACGGACGAGCTCACCGGCCTGCCCAACCGGCGCGCCCTGCTCGAGCGCGCCCGCAGCGTCGTCGCCGGGGCCACCACCGCCTCCCCCGCCGCGCTGCTGCTGCTCGACCTCGACGGGTTCAAGGAGGTGAACGACAGCCTCGGGCACGGCGCCGGCGACCAGCTGCTGTGCCAGGTCGGCCCGCGCGTGGCCCCCGCGCTGCGGCCCGGCGAGGTGCTCGCCCGGCTCGGCGGTGACGAGTTCGCCGTGCTGCTGCCCGCCGTCGACCTGGACACCGCCGCCGAGCGCGCCGGCGTCGTCCACGACCTGCTGCGCCGGCCGTTCGAGGTCGACGGCATCCGGCTGCACGTCGGGGTGAGCATCGGCGTCTCGACCGCGCCCGTCCCCGCCGACGACGTCCAGGAGCTGCTGCGCTGCGCCGACGTGGCGATGTACGCGGCCAAGACCGAGCGCACCGGCGTGCACGTCTACGTCCCCGACCCGACCAGCGGCTCGGGCGAGCGGCTGCGCACGATGGAGGAGCTGCGCACCGCGCTGGCCGAGGACCAGCTCGACGTCCACCTGCAGCCGCAGGTCGCCATGGACGACGGCCGCACCGTCGGCGTCGAGGCCCTGCTGCGGTGGCACCACCCCGGGCGCGGGCTGCTCGGCCCCGCGCAGGTGCTGCCCGCCGCCGAGCAGGCCGGCCTGCTGCGTCCGCTGACCGACGCCGTGCTCGAGCGCTCCCTGGACGCGGTCGCCCGCTGGTGGGACGAGCACCGGGTGCCGGTGTCGGTCAACCTGTCCGCGGCCAACGTCGCCGACCTCGACCTGCCCGGCAAGGTCGCCGCCGAGCTGGCCCGGCGGGGGCTGCCCCCGGCCGCGCTGACCCTGGAGCTGGTCGAGGACACCCTCATGGCCGACCCCGAGCGCGGCCGCACCGTGCTCGGCGAGCTGCGCCGCCTGGGCGTGCGCACCTCCATCGACGACTACGGCACCGGCTACAGCTCGCTGGCCTACCTGCGCCGGCTGCCCGCCGACGAGCTCAAGCTCGACCGCAGCCTCACCGCCGACGTCGACCGGGACGAGCGGGCCGCCGCGATCGTGCGGCACACCGTCGCGCTCGCCCACGACCTCGGCCTGAGCCTGGTCGCCGAGGGCGTCGAGGACCTCACCACCGCCGCCCGGCTGGCCGCGCTGGGCTGCGACGTCGCCCAGGGCTACGCCGTCGCCCGCCCCATGCCGGTTCCCGACCTGCTGCGCTGGCTGGCCACCCACCGCTCGGGGCTGCTCCGCCCGGCCTGAGCGCACGGGACGGTCGTTCCCGGGGATGTGCCTTCCCGCCGGAGCGGGCAGGATGGCCGGAGTCGATCAACCCGGAGGTGCATCCCGTGTCCCGCACACAGTCCCGCGGCCCGGTCACACAGTCCCGCGGCCAGGTCATCGGGGCCGAGTTCCAGGAGGGGCTGAGCCACCTCGGCGCCGCCGTCACCGAGGCCGGCCGGGCCGCCGCGGAGCAACTCGCCCCCCGCGTGGACGCCGCGCGCGAGGCGGCCGCCCCCAGGGTCGCCGCCGCCGTCGCGGTGGCCGCGCCCGCCGTCGCCTCCGCCCGTGAGGCCCTGGCCCCGCGAGTGGACGCCGCCCGCGGCGCCGCGAGCCCGGTCCTCGACGCCGCCCGCGAGCGCGTCGACGCCGCCGTCGTGGCGCTCACCCCGCGGGTCGTGGCCGCCCGCGAGGCCGCCAACCCCGTCCTCGACGCCGCCCGCGAGCGCGTCGACGCCGCCGTCGACGCGCTGACCCCGCGCGTGGTCGCCGCCCGCGAGTCCGCCGGCCCGGCGGTCACCTCGGCGCTCACCGCCGCCGGTGCCGCCGCCGCCAGGGCCGCCGCGGAGCTCGCGCCCCGGGTGGAGGCCGCCTCGGCCGCCACCCGCAAGGCGCTGGCCGCCGAGGTCGCCCCCCGGGTGGCCGCCGCGAGGGACACCGTCGTCCCGGCTCTCGGCAGCGCCCGCGACAGCCTGGTCGCCGGCGTCGGCACCGCCCTCGGCGAGCTCGAGCACCGGCGCGCGGAGCTCGTCGGCGGCGCCGCGACGACGAGCCGGAAGGCCACGCGCACGGCGACGCGGAAGACCGCGAAGAAGGCTGCGCAGGCGAAGCGGAAGGTGGGTACGGAGTCCGGGCCGCGCCGCTGGCCGTGGGTGCTCCTCGCGCTGGCGGTCGGCGCGGCGGCGTTCTCGTTCCTGCGCCGCAAGACCGAGGACCCGTGGACGCCGGCGCCCGCCGGCGACGGGCCCGTGCCCAGCTACCGAGAGGACCCCGTGCCCAGCTCCCCGAGCAACGACGACTCCGGCAAGACCGTCTCCGACGCGATGTTCGTCGCCGGTGACTCCGCCCCGCCCGAGTCCGACATGGGCATCCGCGATGCCCAGAACGTCGCCGGCGACGACGACGCCGGCGCCACCGACCCGACCGAGACGGCGCCCGAGCCGTTCACCAGCGGCGGCGGGGCCGACGAGGGCCCGACCGCCGGGCCCGCCGCCGGCCAGGCCTGACGGTCCGGCACCCGCACCCCGATCGCCCCCGCTGCCCTCGAGGCGGCGGGGGCGATCGCCGTCCGGGAGTACGGTGGGGATCATGAGCGAGACGGTGGCGACCAGTACCTCCGAGCCGTCCCGGATCGGTCCCTCGGGCCGCAAGCTGCTGCGCCTGGAGGTGCGCAACAGCCAGGTCCCGATCGAGCGCAAGCCGGAGTGGATCAAGACCCGGCTGAAGACCGGCCCGGAGTACACCGAGCTCAAGTCGCTGGTCCGCCGCGAGGGCCTGCACACCGTCTGCGAAGAGGCCGGCTGCCCCAACATCTACGAGTGCTGGGAGGACCGGGAGGCCACCTTCCTCATCGGTGGCGACCAGTGCACCCGGCGCTGCGACTTCTGCCAGATCGACACCGGCAAGCCCGCCGAGTTCGACGCCGACGAGCCCCGCCGGGTCGCCGAGAGCGTCGCGACGATGCAGCTCCGGTACGCCACCGTCACCGGCGTCGCCCGCGACGACCTGCCCGACGGCGGCGCGTGGCTCTACGCCGAGACCGTCCGCCAGATCCACGCCGCCGTCCCCGGCTGCGGCGTCGAGCTGCTCATCCCCGACTTCAACGCCGACCCCGACCAGCTGGCCGAGGTGTTCTCCTCCCGGCCGGAGGTGCTGGCGCACAACGTCGAGACCGTCCCGCGGATCTTCAAGCGCATCCGCCCCGGCTTCCGCTTCGAGCGGTCGCTCGCGGTGATCACCGCCGCCCGCGAGGCCGGGCTGGTCACCAAGTCCAACCTCATCCTCGGCATGGGCGAGGAGCCCGACGAGGTGGTCGAGACCATGCGCGCGCTGCACGAGGCCGGCTGCGACCTGCTGACGATCACCCAGTACCTGCGGCCCTCGCCGCGGCACCACCCCGTCGTCCGCTGGGTCAAGCCCGACGAGTTCGTCGGCTTCCAGCAGCAGGCGGAGGAGATCGGCTTCCCGGGCGTGCTCGCCGGGCCGCTGGTGCGCAGCTCCTACCGGGCCGGGCGGCTCTACCAGCAGGCCGTCGAGGCCCGCGGTCTCACCACTCGGGGCTGACCGCCCCGCGGGCTCCCCGGGACCGCGGCGCGACGCCCCTATCCTGGGGACATGGCACGCAGCAAGCCCACAGACTCCCCCGCTCCTGCCGGCAACGCCGGTCGGGGCCCCGCCGCGGGGCGCGGCCGGTCCTCGGGCGGTGCCACCGCGGCGGGGAAGGCGGGCAAGCCCGCCAGGACCGGCAAGGACGGCGAGCCGAAGGTCGGCCGGCTGAAGAAGGTCGGCAACCAGGTCCGCATGATCAAGCAGGCCTACTCGCTGACGCGCAAGAACGACCCCAGGCTGCCGTGGTACATGCTCATCGCCTTCGTGGCGGTGGCCGGTGTGGTCGAGCTGGTGGCCATCCTGTTCGGGGCGCCGTTCCTGTTCCTGCCGATCGCGGTCATCCTGGGCGTGCTCGCGGCGATGATCGTCTTCGGCCGCCGCGCGCAGGGCTCGGCCTACCGCCAGGTGGAGGGCCAGCCCGGCGCCGCCGCGTGGGTGCTCGAGGGCATGCGCGGTGACTGGCGGGTCTCCGCCGGGGTCGCCGGCACCGCCCAGCTCGACGCGGTGCACCGGGTGCTCGGCCGCCCGGGCGTCATCCTGGTCGCCGAGGGCTCGCCGGTCCGCGTCCGCGGCCTGCTGGCGCAGGAGAAGAAGCGCATCGCCCGCGTCGTCGGCGACACCCCCATCTACGACGTCACCGTCGGCGAGGAGGAGGGGCAGGTCCCCCTCCGCAAGCTCAGCGCCCACGTGATGAAGCTGCCCCGCAACCTGTCCGCCGGTGAGGTCAACACCCTCGGCCGGCGGCTGGCCGCGCTCGGCGGCGCGCGCCCGCCCGTCCCCGGCGGCCCGCTGCCCGGCGGCCGGCAGATGACGGTCAGCCAGCGGCAGGTCCGCCGCCGCTGAGGGAGGACCTCCCTGGCCCCACCGCTCGCACGCTCGCGGCGGGCCCCTGCAGGGAGGCCGTCACAGCCGGCCGAAGGGCTCCGCGTAGCGGAAGGTGCCGCGCTGCTCGGGGCCGGCCAGCCGGCGGGCCTGGAAGTGTGCGCCCCACGCGGGGTCCGGCGGTTCGACGCCCAGGTCCGAGGCGCGCACGAACCCGGCCCGCGCGTAGAAGCCCGGGTCGCCGAGCAGCGCGACCAGGCGCTCCCCCGCGGCCTCGACGACGGCGACCAGCGCGTGCACGAGCACCGTCCCGACGCCCCTCCCCTGCCGGTCGGGCCGCACGCCGAGCGGGCCCAGCCCGAGGACCGGGGCGCCCGCGGGGTCGAGCCGGCCGCGGGTGGCGATCACGTGCCCGACGACGTCGTCCCCGTCGACGGCGACCAGCGACAGGTGCGGCAGGAAGCCCGCGTCCGCGCGCAGCTCCCCCACCAGCCGGGCCTCGACGTCGGTGGGGAACGCCGCCCGGTGCACCGCGTCGACGGCGGCGGCGTCGGCCGGCCGCTCGCGGCGGACGATCACCGGTCGAGGACGACGGCGGTGTCGGTGACGCGGTCGTGCAGGCCGCGGCCGTCGGCGTCGACCACCAGCGCCGGCACCAGCAGCATGAGCAGCCCGGTGCGGACGACGGCGCGCCAGAGCGCCAGCCGGGACGAGGGGTGCGGGTGCGCCAGCCGCAGGCCCAGCAGCCGCATCCCCGGCGTCTGCCCGACCGCCACGAGGAACACGACGTAGACCACCGCGAACGACAGCAGGCTCCAGTTGCCCGGCAGGTCGGGGGCGGTGAACAGCCCCGCGACGACGGCGGAGAGGAAGGCGTCGACCAGGAAGGCCAGCACCCGGGTGCCGAAGGGCGCCAGCGACCCGGGCCCGCTCCCCGGCAGGCCCAGCGACGCACCCCGCCGGCGCTCCTGAGAGGGTGGCTGTGCGTCCCTGACCATGCCCACCAGCGTAGGACCCGCCCGCCGTACGCCCGGCCGCCCGCACGCGACGGCGTCCGGTGCGACACGCCGGAGCCGTTGTTACCGCCCCGAAACAGACGGGACACCCCGGGGCAACTCCCCGGCCATAGCTTGCGAGTCGGCTGTCCGCCCCATACCGGAGGATCGATGTTCACCAGTCCCGACGAGGTCGCCGCCTACATCCGCGACAACGACGTCGAGTACGTCGACGTGCGCTTCTGCGACCTGCCCGGCGTCATGCAGCACTTCACCATCCCGGCGTCGACGTTCGGTGAGGACACCTTCTCCGACGGCCTCGGCTTCGACGGCTCCTCGATCCGCGGGTTCCAGGCGATCAACGAGTCAGACATGCTGCTGCTGCCCGACGCCAACAGCGCCTTCCTCGACCCGTTCCGCCGGCACAAGACGCTGAACGTCAACTTCTTCATCCACGACCCGATCACGCGCGAGGCCTACAGCCGCGACCCGCGCAACGTGGCGAAGAAGGCCGAGGCGTACCTCGCCAGCAGCGGGATCGCCGACACCGCCTACTTCGGGCCCGAGGCGGAGTTCTACATCTTCGACTCGATCCGGCACTCGACCGGCATCAACGAGGGCTACTACCACATCGACTCGGTCGAGGGTTCCTGGAACTCGGGCGCGCTGACCGGCGAGAACGGCGGCCCCAACCTGGGGTACAAGACCCGCGCCAAGGGCGGCTACTTCCCGGTCGAGCCCTTCGACCACTACAGCGACCTGCGCGCCACGATGATGACCAACCTGACGAACGTCGGGCTGGAGCTCGAGCGCGGCCACCACGAGGTGGGCACGGGCGGTCAGGCGGAGATCAACTACAAGTTCGACACCCTGCTGCGCGCCGCCGACAGCCTGATGCTGTTCAAGTACGTCATCAAGAACACGGCCTGGCAGGCGGGCAAGACCGTCACCTTCATGCCCAAGCCGCTGTTCGGTGACAACGGGTCGGGCATGCACTGCCACCAGAGCCTCTGGAAGGACGGCGAGCCGCTCTTCCACGCCGAGACCGGCTACGCGGGCCTGTCCGACACCGCCCGCCACTACATCGGCGGCCTGCTGGCCCACGCCCCGTCGCTGCTGGCCTTCACCAACCCGACGGTGAACAGCTACCACCGCCTGGTGCCGGGCTACGAGGCCCCGATCAACCTCGTCTACTCGGCCCGCAACCGCTCGGCCTGCTGCCGCATCCCGATCTCGGGCGACAACCCGAAGGCCAAGCGCATCGAGTTCCGCGTGCCCGACCCGTCGGCCAACCCCTACCTCGCCTTCTCGGCGATGCTCATGGCCGGCCTCGACGGCATCAAGAACAAGATCGAGCCGCCGGCGCCGGTGGACAAGGACCTCTACGAGCTGCCGCCCGAGGAGGCCCTGGGCATCGAGAAGGTCCCGGCCTCGCTGGACGCCGTCCTCGACCGGCTCGAGGTCGACCACGAGTACCTGATCGACGGCGGCGTCTTCACGCCCGACCTGATCGAGACGTGGATCGAGTACAAGCGGGAGAACGAGATCGACCCGATCCGCCTCCGCCCGCACCCGCACGAGTTCGCGATGTACTACGACATCTGATCCACGCGACATCTGATCCACGCGACATCTGATCCACGCGGCGCACGACGAGGGGCCGGGGACCTGCGCGAGCAGGTGCCCGGCCCCTCTCGTGTCCTCCCGATCCGCGGTCAGCCGTCCCCGGCCGGCCGGTGCCCGGGCGCCCCGACCTCCCGGAGGTCGGTGACCGCCAGGACGCGGCCGGCCGGGTAGAGCTCGATCTCGGGGTCCTCGGCCGCGGCGGCCATCACGGTGAGCCAGCCGGCGGGCCCGAACCGGACGATCCTCCGGGGCAGCTCGAGCCGACGGGACGGGTCCGCGGGGTCCTCGACCACGACCCGTCCCTCGTAGAGGTGCCGGTCGTTGACGGTGGTGACGTCCATCCGGACAGCCTCCTCCGGGTCCGCTCCCCGCGGACCGGGCCCGGCGCGGCAGGGCGCGCGCGAGGACTTCCGCAGACGGCGCCGACGGAGGGAAGATGCCGGGAGCCGACTCGAGCCACGGGACGCCACCGCACGGACGGGAGACACCGTGGACGCGTCTGGGGCCCCCGGGCTCGGACCCGGGGGGACCGTGGACCGGCCGGACCGGCGCGCACCGGCACCCGGGACCGGCCCGCACGCCCAGGAGGGGTCGGACCCGCCTCCGGGAGCCGACGACGACCGCGCGGAGCTGCGGCGGTACCGGGCGCTGGTGGAGTACGCCCCCGACGCCGTCGTGATCCTCGACCTCGACACGGGCCGGTTCGTCACGGTCAACCGGGCCGCCGAGGAGCTGTTCGGCATGAGCCGGGCCGAGCTGCTGCAGGTGGGGCCGGTCGAGGTCAGCCCGCCGGAGCAGCCCGACGGGCGGTCCTCGCGGGAGGCGTCGGCGGCGCAGCTGGACCGGGCGCTGGCCGGCGAGCGGCCCCGCTTCGACTGGACCCACCGCCGCGCCGACGGCACCCACGTCCCGTGCGAGGTCACCCTGCTGCGGCTGCCCGACCCCGAGCGGCGGCTGGTCCGCGGCAGCCTCCTGGACGTCACCGAGCGGCGCGCCACCGAGACCGCCCTCGCCGCGCAGGCCGCCCGCCGGATCGCGGAGCAGATCGCCCGGCGGGCCGCGGAGGCGAGCGTGGCCCGGCTGCAGGCCACCGTCGCGGGCCTCAACGCGATCGTGTGGGAGCGCGACCCGGCCACGCTGCGGCTGACCTTCGTCAACGAGCGGGCCGAGGAGCTGCTCGGCTACCCGGCCTCGCAGTGGCTGGCCGACGAGGGGCTGTGGTCGCGGATCCTGCACCCCGACGACCGCGACGCGGTGCTGGACCGGGTGCGCCGCGAGGTGGACGCCGGCGCCGTGGACTTCACGCTGACCTACCGGGTGTGCAGCGCCGACGGCCGGTGGGTGTGGCTGCAGCACCTCGGCCACGTCGCCCGCGACGAGGACGGCACCGCGCGCACGCTGCACGCGGTCCTGTTCGACGTCACCGAGGCCCGGCGCCGGGAGCGGGCCGCGGAGCTGCTGGCGGCCGCCGGCGCGGCGCTGGCCGCCCCGGGGGCGGTGGAGGACCGGCTGGCCGCGGTGGCCGCCCTCGCGATCGAGGAGCTCGCCGACCGGGCCCTGGTGTGGCTGCGCGGCGACGACGACCGCCACAGCATCGTGGCGGCCGCCCCCGCCGACGCGGCCGCAGGCCTCACGGGCGTGCCCCTGCTCGTCGTCCCCGAGGAGCTGCGCCCGTCCGTGGAGGCCGGGCAGCCGTTCGTCGTCGGCACGGTGACCGAGGCGCTGCGGGACGAGGCCACCGGGCGCGCGCCGGCCCGGCTGCCCGCCGACCCGCTCCCGGTCGGCCCCCGCCTGGTGGTGCCGCTGGTGACCGGCGGGGAGCGGGTCGGGCTGCTGTCCCTGGCCGTCGCGGACCCCGGCCGCCGCTTCGACGACGCGGACCGGGCGCTCGCCGGCGACCTCGGCCGGCTGGTCGCGACGACGGTGGCCGCCGAGCGGCTGGCCGAGCGGCAGCGCCAGCTGCACGACCTCGCCGTGGCCCTGGCCGCCGCCGGCACCGCCGCGGAGGCCGGCGCCGAGCTCACCGCGCGCCTGCACGAGTCGCTGGGCGCGGCGGTGGTCGCGGTGTGCGCCCTCGGCGAGGACGGCCTGCTGCACACCATCGACGTCCACGGCGACTCCCCCGGGTGGACCGCCGGGTTCAGCACCATCCGGCTGTCCGCGCCGGCCCCGCTGGCCGAGGCCGCCCGCACCCGCCGCCCGGTGTGGTTGCCCGACCGCGAGGCGCTGGTGTCCGGCTACCCGGAGATGGAGCCGTTCCTGCGGCCGGAGACCCAGGCGACGGCGTCGCTGCCGCTGCTGGCCGGTCCCCGCCTGGTCGGCGCGGTGGCGGTGGTCTTCGACCGGCCGCGGGCCTTCGACGCCGCCGAGCGCGCGTTCCTGCTCACCGTCGCCGGGCAGGTCGCCGGGGCGCTGGAGCGGGCCGCGCTGGCCGACGTGCGCCGGGAGATGGCCGACACGCTCCAGCGCAGCCTGCTGCCCGCCCGCCTGCCCACCTCCGACCGGCTGACCGTGACCGCCCGCTACCTGCCCGCGGTCACCGGCACGTCCGCCGGCGGCGACTGGCACGAGGTGGTGCCCGTGCCCGGCCAGCGGACGGCGCTGGTCGTGGGCGACGTGGTCGGGCACGGCGCCTCGGCGGCGGCGGTGATGGGCCGCCTGTCCAGCGCGCTGTCCGGCGTGCTGCTCACCGGTGAGGGACCGGCGCGGGCGCTGGAGCTGCTCGACGGCTTCGCCGGGCGGATCGACGGCGCCGCGCTGGCCACCGTCGCCTGCCTGGTCCTGGACCCGGCCACCGGCCGGCTCACCGCCAGCACCGCCGGCCACCCCCCGCCGCTGCTGATCGCCCCCGACGGGTCGGCCGTCCTGCTCGACGGCGGGCACGGCCCGGCGCTCGGCGTGGCCGGCACCGGCCGCCGTCCGGAGACGGTCAGCGTCCTGCCCGCCGGCGCCACCCTGCTGCTCTACACCGACGGGCTGGTCGAGCGGCGCGGCAGCCTGCTCGACGAGGGCCTCGCGCGGCTGGCGGCGGCGGCCGGGGCGCGGGCGACGGCGCCGCTGCCGGCGCTGGTCGACGGCGTGCTCACCGACCTGCTCGGCGGCGACCACGGCGCCGACGACGACGTCGCCGTGCTCGCCGCCCGGCTGCACCCCGCCCCCCTGCGCCTCGAGCTGCCCGCCGACCCCCTGCAGCTGGCGCGGCTGCGGCGGGAGGTGTCCCGGTGGGCGCACGAGGCCGCGCTGTCCCCCGACGCCACGGGGGACCTGCAGCTGGCGGTCGGGGAGGCCGCGGCCAACGCCGTCGAGCACGCCTACCGCGACGCGACCGAGCCCGGCAGCGTGGTGGTCGAGCTCGTCGCCGACCCCGACGGCGGGGTGGCGGCCACCGTCACCGACGGCGGCACCTGGCAGCCGGCGGCCGCCGACCGCGGCTTCCGCGGCCGCGGGCTGGACATGATCGCGGCGCTCGCCGGCGGTGTCGACGTCCTCCCCGGCCCGGGCGGCACCGCACTGCGGTTCCGGCTGGCGCCACCGGCCTCGGTGCCGCCGCCGGCCCCGGGGTCCCCCGCGGCGGCGGGCGCCCCCGCGGTCCTGCGGGCCGAGGACGAGCCGTACGGCCGCCGGCTGGAGCTGGCCGGCGACCTGGACCTCGCCGGCGTCACGGAGGTCCGGGCGGCGCTGCTCGCCGAGGTCGCCGACGGCCGGCCCCTCCTGCTGGACCTCACCCGGCTGGGCTTCGTCGCGAGCGTCGGCGCCGGCCTGCTGCTCGAGGCCGCCCGGACGGCGGGCGGCCACCTCGAGGTCGTGCTGCCGCCCGGCGGGTCGGCCCGGCGGCTGCTCGACCTCACCGGCCTGTCCGATGTCCTGACCAGCGGGGGCGCGCCCGCGACCCGGTGACGTCGCGGCACCCACCCGACGTCAGCGGCCGCGGGTCCCGGGGAGGAGCAGTGCCGCACCCGGCCGCGCCGCCCCTCCCGTCCCGGACGAGCCCGACCCGGAACGACCGAGGTCCGGTCAGTGCCCGGCCGGGACCAGCCGGGCCGGCCCCGCGGGCGCCTGCGCGGTCGCCGCCCGCAGCAGGTCGTACGTCCCCTGGACGGCGGCGGCCCACCGGCCGGCCACCGGTTCGCCGCGCAGCCAGGTGGCGGCGGCGAGCAGCAGCTGCTGGCCGGCCGCCGCCTCGAGGTTGAGGTGGACCGGCAGCGGCAGCACGCGCAGCAGCCCGGCCGGGTGGTCGGTGAGCAGCGTGTCGGCCAGCCCCGCCGCGCCGGAGGCGGCCAGCAGCGCCCGCGTCCGCGGGCCCCAGGGCCGGGTCCAGGGCACGACGAGCAGCGCCAGCGTGCTCACCACGTCGAGGACGGCGTGCGCCCGGGGCGGCAGCGGCCGGGCCGGGGCGAGCGGGTCACCGGGCCGGGAGCGCGGGATGACCACGTCGTCGTCGATCGGCTCGCGGCGGTCCAGCTCCCCGGAGAGGAAGACCTCCACCAGCCGGGCGGTCACGTCCGGCGCCGACCAGTGGGCGTTGTGCGCCGCGCCCTCGACCACGACCAGCCGGCCGTCGGGCAGCAACCGGGTGACCTGCTCGGCCCACGCCTGGGTCAGCGTCCGGTCGTGCCGGCCGCGCACCACCAGGGTCGGCGCGACGACGTCGGGCAGCCGCCGCTCGACCGGGTCGTCCGAGCTGCGGACCAGCTGCTGCACCATCCGGGCCACGCCCGTGGAGAGGTACTCGACCTGCATCACCGGCTGCAGCGTGGGCACCTCGAAGACCTGGTTGCGCAGCACCTACGGGTACTGCTGCCACGGCCGGCGGTACCGCGGGTCCGGGGTGGGGCCGGACAGCACCAGCCGTGCCACGCGCTCCGGGTGACGGGCGGCGAGCTCGACGCCGACCTGCGCGCCGATCGAGTTGCCGAAGACGTGCGCCCGGGCGATGCCGACCGCGTCCAGCCAGGCGAGCAGGTGCCCGGTCTGCGTGGCGACGTCGGGCCCGCCGGGCCGGCGCAGCCGCGGGTCCCGGGGCGAGCGGCCGAAGCCCGGCAGGTCGGGCGCCACGACGTCGTGGCCCAGCGCGGCCAGGCGCCGCCCAAGCGGCACGAGGGAGCGGCTGGACAGCCCCAGCCCGTGCAGCAGCACGACCGGGGTCCGGCCCGCGTCCTCGCCGGGGCGCCACGTCCGGGCGTGCACCCGGGTGCCGAGGGCGGGCACGTCGGTCCGGACCCGTCGCGGAGCGGGGCCGGCGGGACGGAGGGAGGGCAGCACGGGCACGGGTCCTCCGGAGGGAGGTGGGTCGCCCCGTGGCTCAGGGCGCCGACCCCGTACCCGGACCGAGGGGGGGGACCACACCGGGCCGTTCCGGATCGGGACGGTGAGCCGGTGGGCCCGGTCGCCGCCGACCGCCGTCTCAGCGCCGGCCGGCCGCCGCGGCCGCGAGCGCCCCGAGGTCGTTGGCGGCCAGGTGCAGCAGCGCGGGCGCCAGCAGGCTGCCGCTGCGCTCGCGCAGCCAGGTGAACAGCGCGCCCGCGCCCGCCGTGCCGAGGCAGGCCGCGGCGACCGCGCCGGCCCTGCGCACCGGGTCCGCGCCCCGCCCGTTGAGCCCGAGCCCCTCCAGGGTCGGCGCCACGTGCCACAGGCCGAACAGGGCCGCCGCCGCGGCGGTCGCGCGCCCCGGGGGCAGCACCCGCCGCAGCACCGGGGGCAGCACGCCGCGGAAGGCGACCTCCTCCCACAGCACGGTGCCGACCGGGATGCGCACCAGCACCCGGGCGGCCAGTCCCCGCGGGCCCAGCCCCGCCACGCGGGCGTCCACGAGCAGCGGCCGCAGGGCGGGGACGGCGAGGGCGGTGGCGTAGCCGGCGCCGACCACCGCGGCGCAGGGCCCGCCCCACCGGGCACCGGACCCCAGCCGCCGCGGGTCCAGGCCGAGCTCGGCCGAGGACACCCCGCCCGCGCGGGCGGCCACCAGCAGCGCGGCGGTGGCCGCGGCGTTCACCGGCGCGTACGCCTGCTCCGGCAGCCGCGGCACGAGGAGGTCGTTCCAGGCCGCGAGCAGCACGGCCAGGCCGGCGGCCCGGCGGACGTCGGAGCGGCGGGCGGGCACGGGAACCGCCTACTGCCCGGGGGCCTGCACCGACTCGACGATGCCCTCGGCGATGTCGCGGAGCTCGCGGTCGTAGCGCGTGGAGGCCTCGCGCAGGATCTCGAAGGCCCGCGCGGCGTCCACCCCGCGCTGGGCCATGAGCACGCCCTCGGCCTGCTCGATCACCGCGCGGGACCGCATGGCCAGCCGCAGGTCGGCCGCCTCCTCGCCCAGGCGTGCGTGCTCGCGCGCGTCGGCGACGGCGACCGCGAGGGTCTCCGCGACGGTCGAGGCGGCGTCGACCACCTCCGGGTCGGTGGACCTCCGCGGTTCCCGCGAGGAGACGTCCAGCGCGCCGATCACCGTCCCCTGGAACGGCAGCGGGACCGACAGCGAGCTGCGGACCCCGTGCTCGACGACGCGGGCGGCGCAGTCGGGCCGGCGCTGCTCGGTCCGGGTGTCGTCGATGCGGAGCACCACGCCGCCCCGGCCGGCGTCCGTGCAGGGGCCGTGGCCGCGCTCGTACTGCAGCTCCTCCGCGCGCAGCGCCATCTCGTCCGAGCAGCCGGCCGTGAACGCCTCGTCCCCGCGCACCGGGGTGACCGGGGCCGCGTCCGCGCCGTCCAGACCCCGCTCGGCCGCCTGGACGATCTCGGTGAGGACGTCCTCCAGCGGCCGGTCGACCAGGGTGATCCGGGCCAGGCTCCGCAGCAGGTCCTCCATCGCCGGATCGTGTCACGGGACCCCGGAGACGGCGACGGGCCGGGGGCCCCGCGTGCGGGGTCCCCGGCCCGTCGGAGGACCGGTCGGGTCAGGCGGTGACGGGCTGCCGCAGATCGGCGTCGACGCCCCCGGTCTCGGCGGCGACCGGGCCGGACGCCGCGCCGGTGCGGAACCGCTCGACGTCGAGGATGCCCTCGCGCCGGGCGACGATCGTCGGGACCAGCGCCTGGCCGGCGACGTTCACCGCGGTGCGGCCCATGTCGAGGATCGGGTCGATCGCCAGCAGCAGGCCGACGCCGGCCAGCGGCAGGCCCAGCGTGGACAGCGTGAGCGTCAGCATGACCACCGCGCCGGTGACGCCGGCGGTGGCGGCCGAGCCGACCACCGACACCAGCGCGATGAGCAGGTAGTCGGTCAGCGACAGCGGCACGTCGAAGAACTGCGCCACGAAGATCGCCGCCAGCGCCGGGTAGATCGCGGCGCAGCCGTCCATCTTCGTCGTCGCCCCGAGCGGGACGGCGAAGGAGGCGTAGGACCGCGGCACGCCCAGGTTCTGCTCGGTGACCCGCTCGGTCACCGGCAGGGTGCCGATCGAGGACCGGGAGACGAAGGCGAGCTGGATGGCCGGCCAGGCGCCGGCGAACCACCGCAGCGGCGAGAGGCCGTGCAGGCGCAGGAGCACCGGGTAGACGACGAACAGCACCAGCGCCAGGCCCGCGTAGACCGACCCGGCGAAGACGCCGAGCGAGCCGAGCGAGTTCCACCCGTAGGTGGCCACGGCGTTGCCGATCAGGCCGACGGTGCCGATCGGGGCCAGCAGGATGACCCACCACAGCAGCTTCTGGACGACGGCCAGGGCGGAGCGGACCAGGCCGAGGAACGGCTCGGCCGGCTCGCCGACCTTGAGGATCGCCACGCCGATCGCGACCGACAGCACGATCAGCTGCAGGACGTTGAACGACAGGCCGATCGAGCCGTCGTCGCCCGCCGAGGCCTGCAGGCCGAGGACGTTGCCCGGCACCAGGCCGGTGAGGAAGTCCCACCAGGAGCCGGTGGTCTCGGGCGCGGCCTGGGCGGCGGCGTCGACGCTGCTGTTGCGGCCGGGCTGGGTGAGCAGGCCCAGGCCGATGCCGATGGACACCGCGATCAGCGCGGTGATCGCGAACCACAGCAGGGTCTGGCCGGCCAGCCGGGCGGCGTTGGAGACCTGGCGGAGGTTGGCGATGCTGACGATGACCGCGGTGACGACGAGCGGCGGGACCAGGACCTTGAGCAGCGTGACGAAGGTCTGGCCGACGGTCTGCAGGGTGCTGGTGAGCCAGTTCGGCGTCCCGTCGGCGACGGGGCCGAGGTCGCGGGCCACGAGGCCGAGCGCGACGCCCACCACGAGGGCGAGGAGGACCTGCGCCGCGAACGGGACGCGGCGGAGACGTGCGAGCACTGAGGTGCCTTTCGGGGTTCTGCGGGAGGGGACGGCGGGCGCGGGAGGCGTCAACAGCCCGCGGTCGTCATCCGGCAGTTGTCCACCTCACGCCGGCGCGTGAGTCCCCAGAGGTTCGGCACGCCAGGGAGCAATGCGGACGCGGCCGCGCCGCATCCCGGCTGTGCGGAGGATCACGGGGGGAGCACCCGATCCCGTACGGGTGTACGGTATTTCCCGTACGTCCGTCCCACTCCTGGAGAGCGCCGTGGCCTGGGTCCTGCTCGTCGTCGCCGGCCTGTTCGAGACCGCCTTCGCCGTCTCGCTCAAGCAGTCGGAGAACTTCACCCGGCTGTGGTGGTCGATCGCCTTCGTGGCCTGCGCCGCGGCGAGCTTCCTGCTGCTCTCCGCGGCCCTGCGGACGCTGCCCGTCGGCACGGCCTACGCGGTCTGGACGGGGATCGGCGCGGGCGGCACCGCGGTGGTCGGCATGTGGCTGCTCGGCGACCCGGTCACCACCGTGCGGATCGTCGCGATCCTGCTGATCCTCGGTGGCGTCGTCGCCCTGCAGCTGGCGCCGTCGGCGGCGCACTGATGGCCTCCCTGACCGCCCGGGGCGAGGCCCGGCGCGCGGCCATCGCCGCGGCGGCGGCGCGGGTGGTGGCCGACGGGGGCCCCGACGCGCTGACCCACCGGGCGGTGGCCGCGGCGTCGGGCATCCCGCTGGGCACGATCACCTACCACTTCGGCGCGCTCGACGAGCTGCGGGCGGCGGCGGTCGGGGCCCTGCTGGCCGAGGAGACCGGCCGGGCGGAGGAGCTGGTCGCGGCACTCCCCCGCCGTCCGCGGTCGGCGTCCGCGACGGCCCGGCACGTCGTCGACGTCGTCCTGGGCGCCGGGCGGGACGACGACGAGGAGCTGCTGTCCCTCTACGAGCGCTTCCTCGCCTGCGGCCGGCACCCCGCGCTGCGTCCGCTCCTGCGGGACGCGCGCGCCCGGACCGACGCCGCCCTGACCGACCTGCTGGACCGGTGCGGGCGCCCGGGCGCCGACGTCGGGACCCTGGTCACCCTCGTCGACGGGTCCGTGCTGTCGGCGCTGGTCGAAGGCGACGGCTCGGCCCGGCGGCGGGCCGAGGAGGCGGTGGCGCGGGCGCTGCGCTGACCGGGGCGCCGCGGGTGGGTGTCAGGCGGCGTCGTCGACGGCGGGCTCGTCCTCCACCGCCACCAGGACCTCGTTGGTCTGCAGCGTGACCAGCCAGGCCAGCGCGTGGTCCTCGACCGGGCGGCCGGAGACGTGCGCGATGGCGTCGAGCTGGGCGGCGACCAGGCCGCGGGCGGCCTGGTAGACGTCGGCGGCGGACACGGCCATCTCGAGGTCGTCGAGCCACAGCCGCCCGTCGGGCAGCACGCGGACGTCGGGCTGGCTGCCGACGCCGAGGTCGGCGGCCGCGCTGCCCAGGACCGACATCCCGGCACGCAGCTCGGTGAGCCGGCGGGAGCGTCGGCCGGGTGACGGCGCGGGCTGCGGGTCGGACATCGGGGCCTCCTGTCGGACGGGCCCCGCGGGCGTGGGGCCTGTCCCCAGGGTCGGCAACCCGGGCGCGGCACCGGACCACGCCTGGGGCGGCGCGGACGGGTGGGACGCGAGGGACGAGACGTTGCGTGCCCGACCCGTGCAGCAACCCCTTCCCCGGTCCGGCGGCGGCCTGCACGATGCCCCGCCGTGACCAGCCGCCCGGGGTGCACCCGCCGTCGCCGCCGCTCCGCCCGCTCCTCCCGCAACTCCTGCGACGGCTGGGACGGCTGCTCGGAGGGCTGCGACGCGATCGGCCTGTTCACCCTGCTCTGGCTGGCCCTGCCCGCGGCGCTGGTCACCCCGGCGCCGGCCGGGACGCCGTGGGCGGCGCGCTGGCCGGTCCGGCTCGTCGTCGCCTACCGCGAGCGGGTCAGCCCCACCCGCCCGCCGGTGTGCCCGTTCACGCCGACCTGCTCGACCTACGGGCTGGAGGCGCTGCGGACGCACGGCGCGCTGCGCGGGCTGTGGCTGACCCTCGACCGGCTGCGCCGCTGCCGCCCGGGCGCCGGCGGCAGCGACCCGGTGCCGGCTCAGGCGTAGCCCCAGACCTCCTGGGCGACCTCGACGACCAGTGCCAGCTTGGCCACCTGCTCGTCGCGGGTCAGCGCGTTGCCCTCGACGGTCGAGGAGAAGCCGCACTGCGGCGAGATCGCCAGCTGCTCCAGTGGCACGTACCGCGCGGCCTCGTCGATCCGCCGCTTCAGCGCGTCCCTGCTCTCCAGCTCCGGCCGCTTCGTCGTCACCAGGCCCAGGACGACCCGCTTGCCCGGCGGGACGAACCGCAGCGGCTCGAAGCCGCCGGAGCGGGCGTCGTCGTACTCCAGGAAGAAGCCGTCGACCTCCAGGCCGCCGAACAGCGCCTCGGCGACGAAGTCGTAGCCGCCCTCGGCCACCCAGGAGGAGCGGAAGTTGCCCCGGCACATGTGGGTGGTGACCGTGAGACCCTCCGGCCGGCCGGCCAGCGCCGCGTTGATCTGCCGGATGTAGCGCTCGTGCTGGTGCTCGGCGTCCCGGCCCTGGGCGGCGAGCTCGGCGCGCTGGGCGGGGTCGTTGAGGTAGGCCAGGCTGGTGTCGTCGAGCTGCAGGTAGCGGCAGCCCAGCGCGGCCACCCCGCGCACCTGCTGCGCGTACGCCGCCGACAGGGCGTCCCAGAAGGCGTCCTCGTCGGGGTAGACGGCCGGGTCGATCGCGGCGGCGCCGCCGCGGTAGTGGACCATCGACGGCGAGGGGATCGTCAGCTTCGCCGTCTGCCCCTCGGACACCTGGCTCTGCAGGTAGGCGAAGTCGCGGCCGAAGATCGGCTCCCGGATCGACAGCGGCCCGTCGACGTGCAGCCCCGCCGGGGTGAAGTCGATCGTGCCGTCGGCGTTGCGGAAGTGGACGACGATGTCCTCGCCGGTGACCTTGGTGATCCCGTCGATGGCGTAGATGAAGTCCATGTGCCACGAGGCGCGGCGGAACTCGCCGTCGGTGGCGGTGCGCAGGCCGACGTCGCCCTGCAGCCGGACGACGTCGGCGATCGCCTCGTCCTCGATCCCGCGCAGCTCGGCGTCGTCGATCTCCCCGGCGGCGTGCCGGGCGCGGGCCTCGAGCAGCGACGCGGGGCGCAGCAGGCTGCCGACGTGGTCGGCGCGGAACGGCGGGCCGGAGGTGTCGGTCATGCCCCGAGCCTGGCGCAGGACGGCCCCGGACGCGCGCCGGCGGCGGCCCCCGGGTGGGGACCGCCGCCGGGACGGGGTGGTGCGGGGATCAGGCGACCGGGTCGACCCGGTCGGTCGCCGGTGCGGTCACGGGCCGGTTCGCCGTGAGGTAGGCCGTGAACGCGTCCAGGTCGATCGAGGTGGTGACGGCGTTCGTGCCGTCGGTGAGCTGAGTGAACCCGTCACCCCCGCCGGCCAGGAAGTTGTTCACCGTGACCCGGTAGACCTGGCTCGGGACGACGGCGACGCCGCCGATCGCCAGCGCGTTCACCCGGGACCCGCTGCACGGGCCCGTGGCCGAGCCCGCCGGCGCCGCCGGGTCGACGACGTAGTTCACCGTCGACGACGGCTGCAGCACGACCGGGTTGCCGGTGCGGGCGTACTGCTGCTCGAGGACGCAGTCGAGCTGGGCGCCGGTGAGGTCCAGCGTCACGAGGTTGTTGGCGAACGGCTGCACCGTGAACGCCTCCTCGTAGGTGATCTCCCCGGCCCCCAGGTCGGCGCGGACACCGCCGGGGTTCATGAACGCCGCGACGGCGCCCTCGTCCCGGGTGTCGGCCAGCTGCGAGTCGGCGATCAGGTTGCCCAGCGGGGTCTCACCCTGGGCGTCGGGCGCCCGGGTGATGTCCGTGGCGGCGGTGCCGACGACCCGCGTGGCGATGGGGCCGAGGGCGGTGCGGTAGCGCTGGATGAGCGCGGTCTGCGCCGGGTCGGCCGCGACGGTCCGCTGCACGATGACGTTGTCGACCCGCGTCCGGTCGCGCACGACGTCGCCGCTGCGCGAGTTGATCTGCAGGTCGATGTCGGTGACCAGCCGCCCGTTGTTGCCGGCGCTGGTGACGACCTTGCCGTCGATCAGGCAGTTGTAGGCCTGGTGGGTGTGGCCGCTGACGACGACGTCGATGTCGTCGGACATGCCGTTGGCGATGTCGACGATCGGGCCGGTCAGGCCGTTGCACTGGTCGACGTTCCACGCGTCCGGGCCACTCTGGACACCGCCCTCGTGGAGGAGCACGACGATCGACTTGACGCCCTGGCGCTGCAGCTCGGCGGCGTAGCGGTTGGCGGTCTCCACCTCGTCGGCGAAGTCCAGGCCCGCGACGCCCTGCTGGCTGACGATCTGCTCGGTGCCCTCGAGGGTCATGCCGATGAAGCCGATGCGGACGCCGCCGACCTCGTGGACCGCGTACGGCTCCAGCAGCGGCTGCCCGGTCGCGGTCACGAAGGCGTTGGCCGACAGGTACCGGAAGTCCGCACCCTCGTAGGGGGTCCCGTCGGCGCAGCCGTCGACCGGGTGGCAGCCGCCGTTCTGGATGCGCAGCAGCTCGGCCGAGCCCTCGTCGAACTCGTGGTTGCCGACGCTGGCGTAGTCCAGGCCGGCCAGGTTGAGGGCCTCGATGGTCGGCTCGTCGTGGAAGGCGGCCGACAGCAGCGGCGAGGCGCCGATGAGGTCGCCGGCCGCAACCGTGACGGTGTTCCCCTGCCGCTGCGCAGCGGCCAGCTGCTGGAGCTGGGTGGCGAGGTACTCGACGCCGCCGGCGTTGACCGTCGGAGCGGCGAGCGGGCCGCTGCCGTCGGGGTCGGGGCCGGTCTGCACGCGGCCACCGGACCCCGACGGGGCCTCCAGCGCGCCGTGGAAGTCGTTGAGGGCCAGCAGCTGGACGTCGACCGGCGTCTGCCGGTCGGGGACGCCGGGCGCGCCGGGCGCGGCGCTGGCCGGTGCGAGTGCGGCGGCGACGACCAGACCGGTCATCGTCGCCGTCACCGCCGCGGCCACCGTGGTGCGGCGCAGGACGGGCAGGGACATGCAGGATCTCCTGTGGTCACCGGGGACGGACGCCGGCGGTCCGCCCGCGTCCCGCACGGAGTCTGGCCGAGCCGCACCGATTCCGGAACCCTGCGTCTCTGAACGCTCGGTGACGCCGGCGGCTCCACGGGCGGACCCCGGCCTCCCCCGACACCAGCCGCTCCGCGGCGGCGTAGACCAGCAGGGCCGGCACGGCCAGCAGCGACGGCGGCAGCACCAGCGGCGCCGCCAGCGCCGTGATCGCCAGCACCCCCGGGGCGCTGACCGGCCAGCCGCGCCGCCGCTGCGGATCGCTCAGCGCGCCCCAGCGCACGCCGGCCCACATGAGCCAGCGCAGCAGCACCGGGACGCCCGCCTCGCGCATCGCCCGGCGGAAGACGCCGTCGGCCTGCCGCGCGGTGACCGCGCCGGTGGCGATGCCCTCGTGGCACAGCCAGTCGTGCAGCACCGCGGCCAGCGTGTACCGCCCGGACTCCGGGACCAGCCACCGCACCGGCCGCGGCACGGACGCGAGGTCGGTGCGGAAGCCCGCCGGGACGACGAAGGTGTCCCGCGTGCCGTGGTAGGTGAGCGGCTCGACCAGGGTCCAGCCGCCGGCGCCGGCGGTGCTGAGCACTCCGGCGGGCGGGTCGAAGGGCACGTCCGCACCCTCCTCCCCGCCCGCCACGTCCGCTCGCGGGAGCCGTCGGTACCACGGGTGTGTGGCATCCCATCGCGCGCGGTGCATCGAAGTGCCCGGGTCTGGGCATGGGCCGGACCATGCGCCTGCCTCACGCCCGGGGCCCCCTGTCCGGGGCCCTCCGCGACGACCTGCTCGCCGGGTCGGTCTCCCCCGCCACCGCCGAGCTCGCCCGCACGACCGCCGCGGCCGCGACCGACCCCCTGCCCGACGACGACCTGCAGCTGGCGCTGGCGCTGTGCTACGAGCTGCACTACCGGGGCCTGGACGGCGTCGACGACACCCTCGAGTGGGACCCCGGCCTGATCGCGCTGCGCGCCCGCCTCGAGCGCCGGCACCTGGCCGCGCTGCGCGAGCTGACCGGCCCGCCCTCCCCCACCGGCGAGCCGGTCGACCGGCAGCTGACGGCGCTGATCGCCGCCGACGACGGCCCGTCGCTGTCGTCGTTCATGGCCAAGCGCGGCACCGCCGAGCAGTGGCGCGAGTACCTCACCCTGCGGTCGGTCTACCACCTCAAGGAGGCCGACCCGCACACCTTCGCCGTCCCCCGGCTGTCGGGACGGGCCAAGGCCGCGATGGTGGAGATCCAGGCCGACGAGTACGGCGGCGGCGCCCCCGAGCGCATGCACAGCGAGCTGTTCGCCGGGATGATGCGCGACCTGGGCCTGGACGCCGGGTACGGCGCCCTGTGGGACGACGCCCCCGCCGTGGCGTTCACCTCGGTCAACACCATGTCGCTGTTCGGCCTGCACCGCCGCTGGCGCGGGGCGGCGCTGGGCCACCTGGCCTGCGTGGAGATGACCTCCTCCGAGCCCAGCCGCCGCTACTCCGCGGGGCTGCGCCGGCTCGGCCACGACGCGACGACCACCGTCTTCTACGACGAGCACGTCGAGGCCGACGCCGTGCACGAGCAGATCGCCTCGGTGGACATGTGCGGCTCCCTGGTGGCCGAGGACCCCTCGCTCCTGGGCGACGTGCTGTTCGGCGCGGCCTGCTCCCTCGCCCTCGACGGGCTCGCCGCCCGGCACCTGCTCGGCGCCTGGGAGGCCGGGCGCTCGGCGCTGTACACCCAGCCCGCGCTCGCCGCCTGAGTCGCGATCCGGTCTCGGGACCCCACAACGCCCCCGGTCCGGCTGCAGTCGGCGACGGCGCTGCCGAACCTCTCGGCGCAGGACCCCCAGGCCCGGGGTCCCCGACCGCGGAGGACGACCATGTGGCGGCGCACCGACCCGGCCCCGTCCGGCACGCCGGAGAGCACGGTGATGCCGCGGGACGTCGAGACCCTCGAGAAGGTCGTCGAGGCCCTCGACTACGGCGTGACGACGGTGCTCGACGCCCACGTCGCCGTCGTCCGCACCATCGTGGAGACCTGCGGCCTCGGGTACGGCGCGGTCTGGCTGCCCGACGCCACCGGCGCGTTCGCGCTCGCCTGGGAGAGCGGCCCGCTCACCCCGGCCCTGTCCGCCGCGTGGCCGCGCGACGGCCGGCTGACCGAGTCCGCCGGGATGGGCGGGAAGGCGCTGCGCGAGCGGCAGACGGTGCACCTGACCAGCGCACCGGCCGGGCGCGGCCAGTGCGTGCGCTGGGAGACCGCCTGGGCCGCCGGTGCGCGGGAGGGCTGCTTCCTCCCCGCCGTCGACGACGGCCGGGTCACCGCCGTGCTGGAGTTCCACAGCGCCACGCCGCTGCCCTTCTTCGGCGTCCGCCGGGAGAAGTGGCAGGCCATCACCCGGCTGCTCGGCCACGCCCGGCGGGCCGCCCTGGCCACCTCCGCGCTGCGCGAGACCCTCGACGACCGCGCCGCCGTCACGACCGTGGTCACCCGGGTCGGCGAGGCCACCGACGAGGCCTCGGCCCTGCGGACGGCGCTGGAGAGCGTGCGCACCTCCTTCGGCTGGGCCTACGGCTCGTTCTGGGCGCTGGACGAGGCGGAGAACGTGCTGCGCTTCCGGCTCGAGTCCGGCTCGGCCGGCGAGGAGTTCCGCGAGGTCACCCTGGCCGCCAGCTTCGCCGAGGGCGTGGGCCTGTCCGGCCGCGCCTGGAAGCGGCGCGACCTGGTCTTCGTCCGCGACCTCGCGGAGGTGACCGACTGCGTGCGCCGGCCCGCCGCCCTGCGCGCCGGCGTGAAGTCCGGCGTCTGCTTCCCCGTCACCGCCGGGGGCCGGGTGATCGGGACGATGGACTTCTTCGTCACCGAGACCATCGAGCTGTCCGAGTCGCGGGCCGACGCGCTGCGCAACGTGCAGCAGCTGGTCAGCCAGCGGCTGGACACCCTGCGCCGGGCCGAGGCCGACACACAGCGCTCCCGCGAGCTGCTCGACAGCGTCGACCGGCTGCGCGAGGCCGCCGCCGCGGCCGGGCAGGTCGCCGAGAAGGCCGTGTCCCAGGCGTCGGCCATGACCGCCGAGGTCGCGGCCCTCACCGAGGCGTCGGCGTCGATCGGCGAGGTCATCCGGATCATCTCCGGCATCGCCGACCAGACCAACCTGCTCGCGCTCAACGCCACCATCGAGGCCGCGCGCGCCGGTGAGCTCGGCCGCGGCTTCGCCGTCGTCGCCAGCGAGGTCAAGGACCTGGCCCGGGAGACCGCGGCGGCCACCCAGCGGGTGTCGGACCAGATCGCCGGCATCCAGACCAGCAGTGACCAGGTCACCGCCGGCATCCACGCGACCAGCGAGGTCATCGGTCAGCTCGACGCGGTGCAGGCGCGGATCACGGACGTGCTCGAGGAGCAGGTCCGGATGGCCCGCGCGATCGAGTCGGCCACCTGAGCCGGGGTGCGGGCCGGGCACGGGGGCCGGCCCGCACCCCTCCGGTCCCCCGCCCCTCGGTCCCCCCGCCCCTCGGTCGGCCCGCCCCTCAGTCGGCCCGGCCCTCCGGCCGCCGCGCCTCGCGGAGGATCGCCGCGGCCGGCCGGGGCCGGCTCGGCGCGCTCGGGGCGGAGAAGCCCGACCGCTTGTGGCTGCCGTCGCAGAACGGCTTGATGCCGGACTTGCCGCACCGGCACAGCGCCACCGTCCTCCGGCCCGGGTCGATCTCGGCGCCGTCCTGGTCGACCAGCCGGAAGTCGCCGCGCACGATGAGCGGGCCGTCGCGGTAGGGCGTGATGGTGGCGCCGGGGGCGGCGTCCTCGTCGGTCGGGTCGGGGTCCTCGGCAGGGACGGCTGCGCTCACTCCTCCAGCGTGCCCCGCCGCGGGGTGCGGCACACCCGGCGCGATCCTGTGTCAGGTGCCGTACACACGCGTACCCTCGGCCGCGTGCCGGGTCCGGTCGAGATCGACGCACCGGCGCCGTTCGGCGTCGTGGTGCTGGCCGCCTCCGCGGGGGGCGTCCGGGCGCTGCGCACGGTCCTCGCCGGCCTCCCGCGCGACTTCCCCACCCCGGTGCTCGTGGTGCAGCACCGCGCGGCGGGCACGACCGACGTGCTGGTCCCGCTGCTGCGCGCCGCCGCGGACCTCCCCGTCCGGGCGGCCGCCGGCCCGCTCCAGGCGGGGGTGTCGGTGCTCCCGGCCGGGACCACCGGCGTCCTGGGGCCGGACGGGGACCTGGCCCTGGTCGAGCACCCCACGCTGGGCACGGCCGACCGGCTGATGGCCAGCGCCGCCGGCGCGTACGGGCCGCGGGTGCTGGCGGCCGTCCTCACCGGCCGGCTCGACGACGGCGCGGCCGGCGTCCGCGCGGTCCGCCGCGCCGGCGGCCGGGTGCTCGCCCAGGACCCGGCCGACGCCGAGGCGCCGGGGATGCCCAGCGCGGCCCTGGCCACCGGCTGCGTGGAGCACGTCCTGCCGCTGCGGCTGGTCGCCCCCGCGCTGGTCGCCTACGCCATGGCGCCCGGTGCTGCCGAGCTGCTCGCCGTACCGTTGCCGCCGTGGGCGCGGCTGGGTGCCGGCGCCCTGCCCGCCTGACGTCCCCCGAGCCCGCGGGGAGCCCCACCCGGCGCCGGAGGTGCACCGTGCCTCCTCCTGACCCTGCCCCCGACGAGGCGCGGCCGGCCCCGCAGCGGACCGGCGCGAAGGACCCGCGGCGCAACCTCATCCTGCGGGCCCTCCCCGACGCCGAGTACGAGCGCCTGCTGCCGGCCCTGCAGCCGGTGACCCTGCAGGTCCGCGACCAGCTGTACCGCCGCGACGGCGACATCGACGCGGTCTACTTCCCCGTCGACGGCGTGCTGTCCGTGGTCGCGTCGGTCGAGGGCGAGCCGGCCGTCGAGGTGGCCACCATCGGCTACGAGGGCGTCTCCGGCCTGCCGGTGTTCCTGGGGACGCCGACCAGTCCCCACGACTGCTTCTGCCAGGTGGCCGGTGACGCGCTGTGCGTCGCCACGGCCGACCTCCGCCGGTTCCTCTCCGGCGACGGCGCCCTGCACGACCTGCTGCACCGCTACACGCAGGCGATGGTCGTCCAGCTGTCGCAGAACGTGGCCTGCAACCGGCTGCACAGCACCGAGGAGCGCTGCGCCCGCTGGCTGCTGCAGACCCGCGACCGCGTCGGCGCCGACGAGTTCCAGCTCACCCAGGACTTCCTGGGCCAGATGCTCGGCGTGCGCCGGGGCACCGTCTCACTGGTGGCCGGGCTGCTGCAGCAGGCCGGCCTGATCCGGTACAGCCGGGGGCGGATCACGGTGGTCGACCCCGAGCGCCTGCACGAGGCCGCGTGCGACTGCTACGACGTCGTGCAGGCCGAGAGCCGCCGCGTCGGCCTGGTCCCCGAGCCGCCGGACGGCGACACGACCGGTCACTCCCCCGGCGACTGACCGTAGAAGACCCGCTCGACCACGGCGCGGGCGTGCCGGGTGGTGCGCCGGTAGTCGTCGAGGAACTGCCCCGGGTCGACGTCGGGGCCGTACCCGCTGGCCCGCGCCACGCCGGCCAGCTCCAGCCCGGGCCGGGGCAGCTGGTCGCCGGGCCGGCCGCGGACGAGGAAGACGGCGTTGCGCGCCCGGCTGGCCAGCTCCCACGCGTCGCGCAGCGACCCGGCCTGCTCGACGGTCAGCAGGCCGTTCCCCGACAGCTCGGCCAGCGCCCCGACGGTGGAGGGCACCCGCAGCCCGGGGACCGCCGCGGCGTGCTGCAGCTGCAGCAGCTGGACGGTCCACTCGACGTCGGCCAGGCCGCCGCGGCCGAGCTTGGTGTGGGTGGCCGGGTCGGCGCCGCGCGGCAGCCGCTCCCGCTCCACGCGCGCCTTGATCCGGCGGATCTCGGCCACCTGCTCGGCCGACAGCCCGCCCTCCGGGTAGCGCAGCGGGTCGACCAGCTCCACGAAGGCCGCGCCCAGCCCGGGGCTGCCGGCCACCGGCGCCGCGCGCAGCAGCGCCTGCACCTCCCACACCGACACCCAGCGCTCGTAGTACTCGCGGAAGGCGTCCAGGCTGCGCACCAGCGCGCCCTGCCGGCCCTCGGGGCGCAGGTCGGCGTCGACCTCGAAGGCGGGGTCGGGCGCGGGCTCGCCGAGCAGCCGGCGCAGCGTGTGCGCGACCGCGTTGGCCGCCTGGGTCGCCCTCGCCTCGTCCGCCCTGCCGTCCCCCGGCCCACCATCCCCGACGGCCCGCGGGCGGTGGACGAACAGCACGTCGGCGTCGGAGCCGTAGCCCATCTCGCCGCCGCCGAGCCGGCCCATGCCGATGACGGCGAGCTCCATCGGGACGTCGGCCGGGTCGATGCCGGCCTCGCGGGCCCACGCGCGCACGGCGACGTCCAGCCCGGCCTGCAGCGTGGCGACGGCGACGTCGGTGAGCGCCTGCCCGACCCGGACGACGTCGAGCAGGCCGAGCAGGTCGGCCGAGGCGATCCGCAGCAGCTCCTGCCGGCGCAGCCCGCGCAGCACGGTGATGCCGGCCTGCGGGTCGGCGGCGCGGCCGGCGGCGGCGCGCCAGGCCCCGGCCAGCGAGGCGGCGCTCCGCGGCTCGAGCTCGTCGTCGTCGGCGAGGATGCGCAGCGCCTCGGGGGTGCGGGTGATCAGCGCGGCCACGTACCGGCTCGACCCCAGCAGGCGGGCCAGCCGCTCGGCCACCTGGCCCTCGTCGCGCAGCAGCCGCAGGTACCACTGGTTGCCGCCGAGGGCCTCGCTGACCTGGCGGTAGGCCAGCAGCCCGGCGTCGGGGTCGGCGCAGTCGGCGAGGGTCTGCAGCACCACCGGCAGCAGGTACTTCTGCATCGACGCCGACCGGGACACCCCGCCGGTGAGCGCGCCCATGTGCCGCAGCGCGCCCTGCGGGTCGGCGAACCCGAGCGCGCGCAGCCAGTCGCCGGCGGCCTTGCTGCCCAGCTGCGCGGCCTCGGCCGGCACCCGCGCCACCGCCGACAGCAGCGGCCGGTAGAAGAGCTTCTCGTGCAGCCGGCGCACCTCGCGGGTGTGCAGCGCCATCTCCGCGCGCAGCACGTCGACGGCGGTGCCGCGGGCGTCGGGCTTGTAGCCCAGCGAGCGGGCCAGCCAGCGCAGCTGCTGCTCGTCGGTGGGAAGCAGGTGGGTGCGGCGCAGCCGCAGCAGCTGCAGCCGGTGCTCGACGGTGCGCAGGAAGCGGTAGGAGGCGATGAGCGTGTCGGCGTCGTCGCGGCCGACGTAGCCGCCGGCCCGCAGCGCCTGCAGCGCCGGCAGGGTGCCGCCGGTCCGCAGCCGGACGTCGGCCCGGCCGTGCACCAGCTGCAGCAGCTGGACGGCGAACTCGACGTCGCGCAGGCCGCCGCGGCCGAGCTTGATCTCCCGGTCGGCCTGGGCGGGCGGGATGTTGTCCTCCACCCGACGCCGCATGGCCTGCACCTCGGCGACGAAGCCGGGGCGGTCGCCGGCCTCCCACACCATCGGGAACAGCTCCTCGACGTAGCCGCGGCCGAGGTCGGGGTCGCCGGCCACCGGGCGCATCTTCAGCAGCGCCTGGAACTCCCACGTGCTCGCCCACTGCCGGTAGTAGGCGGTGTGCCCGGCCAGGGTGCGGACCAGGGCGCCGGCCTTGCCCTCCGGGCGCAGCGCGGCGTCGACCTCCCAGGCCGCCTCGCGGCAGATCCGCATGAGCGCGGCGGCCACCCGGGTGGCGCTCTGCAGGGCCGGGGCCTCGGGGTCGCTGGGGTCGACCGGCTCGGCGACGAACACCACGTCGACGTCGCTGACGTAGTTGAGCTCCCGCCCGCCGGTCTTGCCGAGCGCGATGACCGCCAGCCGGCAGGCCGCCGCGCCCTCGGGCTGCTCGGCGACGGCGAGGGCGAGGCCGGCGGTGAGCACGGCGGCGGCGACGTCGGCGAGCTCGGCGGCGACGTCCTCGGCCGACAGCCCCTCCCCCAGGTCGCGGCCGGCGAGGTCCAGCACCGCCCGCCGGTAGGCCAGCCGCAGCGCGGCGACCCGGTGCGGCGAGGCGTCCGGCGCGGCCTTCCCGAGCCGGACGCCCCACGGCGGGTCGTCGGGGTCGGCGCCGACGGCGGCGAGCATCTGCCGCTCCAGGGCGTACGCGGCGGGGCGCACCGCGCCGCGGCCGTCGGAGTCGAGGACGGTCCAGTCGTGGGGATGGGCGGCGAGGTGGTCGGCCAGGCCCGCGCTGGCGCCGAGCACCGACAGCAGCCGGCTCCGCAGCGCGCCCGAGCCGCGCAGCCGGGCGAGCAGGCCGGCGGCCGCCCCGCCCGTCTCGTCGGCGGCATCCAGGGCCTCCACCAGCCGGGTCAGCGAGCGGACGGCGAGGTCGGGGTCGCCGGCGCGGGCCAGCGCGGAGACGACCGGGCCGGCCTCGGGGTCCGCGGGCTCGTTGCGGTCGAGGTCCCACAGCCCCAGCGCCGGGTCGGACAGCAGCAGCGCGGCCTTCTCGCCGTCCTCGAAGCCGAAGCGGGCCAGCCGCACGACCGCGCGGCGGGGCACCTCCCGGGATGCGGTCACCGGCTCAGACCGCGGCGCCGCGGCCCGCGCGCACGAGGTCGGCGAAGCGGGCCGCGAACGGCGCCCAGACCTCCGCGAGGTCCGGGTGCACCGCGTCGGTCAGCCGGCAGAGCGTCTCGCGGTCGTACGGGCTCGCCGCGACGCCGACGGTGTCCCGGTCGGCCCACTCGCGGACGATCTCCGGTGTCGTCTCGACGTGGAACTGCAGCCCGTAGACGTGCCGGCCCACCCGGAAGGCCTGGTTCGCGTAGACCGGGCTGCTCGCCAGCAGGGTGGCACCGGCCGGCAGCTCGCTGATCTCGTCGTGGTGGAACTGGATGACGTCGGGCGAGAGCGGGAGCGGGCCGAACACCGGGTCCCCGGCCGCGGCGTCCCGCTTGGCCACGAGCAACGCCCCGACCTCCGGGCCCTCGATCCCCACGCGCACCCGCCCGCCGCCGGCCTGCGCCAGCAGCTGGGCGCCCAGGCAGACGGCCAGCGTCGGGACGTCGGCGGCCAGGGCGCGGGCCAGCAGCTCGCGGACCGGGCCCAGCCCGCTGGTGGCGTCGTCGTCGAGGCTGGACTGCGGGCCGCCGGTGACCAGCAGCCCGTCGAACCCGGTGAGGTCGGCCGGCACCTCGTCGCCGGCGTCGAGGTGCCGCTCGTCGAGCTCGAGGCCGGCGGCGCGCAGCCAGTCCCCGAGCCGCGCGGGCGGGGCGGTGTCGCTGGGGACGACGACGAGCAGGCGGGCGGGGGTCTCCGGCACGGTGCCGAGGTTAGTTCACGGACCTCGTCGCCCCCCGCGCCTCGCCCGCTCGGCACGTCCCCTGCGACGAGGCCGTTCCCGGCGGTTCACAGGCCGGGCAGGTAGCGCTTGAGCTCGAAGGGCGTCACGTTCTGCCGGTAGGAGTTGAACTCCTCCCACTTGTTGCGGAGGAAGAACTCGAAGACGTGCTCGCCGAGGGTCTCCGCGACCAGCTCGCTGCCCTGCATCGCGGTCAGCGCCTCACCCAGGGAGACCGGCAGGTCCTCGTAGCCGGCGGCGCGGCGCTCGGTGTCGGTGAGCGACCAGACGTCGTCCTCGGCCTCCGGCGGCAGCTCGTAGCCCTTCTCGATGCCGCGCAGCCCGGCGGCCAGCAGCACCGCGAAGGTCAGGTACGGGTTGCACGCGGAGTCCGGCGAGCGGACCTCGATCCGCGCCGACTGCCCCTTGTTCGGCTTGTAGGAGGGCAGCCGCACCAGCGCCGAGCGGTTGGCCCGGCCCCACGTGGCCGCCGTCGGCGCCTCGGTGCCGGCCAGCAGCCGCCGGTAGGAGTTGACCGTCTGGTTGGTGACGGCGGTGTACTCGCGGGCGTGGGTGAGCAGGCCCGCGATGAACTGGCGCCCGGTGGCCGACAGCCGGATCGGGTCCGAGGGGTCGTGGAAGGCGTTGCGGTCGCCCTCGAACAGCGACACGTGGGTGTGCATCGCCGAGCCCGCCAGGTCGGTGAACGGCTTGGGCATGAACGTCGCGTGCACGCCCTGGGCCAGCGCCACCTCCCGGACGACGTGCCGCAGCGTCATCACGTTGTCGGCCATCGACAGGGCGTCGGCGTAGCGCAGGTCGATCTCCTGCTGGCCGGGGGCGACCTCGTGGTGGCTGAACTCCACCGAGATGCCCATCGCCTCGAGCGCGAAGACCGCCTCGCGGCGGAAGTCGTGCGCCACGTTGTGCGTGGACAGGTCGAAGTAGCCGCCGGTGTCGGCCGGCTCCGGCGGCCGCCCGTCGGTGGGCAGGTCCTTGAGCAGGAAGAACTCGACCTCGGGGTGGGTGTAGAAGGTGAAGCCCATGTCGGCGGCCTTCGACAGCGCCCGGCGCAGCACGTGCCGCGGGTCGGCCCACGACGGCGACCCGTCGGGCAGCGTGATGTCGCAGAACATCCGCGCGGTGTCGCTGGGCTGGCCCTTGGTCGCGGGCATCACCTGGAACGTGGCCGGGTCGGGCTTGGCGAGCATGTCCGACTCGTAGACGCGCGCGAAGCCCTCGATCGCCGAGCCGTCGAACCCGATCCCCTCGGCGAAGGCCGCCTCGATCTCCGCCGGCGCCACGGCGACCGCCTTGAGGTAGCCCGAGACGTCGGTGAACCACAGCCGCACGAAGCGGATGTCGCGTTCCTCCAGGGTGCGCAGGACGAACTCCTGCTGCCGGTCCATGCTGGCCATGATCGGGTCCGCTCGTTTCGTCGCCGTGTCGTCCGTGCACAGCCTGCCCGGTCCGGGCGCCGGGCACACCGGTGGGGCGCCCCCCGTCGCCCCGTGTCGCCGGCGTCTAGGCCGGCGGTCCGACGACGAGCGACTCCAGCGGCGCGTCCGGGTCGGTGAGCGCGGCGGCCGGCACCCGCTGGCGGCTCCGGATCAGCGCCTGGAGGGGCCCGGTGACGTCCCAGACGTCCACGTTCATCGCCGCGGTGACGCGACCGTCCGACGTCCAGAAGGCGATGAACCCCCCGTCCTCCGGATCGCCGCGGCAGACCACCGTGTCCCCGGGCGCGCCCAGCCCGCAGTACTCCATCCCGAGGTCGTACTGGTCGGTGAAGAAGTAGGGCACGCGGTCGTAGCTGACGTCCCGGCCGAGCATCGACCGCGCGGCGGCCGGGCCCTGGTGGAGCGCGTTGGCCCAGTGCTCCACGCGGACGTAGCGGCCGTAGAACGGGTGGAACGCCGACGCCACGTCGCCGGCGGCGAACACGTCGGGCGCGGAGGTCCGCAGCGCGTGGTCGGTGACCACCCCGTTGTCGACCTCGAGGCCCGCGGCCGCCGCCAGTCGCGTGTCCGGCACGACACCGACGCCGACGACGACCAGGTCCGCGGACAGTCCCACGTCCCGGCCGGTGACCACCGAGGTGACCCGGCCGCCGGCTCCCCGGATCTCGCGCACGACGGTCCCGGTGAGCAGGTCGACGCCGTGCCGCCGGTGCAGGCGGGCGAAGACCTCCCCCATCCGCTGCCCCAGCACCGCGTGCAGCGGCGTGGGCTGCGGCTCGACGACGGTCACCGCGTTGCCGTGGGAACGGGCGGCCGCCGCCACCTCCAGCCCGATCCACCCGGCGCCCACGACCACGACCTGCCGTCCGCCGCCGGCCAGGTCGGCGCGCAGGCGGTCGGCGTCGGCCAGCGTCCGCAGGTACCGGACGCCGTCGAGGTCGGCGCCGGGGACGGGCAGCCGCCGGGGCGACGAGCCGGTGGCCAGCAGCAGCCGCGACCAGGCGAGCTCCTCGCCGGTGTCCAGGGTCAGCCGGTGCCCGGCGGGGTCGAGCGCGACGGCGCGCACGCCGGGCCGCAGGTCGACGTGGTGCTCCGCGTACCAGCCGGGCGGGAGCACCTGGGCCGCCTCGCGGGGTGCGGTGCCGAGCAGGTAGCCCTTCGACAGCGGCGGCCGCTCGTAGGGGACCTCGGGCTCGGCCGCGACCAGCACGACGCGGCCGTCGAAGCCCTCCGCGCGCAGGGTCTCGGCCGCCCTGGCACCGGCCAGGCCGCCGCCGACGACCACCAGGGGATCCGCAGCTGCCATCGGGACCGTCCTCGGGCCGGGACACCGATCCTCCGCCCCGGCGGCGGACCGCGGAACGGATCCGGCTCCGGAGCGACCCCGGAGCGGTTCAATGAGGGCACCGCTCGGCGGAGGTCCCGGCCACGGGCGCGACCCGCGCGCCCCGCCCGGACGCCGACGGTGGAGGACGCGATGGACGTCGTTCTCACGATCGCCCTGGTCGCGCTCGCGCTCCTGCTGGTCCTGGCGGCCGGCAGCGTGCGCGTGGTGACGCAGTACGAGCGCGGGGTGGTGCTCCGGCTGGGGCGGCTGCTCGGCGAGCCCCGGCCGCCCGGCCTCACCTTCATCCGGCCCGGCATCGACCGGCTGCACAAGGTGAACACCCAGATCGTCACGATGCCGGTGCCGGCGCAGGAGGGCATCACCCGGGACAACGTGACGGTGAAGGTCGACGCCGTCGTCTACTACCGGGTGTTCGACCCGGTGCGGGTCGTCGTCGACGTGCAGAACTACCAGGCGGCGATGGCCCAGGTCGCGCAGGCGTCGCTGCGGTCGATCATCGGCAAGAGCGAGCTGGACGACCTGCTGTCCAACCGCGAGCGGCTCAACCAGGGCCTGGAGCTGATGCTGGACACCCCGGCGATCGACTGGGGGGTGCACATCGACCGCGTCGACATCAAGGACGTCGCCCTGCCGGAGTCGATGAAGCGGTCGATGTCCCGCCAGGCGGAGGCCGAGCGGGAGCGTCGCTCCCGGGTGATCACCGCCGACGGCGAGCTCCAGGCCTCGCAGAAGCTCGCGCAGGCCGCCGGGGTCATGGCCGCGCAGCCGGCCGCGCTGCAGCTGCGCCTGCTGCAGACGATGGTCGAGGTGGCCGCGGAGAAGAACTCGACGGTCGTCCTGCCGTTCCCGGTGGAGCTGCTGCGCTTCCTGGAGCGCGCGGCGCCACCGCCGCCCCCCGCGGAGGTGCCCGCGCCGCGGCCGGCGCCGAACGGCGCGGTGGTGCCCCCCGACGGGCGCTGAGGCTCGGCCGCGGACCGGCGCGGCGCCGTCCGCACGGAGGCCGTCCGGGTCGAACACGACCTCCAGCACCACGCCCACGGGGTGTCGTGCCACTCCCGGTACCGCGCGCCCTGGGTGACGGCGACCTCGACGAGGCCGTCCTCGTGCGCCCGGCGCCAGGTCGACGCCGGTTCCTCCCCGCCGAGCACCTCGACGGGGAGCCACTCGGCCACGGCGGGAACGCCAGGCCGGTCGCCGGGCGGGGTCCACCTCCCCGTCCCCGGTCTGGCCGGTCCCGGGGGCCGGTTGTTGGATGGGACCGTGACGGTGCAGCTGAGAGTCGCGATGGCCCAGGTCGACACCCGCGTCGGCGACCTGGACGGCAACGCCGCGCTCGTCGTCGAGTGGGCGCGGAGGGCCGCCGACGACGGCGCGCACCTCGTCGTCTTCCCCGAGATGACCCTCACCGGCTACCCCGCCGAGGACCTCGTGCTGCGCGAGTCCTTCGCCCGCGCCAGCGAGCAGGCGCTCACCGGCCTCGCCGCCACGCTGGACCGGCAGGGGCTGGGCGGGCTCGCCGTCGTCGTCGGCTACCTGGCGCACACCGAGGGCCCGGTCGCGGTCGACACCGCGCCGAGCGACGAGGAGACCCTCGACGAGGAGCGCCCCGGCGACGCCAACCCCCGCCGCGTCCAGCCCCGCAACGCCGCCGCGCTGCTGCACGGCGGGCGCGTCGTGGCCCGCTACGCCAAGCGGCACCTGCCCAACTACGGCGTCTTCGACGAGGCCCGCTACTTCGTGCCGGGCTCGGAGCTCGCGGTGGTGCGGTTCCGCGGCGCCGACGTCGCGCTGACCATCTGCGAGGACCTCTGGGTCGAGGGCGGCCCGTGCGGCGTGGCCGGGCGGGCCGGCGTCGACCTCGTCGTCTCCCCCAACGCCTCCCCCTACGAGCGCGCCAAGGACGACCTGCGGCTGCCGCTGGTCCGCCGCCGGGCCGCCGAGGCCAACGCGCCGATCGTCTACTGCAACCAGGTCGGCGGGCAGGACGAGCTGGTCTTCGACGGCGACTCGCTGGCCGTCTCCGCCGACGGCGAGCTGCTCGCCCGCGCACCGCAGTTCGTCGAGCACCTGCTCTGCGTCGACCTCGACCTCGACCCGGCCCGGGTGCCCGAGCGGCGGGAGGGCCGGATCGGGCCGATGACGGTCACCCGCACCGTCCTCTCCGAGGAGCCGGTGCCGGCCTTCGCGCCGCGGCCGGGCTCCGTCGCCGAGCCGCTCTCCGACTGCGAGGAGGTCTGGCGGGCGCTGGTGCTGGGCCTGCGCGACTTCATCGACAAGAACGGCTTCCCGTCGGTGGTGTTCGGCCTGTCCGGCGGCATCGACTCGGCGCTGGTGGCCGCGCTGTCGGTGGACGCGCTCGGCGCCGGCCGGGTGCACGCCGTCGCGCTGCCCTCGCGGTGGTCCACGGAGCACTCGCTGGCCGACGCCGAGGACAGCGCCCGGCGGCTGGGCCTGCACTTCTCCACCGTGCCGATCGCGCCGATGGTGGACGCCTTCGAGTCGCAGGTCGAGCTGTCCGGGACGGCGGCGGAGAACCTGCAGGCGCGCATCCGCGGCACGCTGCTCATGGGGCTGTCCAACCAGCACGGCCACCTGCTGCTGGCCACCAGCAACAAGAGCGAGGTCGCCGTCGGCTACTCGACGCTCTACGGCGACGCCGCCGGCGGGTTCGCCCCGATCAAGGACGTGCCCAAGACCCTGGTGTGGGAGCTGGCCCGCTGGCGCAACGCGCACGCCCGCGACCGCGGCGAGACCGAGCCGATCCCGCAGAACTCGATCGACAAGCCGCCGTCGGCGGAGCTCGCGCCCGGCCAGAAGGACAGCGACTCGCTGCCCTCCTACGAGGAGCTCGACGCCGTCATCGCCGACTACGTCGACCGCGACCTGGGGATGGCCGCGCTGCTCGACCGCGGCCACGACCCGGAGGTCGTGGCGCGGGTGCTGCGACTGGTCGACGTCGCGGAGTTCAAGCGCCGCCAGTCCGCGCCCGGGACGAAGATCAGCCTCAAGGCGTTCGGCCGCGACCGGCGGCTGCCCATCACCAACCGCTGGCGGGAGAGCCTGCCCAGCGTCCGCGAAGGAGCCCAGGCGTGAACGAGCTCGCGAGTTCGACGGGGAGCACGGCATGAGCGAGTCGGTCCTCTACGGCGGGACGTCGACCGCCCGGGTGCGCATCCACCACCTGCAGCAGGCCAAGGAGCGCGGCGAGCGGTGGGCGATGCTCACCGCCTACGACACCTACAGCGCGCAGGTGTTCGAGGAGGCCGGCATCCCGGTGATGCTGGTCGGCGACTCGGCCGGCAACGTCGTGCTCGGCCACTCCTCGACCGTGCCGGTCACCGTCGAGGACCTGCTGCTGATGACCAAGGCGGTCACCCGCTCGACGAAGCGGTCGCTGATCGTGGCCGACCTGCCCTTCGGCTCCTACGAGGCCTCGCCGCAGCAGGCGTTCGCCACCTCCGTGCGGATGATGAAGGAGGGCGGCGCGCAGGCGGTGAAGCTCGAGGGCGGGGTGCGGGTCGCGCCGCAGATCCGGATGCTCACCGAGAACGGCATCCCGGTGATGGCGCACGTCGGCTTCACGCCGCAGAGCGAGCACGCCCTGGGCGGGTTCCGGGTGCAGGGCCGCGGCGCGGGCGCCGAGCAGCTGCTGGCCGACGCGCACGCCGTCCAGGAGGCCGGCGCGTTCGCCGTCGTCCTGGAGATGGTGCCCGCCGCGATCGCGGGTCAGGTCACCAAGGAGCTGTCCATCCCGACGATCGGCATCGGCGCGGGGCCCGACTGCGACGCCCAGGTGCTGGTGTGGCCGGACATGGCCGGGCTCAACGGCGGCCGGGTGCCGAAGTTCGTGAAGAAGTACGCCGACCTGCGGGCCGAGCTGCTGCGCGCGGCCCGCGAGTACGCCGACGAGGTGCACAGCGGCGTCTTCCCCGGCCCGGAGCACTCCTTCGACTGATCAGGCCCGGCGGCCGCCGACCGTGCGCCGGGCCCGCGCCAGGAGCAGCCCGTAGCCGACGGCGTTGAGGCCCAGCGCGACGGTGTAGACGCCGGCCTGGACGCCGGCGGAGCGCACGTCCAGGCCGAGCGGGCCGAACAGCACGTGGCCCAGGAAGCCGTCTGCGTAGGGCGCGGCGCCGGCCCGCTCCCGCAGCGCGAGCTCCAGCGTGGTGAGCGGGCACGGCGCGCCGGCCAGGTTGACCGCCAGGACGCCGAGCGCCACCGGGGCGTGCAGCCACACCAGCCGGGGCCACCGGAGCGCGAGCAGCGCGCCGGTGAGCATGAACAGGACGACGGCCGCGTGCAGGACCGCCACCGCGCTCGCGAGCAGCACCGCCCCATCCTCGCCGCCGGCCGGGCGCGGCGGAACGCCTTCCGCGCCGCGGCGGGCGGGGCCAGCCTGACCGCATGCGCGTGCTGGTCGTCGCCTCCCCGCTGACCGGCCACGTCCTGCCGCTGGTCCCGCTCGCCCTGGCCCTGCGCGACGCCGGCGCGGAGGTGGTCGTGGCCACGGCCGGGGACGCGGTCGCGAGCTGCCCGCCGGAGCTGTCCCCGGTCGACGTCGCGCCCGGGCTGCGGCTGGGCCCGCTGTTCGGGCGGATCATGCTGCGCCGGCCGCGGCTGGCCCGCCGCGAGCTGGCCGGGCGGGGCGGGACCGAGGCGGTCGGGCTGCTGTTCGGCACCCTCGGCGCCCGGACGGCCGACGGGGTCCTCGCCGCGGCCGCCCGGCACCGTCCCGACCTGGTGGTGCACGAGTCGCTGGCCCCGGCCGGGGCGGAGGCCGCCGCCCGCCAGGGGGTGCCGTCGGTGCTGGTGGAGGGCAACCTGTTCGACGCCGGGCGGCTGCTCGCCGCGGCGCTCGGGACCCACCGCCCGGCCCGTGGGCTCGGCGAGCTGCCGCCGCCGCGGCAGGTGCTCACCTCCTCCCCGCCGAGCGTGGTCGGCCCGCGCTCCGGCACGCCGCTGCGGTTCGTGCCGTGGACGCCGGACCGGCCCGTCGACGCGGAGCTCACCCGCCCCGGCGCCCGGCCGCGGGTGCTGGTCAGCCGCAGCACGGTCGCCACCCCCGGCCCCGACCGGCTGATGCGCGACGCCGCGGCCGCCGCGGCGGGCACCGGCCTCGACGTCGTCCTGGTCCGGCCCGACCGCCGGGCCACCCGCCGGCCGCTGCCGGCGGAGGTGCGGACGGCGGGCTGGCTGCCGTTCCCCCGGGTGGTGCCGGCCGCTGCCGGGGTGGTGCACCACGGCGGCGCGGGCACCGTCCTGACCGCGCTGGCCGCGGGCGTGCCGCAGCTGGTGGTCCGCGGCGCCGGCGACCGCCGCACCAACGCCGACCTGGTGGCCGCGCGCGGCGCCGGCCTCGCCGTCGAGCCGGGCGGGATCACCCCGGCGCTGCTGGAGCGGCTGGTGGCCGACCCCGCCCTGGCCGCGGCCGCCCGCGAGGTGGCCGCCGAGATCGCCGCGATGCCCGCACCGGCCGACGTCGTCCCGGACCTGCTGGCGCCGGCCGGGCGGTGAGCGCGCTCAGACGTCGGTGACGCGGACCCCGGCGTGCGCCTTGTACCGGCGGTTGACCGAGACCAGGTTGATCGTCAGCGCCTCGACCTGGCGGGCGTTGCGCAGCCGGCCGGCGTAGATCCCGCGCATCCCGGGCAGCCGCCCGGCCAGCGCCTGCACCTGGTCGGTGGCCGCCCGCACGTCGCCGACGACCATGACGTCGCCGTCCAGGGTGGGCCGCGACAGGTCCTCGAGCAGCACCGCCGACAGGTGGTGGAACGCGCCGACGACGTGCGAGTCGGGCAGCAGCGCCGCCGCCTGCTGGGTCACGCTGCCCTCCTCGACGTCGAGCACGTAGGCGCCGAGCTCGTCGAAGCCCATCGGCACCACGCAGTCGACGACGACCTTCCCAGCCAGCGGGCGCGCCAGCTCGGCGAGCGTGGCGGCGTGCCCGGCGTAGGGGACGGCGACGATCACCAGGTCGGCGGCGCCGGCGACGTCGAGGTTCGACCCGCCCTGCACCGAGACCTCGCCCCCGCCGGCGGCCGCGGCCCGCTCGGCCACCTGCGCGGCCACCTCGCGGGCGCGGTCGGCGTCCCGGGACCCGAGCAGCACCCGCTGCCCGACGGCGGCCAGCCGGACGGCGAGCCCGCGCCCCTGCGGGCCGGTCCCGCCCAGCACCCCGACGACCAGCTCCTCGACGGGACGGCTCTCCGCTGCGGTGGTCACGCTGCCTCCTCCCGGGCACCGGCGGGTCCGGCGCACCGGGCCCGATCATGCCGGGCCGGTCGGGAGCGGCCGGTCAGCAGGGGGCGGTCAGCCAGGGCCGGTCAGCGGCCCTCCCACTCGCGGTCCTCCTGGTCCAGGCGCTCGTTGCGCTCGGCCACCGACTGCAGCGCGTGCTCGGCCTCCTCGCGCGTGGCGTAGGGCCCGAGGCGGTGCCGCTCGGCGCAGCCGTCCCGGGTCTCCACGGTGTGGTGCTTCAGGCAGTAGAACCACGGTCCCTCGGCCACGTGCGCCTCCTGTCAGCCGGTCCCCGCGTGCAGGGGACACCCGATCACGACATTCCCCCGAACGGGGCCGCCATGCTCGCCGCGGCCGTCACTCCTCGACCATCACCTGGTCGTGCCGCGCGTAGAAGGCGGTCATCTCCTCCGGGGACGGCCGCAGCCCGCTCCGGCGCATCTCCGCCATCTCGGCGAAGAACGACTCCCGCGCGATGCCGGGGGTGAACAGGATGAGGAAGGACGCCGGCTCGTCGGAGTCGTTGCGGAAGCCGTGCACGCCCCGCTCGTGGGCCAGCGCGAAGTCGCCGGGCCGGCACGGCTGCCAGCGCCCGCCGGCGTAGAGCGTCAGCTCGCCGGAGAGCACGTAGAAGGACTCGGAGAACGTCTGGTGGTAGTGCGGCGCCGCGCCCGCCGACCGGGGGCCGAGCCGGTACTCGACCAGCCCGAACCGGCCGGCGGTGGCCGCGCCCGGCGCGACCATGCGCAGGGCGGCCGGGCCGGCCTCGGCGAGCGGGTGGTCGGCCAGCGGGCGGACGTCGACGAGGCCGGGATCCGGGTGCGACATGCGGGCAGCCTGCCAGCGACGGCGCCGCGCCGCCGCCCTGCGCCGCACCCCCGGTCCCCCCGGGTGGTGGGGCGCCGCGCCGCGGACCTCCCGCGATGCCGCCCCGTGCGGCATCCTGCGCCGGTGACCTCCGTCCGGCCGCCCGACCGCGACGCCCCGACGTCGGACGACGTGCTGGGGCCCGGCGGTCCCGAGAACCGGGTCGCCGCGCTGCTGCTCGCCGTCCTGCTCGTCGTCGGGGGCCTCACGGGCCTGGTCAACCTGGCCCTCGACGGCGTCGTCCGCGAGGGCGCCACGGGCGTGACCTACGGCGCCACGATGGCCGCCTGTGTGCTCGCCGCGGTGCCGCTGATCGTGCGCCGCCGCGTCGGGCTGTGGCACACCTTCGGCCTGGTGCTGCTCGGCGACCTCGTCTACGCCGTCGTCGCGCTGTGCATCGAGGACCCCGTCCGGTACGCGACGCCGCTGATGCTGCTGTTCCCCTCGGTGGTGGCCGCGTGGTTCCTACGGCCGTGGATGCTCGGCGTGCACATGGCCGTCACGCCGGTCGCCGTCGCGGTGGCGGTGCAGCACAGCTACGCGAGCACGGTCGGGTTCGCCGTCCAGGTGGCCGTCTCCGCCGGGATGCTCGACCTCGTGGCGGTCGGCGTGCACCTGCTGCGCCGCCGCGAGCGGCGGCTGCTGGCGGCCACCGAGGCGCAGTCCCGGCGCGACCCGCTCACCGGGCTGGCCAACCGCCGGCACCTGGTCGAGGAGGCCTCCCGGATCTGGCGGCAGGCCCGCCGCGAAGGGCTGCGGGTCGCCGCGATGGTCATCGACCTCGACCACTTCAAGCAGGTCAACGACCGGCACGGGCACGCCGCCGGCGACACCGTGCTGCAGGCCGTCGCCGAGGCGCTGGCCGACACCGTGCGGCCCAGCGACGTGCTCGCCCGCATCGGCGGGGAGGAGCTGGTGGTCCTCGGCCTGGTCGGCGACCCCGGCGAGGCCGCGCACCTGGCCGAGCGGCTCCGGCTCGCGGTGCGGGCCACCCGGGACCGGCACGGGCACGCGGTGACCGCCTCGATCGGCGTCGCGCTGACCCGGCCGGCCGACGGCGAGGACGCCCCCGGCGCGCTGTGGCGGCTGGTCGACCGGGCCGACGCGGCCATGTACCGGGCCAAGCAGGCCGGCCGGGACCGGGTGGCCACCGTCGCGCCGCCGCTGCCGCGGCCCGCCCCGCCCGGCGAGCGGCTGGACCCGCCGACGGTCCCGGGGGCCGCGCGGCCCGGCGCGGCGCCCACCGGGGCCTGACCTCCCGTTCCACCGGGTGCGGGCGGCGGTTCTCTGCTTCCCTGTCCCCATGACGCTGGTCGTCCCGGACCCGACGCGGACGGTGCCGTTGCCGCGGCGCGAGCAGGCCGACGTCCGCGACCGGTGGCTGACCCAGCGGCTGCTCGACCTCCTGCCCGGCCTGATGGACCGCACCGGCATCGACCTGTGGCTGGTCGTCGGCCGCGAGGGCGGCGAGGACCCGGTGCTGCCGACCCTGCTGCCGGCCAGCTGGCTGTCGGCCCGGCGGCTGGTCGTCCTGGTCCTGCACCGCAGCGACGACGGCGTCACGCCGGTCGCGGTCTCCCGCTACCCGGTCGGCCAGTTCCTGCCCGGCTGGGCCCCGGGGGACGACGGCGGTGCCGGGGACGGGGGCGACGACGAGGACGCCCAGTGGGCCGCGGTGCGGCGGATCGTCGCCCAGGCGGCGCCGCGGCGGATCGGCGTCGACGTCTCGGCCGGGTGCCCGCTGGCCGACGGGCTGTCGGTGGCCGAGCACCGGCGGCTCACCGCGGCGCTCGGCGACCTCGCCGGCCGGCTGGTGTCCGCGGAGGACCTCGTCGTCGGCTGGCTGGAGACCCGGCTGCCCGAGGAGGTCGCCGCCCTCGACGCCCTGGCCCGGTACACCGACCGGGTGCTGGCCGAGGTCCTCTCCCCCGCCGTGCTCGTCCCCGGCGTCAGCACCGCGGCGGACCTGGCGTGGGAGGTGCACGAGCGCATGGCCGGCCGGGGGGTGCCGCCGTGGTTCCACCCCGGGGTCACCGTGCAGCGGGCCGGCGTGCCGCTGCTCGCCGACGGCGGGGTCGAGCTGCCGGCCGTGCCGCAGGACGCCGTCCTGGAGCCGGGTGACCTGGTGACCTGCGACGCCGGGCTGAGCAGCCTCGGCCTGGTCACCGACCTGCAGCGCAGCGCCTACCTGCTGCGCCCCGGGGAGGACGGCCCGCCGGCGGGGCTGCGGCGGGCGTGGGCGGCGGGGCGCCGCGCGCAGGAGCTCACCGCCGCGGCGCTGGTGCCGGGGCGCACCGGCAACGAGGTGCTCGCCGCCGCCCGGGCGGCGCTGGCCGCCGAGGGCCTGGAGGCCGACGTCTACTCCCACCCGGTGGGCGTGCACGGCCACGGCGCCGGGCCGGTGGTCGGCCGGTGGGACGACCAGCGGGGCGTGCCCGGCGAGGGAAACCGGGTGCTGCACCCGGACACCGTGTTCGCCCTGGAGCTCGCCGTCCGGGTGACGGTGCCCGAGTGGGGCGGCCAGTGCCTGCGGCTGGCGCTGGAGGAGGAGGTCGTCCTCACGTCCGCGGGCGCGGCGCCGCTCGGCTCCCCGCAGCGCGAGCTGTGGGTCGTCCCCGCGGGCTGAGCCGGCGCCTAGCTCTCGCGCGCCTTCGCCGTCGCCCGGTCGCTGGCCTTCCGGATCGCGTCGACCAGCTCGTCCTTGGTCATCGACGAGCGGCCGTGGACGTCCAGGCGCTTCGCGACGTCCATGAGGTGCTCCTTGGTGGCGTTGGCGTCGACGCCGCCCTCGGTCTCCCGGTCGGTGCCCGCGCCGCCCTCGGCCCGGGAGTCGCTCGGGCCCTTGTGGTCCTTGGGCTCCCAGTGGTCGCCGACCTTCTCGTGGGTGTGCTTGACCGCCGCCCACGCCACCCGGTTGGCCCGCTGCTCGTCGCCGTCGTAGTTCTCGACGGCGGAGTCGTGCGCCTTGGCGAAGGTGCGCTGCGCCTTCTCGTCCGAGCGCTGCAGCGTGCTGGGGATCTCGTCGGCCTTCGCGTCTCCGCTCTTCGTCGTCTTGGGCATGCCGGCGCAGGTACCCGCAGGTGGGGCGGTCAGTCGTCGGGGCCGAGCCAGGTGACGCCGTGCTCCCGCGAGGCCCGCCGGTAGGCCTCGTCGGACGAGCTGCCGGTGGCGCTGGCCTCGGCGAGGGTGCGGAAGAAGCCCTCGAAGCCGGCCGGGGAGGTCATGCACAGCAGCCGGCCCTCACCGGGCACCACCCGCCGGTGGGAGTGCGGGACGCCGCGCGGGAGGAACAGCGTCCCGCCCGGGCCGACGGGGAACTCCCGCTCGCCGCACACGAAGACGTGCTCGCCCTCGATCACGTAGTACAGCTCGTCGGTGTCCCGGTGCACGTGCCGGGACGTGTCGAGGAGCGGGGTCTCCTCCTCGAACAGGGTGAAGGCCCCGGCCGTGGTGTCCGCGGACGCGCGGACGACGATCGTCGTCCCCCAGAACACCAGCCGCTCCCCGCCGTCGTGGTCCCGGGCGAAGGGCGGCGCGGCGGTCTCGGCCATGGCGGGACGCTACGCCGGGAGCCACCCGGCGTCAGCGGTCCGCGGCGTCCCCCGGTCGGGGAACCAGCCAGCGCGACCAGTGCGCCCGCTGCGCCTCGGTCAGCGGCGCCGAGGCGTCGGCGGCGTAGTCGAAGTTGACCAGCACCATCTCCGCCCGCAGGGCCACCTGCCCGTCCTGGGTGAGCTCCTGGCACATGCCGATGGAGCTGCGGCCCAGCCGGGTGATCGAGGTCGACACCGTCAGGTGCTCCCCGATCCGGTAGTGCACCTGCCGCAGGTAGTCGACCTCCAGCCGGGCGAGGATGATCCCCCCGCCCGGCGTGGGGTCGACCATGGCCAGCCGGGCGTCCTCGAGCAGGCCGAGGACGCGGGCGTGGTTGACGTGCCCGTAGACGTCGGTGTCCGACCAGCGCAGCTGGACCGGGTGCTCGTGCCGCTCGCTCAGGGCAGGTCCGCCGTCTCCGCGGACTGGCGGTGGGCGCCCTGGGCGTCGTCCGGGTCGGGGTGCACGGTGCGCTCCTCCGACTCGGCGAGGATCACCTCGGCGGCCACCTCCTCCATGCCGCTGCCCTTCATGCCGGCCTCCTCGGGGAGCAGGTCGGCGCGGGTCTCGACGTTGTGCTCGGTGACGTTGGCCAGGGCCTCCGGGCTCGGCTCCTTGTTCGTGGTCACGCGGACCTCCTCAGAAGCGCTGCTGCTCGGTGCCGATGCCCAGCGCGCGGGCGACGTCCTGGACGTTCTCGAACGTCTGCCCGGCGGGGAGCCGGCGCAGGTCGGCGAGCACGCGGTCCTCGGCGTTGGACTCCTCGGCGCGGGCCACGAGCGCGTCGCGGTCGGCCGGCCACACCTCCTTGCCGAGCGTCTCGGCGATCGCGGCGCGGCGGTCGACGTCGGCCGGGCTGGTGCCGGCCGGGGTGCCCTCCTGGTGCGGGTCGCTCATCGGGTCAGCCTCCGTCACTGGGGGGTCGGGGTGGAGTCGTCGGTGTAGCGGAGGATCGCCGCGACGGGGATGTCGCCGGGCATGGCGGCCCGCGGCACGACGACGACGCCGGCGGTGCTCGCCACGGCGGCCGCCAGCAGCGCGCGCTCGGCGGGGACCGACTGCGCCTCCTGCACGCCGAGGGCGTCCATGTCGGCCCGGTCGATGCCGAGCTCCAGCGGCGAGGCGCCCACGAGCAGCTGCTCGTCGTCGGCGGGGTCGGCGAGGACGAGCGTCTCCACCTGGGCCTTGCGCAGCGCCTCGACGACGTTCGCCGTCCCGGTCACCGCCAGGCCGTGGGCGCCGGCGGAGCTGATCTTCTCGACGGTGTCGGCCTCGTCCCGCGCCTCGTGCTCGGCGACGAGCTCGGCGGCCTTCCGCTCGACCGGCTCGCGGTCGGCGCCGGCGGCCCGGCCGCCCTCGTCGATGGACACGATCAGGTCCGACCACAGCCCGCTGGCCCGGTCGGTGAGGATCTGGCGGGCGCGCATGTCTCCGGCGAGCAGCACGAACCGCGGCTGGTGGCGCCGGACCACCGAGGCGACGTGCTCGGCGACGTCGTCGGCGTTGTGCACCCACTTGTTCTCGGCGTTGTGCTGGTACCGGTGGTGGGCCCAGCCGCCGCCCTGGAACTTGCGGATCTGGAAGGTGTCGCCCTTCACCGTCTCCTCCTCCTCGGCGTGGCCGGGGAGGCTCGCGACGGTGAGGTCGGCGCCGGTGCGGTCGGTGAGGACGACGACGTGCGGGACGCGCCCGGGCAGCGCGCGCAGCACCGGCAGCAGGTCCGGCTGCGGCGACCACTCGGCGAGCTCCTGGCGCGGCACGTCGGCGAGCTGGGAGTCGAAGACGACGGTGCCGTCCGCGGCGACGACGACCGCGCGACCGCGGATGGTGCCCGCCTCGCCGCCGTCGTTGCCCTCCAGCAGCCGGCCGCGGACCGCCTCGACGACCGCCTCCGGCGCACCCTGCTCGGCGAGCTTCTCGGCGACCGCGCGGACGCGGAGGTCGAGCTCGGTGTCGGCGTTCTCGGTGGTGTGCGTGACGTCGGCGGTCACGGTGGCGAAGGGACCTGCGGCCTGGAAGACCGGTGCCAGGAAGGACACGTCCATGAGGTGGGGACCACTTCCTCTGTGCTGATCGGTGGCGGTTCGGCGCCCGCGACGGGACGCGCTCCGCTCGCCGCCTACCCACCGACCCGAGTGCCACACACCGTGTCGGATCCGGGAGGCGCGGGTAGGCGGTCCCGCATGACCGAGCACGACCAGCTGCCGCTGCCCGACTACGACCACCTGCCGGTGGAGGGACTGATCTCGCGCATCCGCACGCTGGACGCCACCGGCCTGCAGACCGTGCTCGACTACGAGCGCGCCCACGCCGACCGGCTGCGGGTGGTCACGGCCATGGAGAACCGGCTGCGGTCGCTGCACGAGGGCGCCCAGCCCTCCGGCGGCGACCCGGCGTCCCCGGCGGCCGACGACCCGGTGCACGCCTCCGCGGGCTCCAAGGTGTCCGAGGCCACGACCGGCCCGGCGATGAACCCGCCGTCGCAGGGCGACCCGACCAACCCGGCCCAGCCCCGCTCGACCGGCTGACCTCCCTCCGATCCGGCGGCGGCCGCGCACCCCACCGGGGGCGCGGCCGCCGCGGCGCTCAGCTGAAGGCGTCGACGATGTCCATGGCGGCCGGGCCCAGCAGCACGACGAACAGGACCGGCAGGATGCACAGCATCAGCGGGAAGATGACCTTGACCGGGATCTGCATGGCCTTCTCCTCGGCCCGCTGCCGGCGCTTGAGCCGCATCTCCTGCGCCTGCGTGCGCAGCACGTCGGCGATCGAGACGCCGTAGACGTCGGCCTGCACGACGGCCCGGATGAACCGTCGCAGGTCCTCCACGCCGGTGCGCTCGGCCAGGGCGAGGTAGGCCTCCCGGCGGGGCTGGCCCACGCCGATGTCCTGCAGCGTGCGCACCAGCTCCTCGGCGAGCGGGCCGCGCCCGTTCCGCCCGGCCCGGGCCATCGCGGCCTCGAACCCGAGACCGGCCTCCACGGCGATGGTCATCTGGTCGAGGGTGTCGGCCAGCTCCAGCCCGATGGCCTGCTGGCGCTCCTGGCCCCGGCTGTACAGCAGCAGCTCCGGGACGACGTAGGCGACGACCGTCGTGGCGAGGGCCATGAGCACGGTGAGCGGCCCCGGACGGCTGCTCACGACCAGCAGCCCGAGCGCCGCGGCGATCGCGGCCAGCACCAGCTTGGCGGCGACCAGCCGGGGGACGGGCCAGGCCGCCGGCCGCCCGGCCGCACCGGCCATCCGGTCCAGCCGGGCCACCGTGCCCGCCGGTGTCAGCACCGAGACCAGGCGGCCGAGCGGTCCCGGGCGGGTCCGGGCGGCCCGCGGGCCGGCGCCGGCCACGTCGAGCCCGCGGGTGAGGTTGGCGCGGGACCGGGCGGCGGCGTCCTCCGGACGCGCGACCAGCGCCCAGCCGAGCAGGGGCACGCCGAGGGCCACGGCCAGCGTGGCGGCGAGGACGGGAGCGGGGACGGTGGTCATCAGAACCGGATCGCCACGGTCTTCTTGAGCCACAGCCCGCCGACGACCAGCAGGACCACCGACACGGCGATCATCACCCAGCCGGCCAGGGACTCGGTGAACGCGGAGAGGTAGACCGGGTTGGTCACCGTCAGGAAGGCGACGATGCCGACCGGCAGGGCCATGAGCACCCAGGCCGACAGCCGGCCCTCGGCCGACAGGGCCTTCACCTGACGGCGGATGGCGTTGCGCTCGCGGATCGTGTGGCCGACGGTGTCGAGCACCTCGGCCAGGTTGCCGCCGACCTCCCGGTGGATGGCGATGGCCTGGGCGGTCCAGCGGAAGTCGTCGCTGTCGACCCGCGCGGCCACCTCGTCGAGCGCGACGCCGAGGTCCCGGCCCACCCGGGTCTCGTTGACGATCCGGGCGAACTCCTCGCCGATCGGGGCCGGCGCCTGCTCGGCCACCGCGTCCACGGCGCGCAGCAGGCTGTGCCCGGCCCGCAGGCTGCTGGCCATCAGCTGCAGCGCGTCGTCGAGCTGGTCGGCGAACCGGGCCTGCCGCCGGCCGGTCCGCAGCCGGACCAGCACCCGCGCGCCCAGCGGGGCGAGCAGCGCGAGCAGCAGCCCGGCGAGCACGCCGCCGAGCAGCCACCCGAGCGCACCGAGCACGAGCGTGGCCAGGCCGGTGAGCAGCACGACCTCCGCCAGGCCCGTCGCGATGCCGGCCCGCTCCAGGGCGGCCGTCCCGGCCGCGACCCCGCCGCGCCGCGCGATCACCTGCTCGACACCGCCGGAGGCCTGCGCGGCCACCTTCGACAGCAGGGTCGGTGGCGGCGCGACCGACGGGTCCAGCCGGGCCAGGGGCACCCGGCGCGGGCCGGCGGGCACGACGCCGAGCGCCAGGACGGCCAGCCCACCGGTCACCAGCACCAGCCCGAGCAGCAGCAGCGCCGGGGACATCAGGCCCACCGCCGTGCGTGCACCGGCTCGGGCGTCCCGAACACCGCCGGGGAGACCCGGATCCCGAGCTCCTCGAAGCGGTCGGTGAACCGCGGCCGCACCCCGGTCGCGACCGGCTTGCCGAGGAACCGGCCCGAGGGGTCGACGCCGGCCGAGTAGTCGAACAGGAACGCGTCCTGCAGGGTCACCGTCTCGCCCTCCATGCCCTGCACCTCGGTCACGTGGGTGACCCGGCGGGTGCCGTCACGCAGGCGGGTGAGCTGGACGACGACGTCGACGGCCGAGGCGATCTGCTCGCGGATGGCCCGCAGCGGCAGGTCCATGCCGGCCATGAGCACCAGGGTCTCCAGGCGCGCGATGGCGTCGCGCGGCGAGTTGGCGTGCACCGTCGACAGCGAGCCGTCGTGGCCGGTGTTCATCGCCTGCAGCATGTCCAGCGACTCACCGCCGCGGCACTCCCCGACCACGATGCGGTCGGGGCGCATCCGCAGGCTGTTGCGGACCAGGTCGCGGATGGTGATCGCGCCCTTGCCCTCGATGTTGGGCGGGCGCGACTCCAGGCGGACGACGTGCTCCTGCTGCAGCTGCAGCTCGACGGCGTCCTCGATGGTGACGATCCGCTCGCCCTCCGGGATGAAGGAGGACAGCACGTTGAGCAGCGTCGTCTTCCCGGTGCCGGTACCGCCCGAGACGATGATGTTGAGCCGGGCCTCGACGCAGGCGTGCAGCAGCTCGGCCATCTCCGGGCTGAGCGTGCCGAAGCCGATGAGGTCGTCGACGCCGAACGGGTCCTTCGAGAACTTGCGGATGGTCAGCGTCGACCCGGAGAAGGCGAGCGGCGGGATGATCGCGTTGACCCGCGAGCCGTCGGCCAGGCGCGCGTCGACCATGGGCGAGGACTCGTCGATCCGGCGTCCCACCTTGGAGACGATCCGGTCGATCACCCGGCGCAGGTGCTCCTCGGAGGTGAACCGGGCGGCGCTGCGCACCAGCTTGCCGCCCTGCTCGACGTAGACCATCTCCGGGCCGTTGCACATGATCTCGGTGACCGTGGCGTCGTCGAGCAGCTTCTGCAGCGGGCCGAAACCGAGCACGTCGTCGGCCAGCTCCGCGGTCAGGCGGGCCCGCTCGTCGGGCGAGAGCGGCACCTTCTCCTCGTCGACGACGGTGTCCAGCTCGCCGAGGACGATGCCGCGCAGCGCGTCCTCCGACAGGGACGGGTCGTTGAGCCGCGCCCCCATGCGCTCGAACAGCGCCTTGGCGACGCGGTCCTTGAGCCGGGTGAGGGCGTCGGTCGGCGGCGCCGGGGCGACCGGGGCCGCGGGCCGGGGCGCCGGGACGGCCGGCGGCGTCGCCGCTGCGGGCGCCGGCTTCTGCAGCGCGACCGGCGCGGGCGCCGGCTCCGCCGGGCGGCCCTTGGCGGCGGCGAGGCGGGAGGCGAGGTTCACGACGCCGCCCGGTGCTTGGCGCGGTAGCGGCCCGGCTTGACCAGCGGGGTGGCGGCGAACCGGGAGACCAGCCGGCGCAGCTCCTTGGCCGCCGCGTCCTTGCCGTTGCTGGCGAGGATCGGCACGCCCTGGTTGGTCGACGCCGGGACCGCGGGCGACCGCGGGACGACGACGTCGACCCCGGTGCCGATCGCCGACTCGACGTCGCGCTGCGACAGCCCGTTCTTCGGGTCGGCCATGTTCATGACCACGTGCCGCCCGGCCGGGATCATGCCGAGCTCGCCGAGCACCTGCACCTCCTTGCGCAGACCGCGGACGCCGGGCACGTCCATGCTGCTGAGCAGGACCACGTCGGTGGCCCCGTCGATGGCGGCCAGCGTCTGCTCCGACAGCCCCGGCGCGGTGTCGACGACGACGTAGCGGAACTCGCGGGCCAGGGCGTGGAGCAGCCGGCTCACGTCCTCGGCGGTCACCGTGTCGCCGGCGGCCGGCGACTCCGACCCGCAGACGGCGAACAGCCCACTGGGGTGCTGGGTGAGGAAGGTCTTGAGGACCATCGTGTCCTGGCTGGCCGGGCCGTGGACGGCGTCGGGCAGCGTGTACTCGGGCACCAGGCCGAGCGCGGAGGCGACGTCGCCGAACTGCACGTCGAGGTCCACCAGCACGGTGCCCTGCGGCGCCGCGGTGGCCAGGCCGACGGCGAGGTTGGTCGCCACCGTGGTCTTGCCGACGCCGCCCTTGGGCGAGGCGACCGTGATGACCCGGCCGGTGAACCGGGCGGTCTCCTCCAGCGGCCGCAGCACCCGCCGCCGGTCGGCGGCGGCCGCGCCGGCGCGCTCGACGGCCGCGGCGAGGTCACCCGACTCGGCGCGCGGTGGCACCAGGTCGCGGATGCCGGCCCGCATCGCCGCCTGCCACAGCTCCGGCGTGGGCTCGGCGACGAGGACGACGCTGATGCCGGGGCACTGCACGTCCAGCCGGCCGGCCAGGGTCAGCACCTCGTGCAGCGGCGCCAGCGGGCCCACGAGCAGGACGTCGGGCAGCTCGCCGTCGGTGAGCAGCTCGAACAGCCGGCCGGGGTCGCCGGGCAGCCGGCCGGGCGGCAGGACCTGGACGTCGCCGTCCACGGCGACCTCGACCCGGGACCGGAGGTCGTCGTCGGCGCCGGCGAGCACGACGCGGCTCATTCGGTCGCCTCCGCGGCCACGGCGCCGAGGGCGGCCAGCAGGTCGCCGTAGACGTTGCCCTGGGTGACCACGCGGGTGCCGGAGGTGTCGGTGCCCTCGCGCTCGAGCGCCAGCCAGACGGTGGCGTGCTCCATGCCGAACACGACCCGCTCGGCGTCCCGGGCCGGCAGGGCCATGGTCACCATCACGTTGCCGGTCGGGGCGACGGTGGTGGCCGAGGCGGTCTCCACGTCCCCGTCCTCGGTGCCGGCGGGCGCCGGGGCGCCCTGGACCTGGGTGACGAGGACGCCGTGCAGGGTGGCGTGCGTGGTGCCGATCTGCTCCTCGTCGGGGTCGGCGTCGATGTTGCCCTGCAGCTCCATCGAGATGTAGACGCCGATCTCGTCGCCGGCGGCCAGCCGGCCCCCGACCGCGCGCTGCGGCTCGAGGACCACGCTCACCTCCGACAGCCCCTCGGGCACCGGCACGGTGCCGGGCGCCTGCAGGTCGGCGGGCGCGGCGAACCGGCCGGCCAGCAGCTGCTCGCCGGGCTCGAGGTCCGCGGTGGCGACCTGGCCGGTGAGCTGGTCGAGGTCGGTGACCCGCCCCTCGACCGCCGCCTTGGCGGGCAGCACCTCGGTGCGCACCAGGTCGGCGACCTCCTCGGCCGGGGTGCCCTCGGGGATCGGCTGGTCGACCACGAGCACCTCGACCGTGCGCACCCCCGCGAGGGCGCGGGCGTCGGCGCCGCGCACGTAGGCCAGCAGCACCACGGTGCCGGCGGCCACGAGGACCAGCGCCGCGACGGCGGCGAGCAGTCGGCGTCTCACGGAAGGGCCCCTAACGGATCAGTCGGAGGATGGACGCGCCCAGGTCCGGGGCGTCGGTGCTGGTGTCGAAGGCGCCGGAGGCGTCGACGAAGCGGGTGAAGTAGCCGCGGATGCAGCGCTCCTCGCCCTTGCAGGGCTCACCGGAGTCGAAGAGCCCGCCGAAGTGGTAGCCGGTGATCGTGAAGGCGGCGTAGCCGTAGACCTGGTACCAGGCGCCGCTGCCGGTGCCGCCGGACTCGTCGAAGATCGGCAGCAGCACGGTCCGGCCGACCAGGGCCGCGACGTCGCCGACCGAGCAGCCCTGCGAGGGGTTGTTGCCCGGCTCGGAGTCGAAGCGGTTGCCCATCCGAGTGGTCGCCTTGCAGGAGTTGCCGCCGTCGGACTGCAGCCAGCCGAAGCCGCCGGGCACGAACATGCGCGAGGGTCCGGTGCAGCCGGTGTCGGACTTCTTGGGCAGCACGATGGTGCGTTCCGTGGTGCCCGAGGGCGTGCCGCCGCCGGTCTGGGCCTGCCACTCGCACCAGGAGAAGATCAGCGGCAGCATCGCCGTCCCGCCGCTGGGCGCACCCCAGGTGACCGTCGCCGTCGCCGAGACGGAACTCGCGTCGTGGCCGATGACCGGGGCGAACCAGTGCTCGCGGGGGGCGCTGCCGGTGACCGTCACGCGGGTGGGCCCGCTCTGCAGCACCGGCGGGGCCGCGGTGGCCGCGCCGGCGCCGGCGGCGGCCTCGTCGTTGGCGTCGACCAGCTCCTGGGCGGTGGCCTGCATGTCGCCGCAGGCGCCGCGGGCGCAGTCCCGGGCCACCGCGAGGGCGGCGGCGTCGGCGGCGACCTGGAGGCGGGCCTTGTCGGCGTAGAGGGCGCCGACGTCGACGGCGATCGCGGTGAAGCCGAGCAGCGGGACGAGCAGGACGGACAGCAGCACGGCCACCGCGCCGTGCTCGCCGGCCAGCCGGCGCCGGACGCGGGCCCGCAGCGGGCGGATCAGCCGTTGCACCGCATGACCCCCGTCCCGGTCAGGTCGACGTCGGCGCCGAAGAAGCCGGTCAGGAAGGGCATCGGGTAGCTGATGGTGACCTGCACGTTGGCCGTGGTCGTCGCGGTCATCGGGCACGCGGCGGGCGTGATGGCGATCTGGGCGTCGGTGATCGCCGGGTCGAGGCTGGGGGCGGCGTCGCGGACGGCGGCGCGGGCCGCGGCCGGGTTGCTCTGCAGCGCCATGACCCGGGCGCCCTCGCGGGCCGCCGCGGACAGGGTCCCCTGGACCTGGAAGGCGTGGCCGAACTCGACGATCCCGAGGACCAGGATCATCAGCAGGGGCACGATCAGCGCGAACTCGACGACGCTGGCGCCGCGCTCGCGGTGCAACCGCTTCCTCATGTCAGCCTCCTCCCTGGACGCTGCGGCCGGGCGTCGTGGCGACTCGTCGTCGCCACGACGCCCGGAGCCCGGTGTGTGGATCAGCCCTGCGCGTTGGCGTCCTGGAGGCCGCCCAGCACCGTGGTGAAGAGCTGGTCCAGCTGGGGGCCGAGCAGGAGCAGGGTCGCGATGATCGCGACGGCGATCAGGCCGACGAGCAGGCCGTACTCGACGGCGGTGGCGCCCTTCTCCTCCCGCTCCACGCGGTCCTTGGCGAGGGAGACGAGGGTGACGAGGGCGGCGAGCGGGTTCAGCACGGTTCTCTCCTGTGGGGGTGGGCCGCCGGTCCGGATCGGTCGACCCGGCCAGTCACGGCGCTGCGGACACCGTCGGGCAGGAGATGCGGAGACTTGAGGGTTCTTCACCCCGTCTGAGGAGGTGGTTCATCCTCCCGGTGCGCTGAGCACACAAACGGTCACGCTGCGTATCTGACTTTCGTCAGGTGACGAGCGGGGCCAGGACCACCAGTCCGGTGCCCAGCAGCAGCGCCGGGCCGAAGGGCAGCTCCGTGCGCAGTCCCGCGCGGCGGACCGCCATCAGCCCCAGAGCGAGCACCGCCTGGACTGCGAACCCGGCGAACAGGCCGAGCACGACGTGCGGCCAGCCGAGCCACCCGAGGTACAGCCCGAGGACGGCGCCGAGCTTGACGTCGCCCATCCCCATGCCGGCCGGCGAGACCAGTGCCATGACCAGCAGGACACCGAACACGGCCGCGGCCGCGAGCACCGCGCGCAGCAGCGCCGGCCACTCCCCCGTGACCGCCGCCGCGCCGGCGAGCAGGACGGTGCCCGCGACGAGGGTGGGCAGCACGACCCGGTTGGGCAACAGCGAGTGCTGCCGGTCGATCGCGGCCAGCAGCACCCCCGCGACGGCCAGCAGGAGGTAGGCGGGCAGCACGGCGGAGACGCCGAAGCGCCACGCGGTCAGCGCGCAGAGCGCGGCGGTCAGGAGGACCAGGACCGGCCGTGCCGCCGGCCGCTCCCCCGCTCGCGCGTCCTGCGCCGGGAGCGACGCCCCGCCGGCGGGCACCCGGGCGTCCCGGCGCCGCGTCCCCGGTCGCCGTGCGGGCCAGGGGAAGGACGCCGCAGCCCGGTCGACCGCCACGCCTGCGGCCAGACCGAGGAGCGTGACGACCCCGGTGGCGACGGCGGTGGCGGACACGGCCGTCACGATGACACGGCGCGACTCGCGGCCCCGTGAGCGAAATGCGCCCCCTTCGGGTGAGATCCCCGGCGTCGACGCGGTGGCAGGATCTGGGGTGGCGATGGCGACGGCGGCTTCCGGTCGCGGCTCGGCGTCGCGCTGCTCGGCGTCGCCGGGCTCGTCGCATTCGCCGGCGGGTCGCTGCTCGCCCGCCGGGACGGCGGACGTCCGGGCGTTCCCGGGCATGGCGCCCGAGACGGACCAGGTCCCGGCCGGTGGTTCGCTCGGGCTGTTGGGCGTGTTCCTGTTCGTCTGCGTGCCGCCCGCCGTCATCGGGCTGTTCCTCGTCGGCTGAGCCTGCCGGACCGTCGTCCCCGTCCGGCAGGCTGCGCGCGTGCCCTTCGACGCGACGCTCGTGCGGTGGCCCGGTGCCGGCGGCTGGGTCTTCGCGCCCGTGCCGGCGGAGCACGCGCCGGAGACCGCCGGTCCCTTCGGCCGGGTTCCCGTGACGGCGACCGTCGACGGGCGCACGTGGTCGACCAGCGTCTGGCGTGACCGAGCAGCGGGCTGGCTGCTCCCCGTGCCCGCGCGGATCCGTCGGGGCAAGGACGACGGCGACGTCGTCACCGTCGACGTCGAGGTGGACCCCGTCCGTTTATGAGAACCCGCCGCTGACCTGCGGGAACTGTCGTACCCCCGCCGTAGCGTGCGGGGTGTGGAGGAGGTCGCCGGCTACGTCTCGCCGGTCGAGCGCGCGCTCGCCGGCTGGCTGCTCCAGCGGCCGGTGTCGATCCCCCGGCTGCCGGTGGCGCTGCTGACCCGGGAGCAGAAGGCGGCCGAGCTGGCGCGCGTCGCGGCGATGGAGGCGATGACCGCCGCGTACAAGGCCGAGCTGGTCCTCGGCCTCGCGGACGACTCCCCCGATGACGACGACCCCGCACCGGGGACGCCCGGTGCCCGCTCCGGGTCGTGGAAGCCGGACACGGAACTACCGGGTGTCTCGGAGTTCTTCACCGCCGAGCTGGCGGTGGTGCTCAACGTCGGCCGCGGCACCGCCTCCCACCTGGCCCACCGGGCGTGGACGTACCGCAGCCACCTGCCGGCGACCTGGGCGGCGCTGGCCGCCGGCACGCTGGACGAGGCGCGTGCCAAGGCGCTGGTCGACGTGCTGGAGCACACCACCGCCGCCACCGCCCGGGCGATCGAGGCCCGGCTGCTGCCCGAGGCCACCGACCTGACGGTCGGCAAGCTGAAGAAGAAGGCGCTGACGCTGCTGCAGGAGGCCGACGCCGACGCCATCGACGGCCGCCGCACGCAGGCCGAACGGCACGCCGACGTGCGGCTGTTCGACGGCCCGTTCGACGGCATGGCCACCCTCGCCGCCGACCTGCCCGCCGACGTCGCCGCCGCCTGCCACGCGTTCGTCGACGCCCTCGCCCGGATGCTCAAGGCCGACGGCGACCCCCGCCCGATCGGGCAGCTGCGCACCCTGGTCTACGCCGACCTGCTGCAACGCCCGTGGGAGACCGGCCACCCGCCGGTCACCGCGCACCTGCAGGTCATCGCCACCCTCAGCGCGCTGGCCGGGCGCAGCGCCGAGGCCGGTGCGGTGAACGGGTTGCCGATCACCGCCGCCCACCTGCGGGAGCTGCTCATCCGGCTCGACGCCCTGGGCCTGCGCGTTCCGGAGGGCGGATCAGTGACCCTCGCCCTGGGCGACGACGACGGCACCCTCCGCGCCACCACCACGCTGGACCAGCTCCGGCGGCTCGCCCGCGTCGGCTGCCCCGACCACTCGGACACCGACTGTGACTGCGCGGTGCTGGGCCGGCCCGAACCGACCGACCGCTACGCGCCCTCCGCGCCGCAGCAACGGTTCGTACACACCCGCGACCGCACCTGCCGCTTCCCCACCTGCGGCCAGCGCGTCGGGTGGGCCGACGCCGACCACGTCATCCCGCACGCCCACGGCGGCCCCACCGACTGCGCCAACCTCTGCTGCCTGTGCCGCAGCCACCACCGCCTCAAGACCCTCGCCAAGGGGTGGCGCTTCCAGATGACCCCGGACGGGGTGCTGACGGTGACGACCCCCTCCGGGATCACCAGGACGACCCGCCCACCGGGCATGAGCCCGCCATCGGCCGACCCCGACCCACCGCCCGACGATCCCGGACCACCTCCAACGGCCGACCCGGGCGACGAGCCTCCACCGTTCTGACCGAGCCGGCGGGCGTCGGCTCGTGCACGTGCGCCGAGCCGACGCCCGTCCTCACCGCACCGCAGCGTCGCAGCCGCCGCCTCCCTGCCGGGGTGCCCGCTGCCCTGCCGCGTGCCCACGTCAGCGGCCGTACCGGACGTGCAGCAGGCCGTCGTCGGTCTCGGCCAGCCGCCCGCCCGCCGCGGCCATCGCCTCCGCCGCCCGCGCGAGCCGCTCGTAGGCGGCCGCCGCGTCGGGCAGCGTCGCCGCCCGGTCGGCCGCGTGCCGGAAGGTCAGGAACTCGACCGTCCGGACGAGGACGCCACCGACGACCGCGTGCACCCGCAGGGCGCTGCCCTCGGCAACCAGGTCGCGGCCGGGCCCGACCCGGGCCTCGACGACCACCCAGCGCCGGGAGCCGAGCTCCGCCGGCGGCACCTGCCGGATGAGTTCCGTGAGCACCTCGCGGGGCAGGTCTGGCCCGCCCACCTGCACCGCGCCTCCCCCGCCGCGGGCCACGACCGGGCTGCCGGGGACGGCGCCGACGGACAGCACGTCGTCCCCGGGGAGGGGTGGCTCGTCGACCACCCGGACCCGCCAGCGCAGGACGGGGGCGACGCCGGGTGCCGGCAGCGGCACCGGCGCCGGGGACGAGTGGGCGCGCTGCCGCCGGGACGGGCGGGTCGCGAGCAGGTGGCCGTCGCGCATCGGCTGGGTCAGCGTCCAGCCGGCGGCGTGCGCGGCGCGGAGCTCGGCGGCCAGCGCGCGGACCCGCGCGGCGGCGTCGGCCAGCGAGACGACGTCGTCGAGGCCCCAGCGGTGCTCGGTCTCGTGGCGGGAGCCCGGCCAGGGCGACGGCGGGCGGGAGAGCTGCGTGGTCATGTCGGTCCTCGCGCGGACGGGACGCCGCGGGGCGGGGAGCCGGCGGGGACCGCCGGGCCGGCGCCACGGGGACGGACCGTCTCGCGGGTCGGGGCCGGCGGGTGTCCCCGCGCGGGGTCCGGCGCCGACCGGCCGATCATGGCACGGGCGCGGCCGGGCGTCAGTCCCCGTCCTCGACGTCCACGCCGTGCCGGACGGCGAGCGCCGCGAGGTCGTCGTCGTACCCCTGGCCCACCGCTCGCCACCGCCACGAGCCGTTGCGCAGGTAGAGGGTCGCGAGCACCAAGCTGCGCTCGGTGGTCGCCGCGTCGAGGGTGGCGCGGGCGATCGGCGCTCCCTCCCCGTCGCGGAGGACCAGCTCGACGGCGCCCACGTCGCCGAAGGTGGTCTCGCCGTCGACGGCGGCGGCCAGCAGGACGCGCCGCTGCGGCGCCGGGAGCGAGCCGGGACGGAGTGCACACAGCGCCTCCCCCGGTGTCCCGACGGTCATGGCGACCGCGCCGGAGGGGTGCTCCGGCGCGTTGAAGAAGACGAGGTCCTCGTCCACGGCGACCTGCTCGTCGGCGTCCACGACGAGGGCGACGACGTCCACGTCGAACCGGACGGCGGCGTGCCGCCCGGGGACCGCCCACCGCACCTCGGCCAGCCAGTCGGAGCCGGCGGGCAGGTCCATGACCTCACCGCGGACGAGCACCCGCGCCGGCGGCGCCTCCACCCGTTCGATGGGAGCCTCGGCAGGGGCGGCCGGCGCTTCGGCCCCACCCTCCGGATCCGCCTCCGGCCACGCCACGGGAACGAGGGACTCCGCGTCGAGGAGGGACACCTCGAGCGCCCGGGCCCTGGCCTCACGCGGGTCCGTGCCCGGGCTGCCGAGCAGGACGACTCCGGTGACCGAACTCGTGAGGTTGACGGCCACGCTCGCGCCCGCGGCGAGCAGACGGGCCCGCACGGCCGTCGCCGCCTCGTGCTGCCCACCGAGGACGAGGACGCGCCGCCCCGCCAGCGGCCCGGTGGCCTCGGGCGTGCGAGGGGCAGGGGCCACGGGCGGCGCGACGGCGACCGTCTCCACCTGCTTCGGCACCCCGGGCTCGACCGCCGCGAGCAGTCGCAGGAACTCGGCCTCGGTGACCACCGGCGTGCCGTGCTGCCGGGCCCGAGCGGCCTTCCCGGTCTGCTCGTCGGCCCGGTTGCAGACGAGGACGTGGGTGCGCCCGCTGACGGTGTTCATGACGTCCAGTCCGGCAGCGGTGCAGCGCCGCACGAGGAGCTCCCGCGGCGTGCCGGTCGCCCCGGTGACCACCACCTTCATGCCCTGCACGAGCGGGGTGCCGGGTGCCCAGGCGCCGGGCGCCCGCCACGGGCACGGTGTCCGGGGCGCCTTGGCCGGCCGGGCCTCCACGACGCCGTCGGCGCAGGCGGTGACCGGGAGGTCGACGTCGTGCCGGGCGGCCGCGACGAGCGAGTGGCGGAGCACCTCGGTCAGCACCCGGACGTCGTCGACCGCGTCGTGGGCACGCCGGGGACGGACGCCCCAGTAGCCGGCGACCGACGCCAGCTTGAAGTCGACCACGGGGAGGTCGAGCCGCCGGGTCAGGGCCAGGGTGCACAGCCGCTGCTCGACCGGCAGCCGTCGTCCGGCGCGCGCCGACTCCGCGGAGAGGAACCGGTGGTCGAAGGCGGCGTTGTGCGCGACGACGATCCGCCCCGCGACCAGACGGTGGACGTCGTCCACGACGTCGGCGAACTGCGGGGAGCCGCGCAGCTTCGCCCGGGTCAGCCCGTGGACGTGCGTCGGCCCTGGGTCGCAGCCGGGGTCGAGCAGCGTGGACCACGTCGACTCGACCGAGCCGTCCGCCGCCATCTGCGCGACGGCGACCTGGAGGACCCGGTCACTGGCCGCGTGCAGGCCCGAGGTCTCGACGTCGACCAGCGCATAGCCGTACGGGTAGCGGCGCGCGACGTCGGCGGGCAGGACCGGTGAGCTGAGGACCCCCGTCATGCGGCGGAACGTAACCCCGGGTACCGACACGGCCCGGTTCCGTGACGGGCGTGTCGTCGCTCCCCCGGGTCACTCCCCCAGGGCGAAGGTCGCCTCGACGACGGCGCGGACGACGACGTCCTGCGGGTCCAGCTCCAGCGCGGGACCGCCGCCGCGGGCCATGACCGCCATGGCCTCCGGGGCGCCCGGCACCGCGGAGGACAGCCCCGGGTCGGCCAGCTCCAGCAGCGGCCCGAGCGGGCGGCCGACGGCGTCGGCGAGGTCGGTGGCGGCCTCGCGGGCGGCGGCGACGGCGGCCCGGCGGACGGCGCGGCGCGCGGCGGCGGCGTCGTCGAGGTCCCAGGAGACGCCGCCGATCCCGGCGCCCGCCGCGGCCACGACCTCCGCCAGCTCCGGGACGGCGCCCGCGTCGGCCTGCACGGTGCCGCCCACGGTCGCCTCCCACCCGGCCCGCTCGGCGGTGCCGGTGTCCCAGACGAACCGCTCGTGCACCGACACGCGCGACAGCACCACGGCCCGGACCCCGGCGGCCCCGGCGAGCGCGGCGCGCAGGCCGGCGGCGACCTCCGACGCCAGCGCCAGCGCCGCGGCCCGGCCGTCCGGGGAGACCTCGCGGACGTGCACCGCGACCGTCGCGCAGTCGGGCGCGTGGTCGGCGGAGGCCTCCCCGCGCACGCGGACGACGGCCGGCGGCAGCGTCACGCGGGCGTCAGCCGACCGCAGGCGCGGGCCGCGCGGTGAGCTCGGCGACCACCGACTCGTAGCAGCCGTGCAGCAGGTCCAGCCGCTCGACGAGCCGGTCGACCCACGCCGCGGACGTGCTCACCGGCACCGGCTCGAACATCAGCGACCAGAACAGCCGGTCCACGTGCGCGGTGCGCACGAACCGCCGCTCGTCCACCGACAGGGTCGACCCGACGGCCGCGGCGAACCGCCGCGCGGCCTCCCTCCGCAGCCGCCCCGGCGCCGCGGGGACGGCCAGGCCGATCGCCCGGCCCAGCAGCGGGACCAGGCGCGGGCGGTCGGCGTCGGAGAGCACGTCGTTGGCGTGCCGCAGGACGGCGGCCAGCTCCGCGTCGACGCACGCCGGGGCGTCGCTGAACGGCTCACCGGCCAGCAGGGCCGTGTACTCGAGGAAGCACGCGCCGCGTACGGGCGTGCGGTGCCGTCCCCGGCTCAGGACGGGCAGGAAGTCAGGGCTCCGCGTCATGGTCACCGCCCCTCCGGGCCGCCTCCGGCCCTCGGCGCGACGAGCGTAGGTCGGCGGGGCCGCTCAGCGCAGTCCCTCGGGCACGGCGAGACCGCGCCGCGACCACCCGGCCACGGCGAGCCCGCAGCGGGAGCCCTCGACGGCGCCGCACGACGTCGGCCACGGTGGGCGGACGCCGACCCGAGGAGCCCCGCGCGATGACCCGGCTGTCCACCGCGATCGAGATCGACGCGCCGCCCGAGCGGGTGTGGGCCGAGCTCACGGACCTGGGCGCCTATCCCGAGTGGAACCCGTTCATCGTCCGCGCCGAGGGCGACGTCGTCCCCGGCGCCCGGCTGTCGCTGCGGATGCAGCCGGTGGGCGGGCGGGTGCTGACCATCCGCCCGCGCCTGCGCGAGGTCGCCCCGGCCCGCGAGCTGCGGTGGCTCGGCCGGCTCGGCGTCCCGGGCCTGTTCGACGGCGAGCACGCCTTCCGCCTCGAGCCCGCCGGGGCGGGCACCCGGCTGGTCCAGGAGGAGACCTTCCGCGGTGTGCTCGTCCCGCTGCTGGCGCGGTCGCTGCGGCGGAGCACGCTGCCCGCCTTCGAGGCCATGAACCGGGCGCTCAAGGAGCGCGCGGAGCGGACCCCCTGAACCGCCCTCCCGGGCACACGGACGGTCGGTAGCGTCCGGCCGTGACCGTCCTGAGCAGGCTGGGCGCCCTGGCCGCGGACCTCGCGCTGGGGCTGCGCCCCACCGCCGGCACGTACACCGTCGAGCGGGACCTGGCCGTCCCCGTGCCGGACGGCGTCGCGCTGGTGGGCGACCTGTGGCGCCCCGCCGGCGCGCGCGGACCGCAGCCGGTCGTCCTCGTCCGCACGCCTTACGGCCGGGCGGGTGCGGGCGGGCAGCTGTTCGCCGCACCACTGGCCCGGCGCGGGCTGACGGTCTTCCTGCAGGCGACCCGCGGCACGTTCGGCTCGGGCGGGCACTTCCGCCCGTTCACCACCGAGCACGAGGACGGCCTGGCCACCGTCGCCTGGCTGCGCGCCCAGCCGTGGTGCGACGGCCGGGTGGCCACCACCGGCGGCAGCTACTCCGGGCACACGCAGTGGGCGGTGGCGCCCTACGCCGACCCGCCGCTCACCTCGGTGTCGCCGCACATCACGTCGGCCGACGTCAGCGGCACGATGTTCTTCCAGAACGGCGCGCCCGCGGTGCACACGGCGCTCGCCTGGTCGGCGTACATCGGCCGGCAGGAGCGCGGCGGGCTGCTCGGCGGCCTGCCGGACCCGCGGCTGCGCAGGCGCGTCCGCCGGGCGCTCGGGCAGCTGCCGCTGCAGGCCGCCGACGTCGCGGTCGCCGGCGGGCCGGTGCCGTTCTGGCGCGACTACGTGGCGCACTCCGAGCCCGGCGACCCCTTCTGGTCCGCAGCCGACCACGGCGGCGCGGACCTGACCCGCCTGCCCCCGGTCACCATGGTCACCGGCTGGTGGGACCTGTTCGCCGCCGGGCAGATGGCCGACGTCACCGCCCTGCAGGCCGCCGGCGTCCCGGTGCGGATCACCGTCGGGCCCTGGCTGCACGGCGAGCTGGGTGAGCTGCGGGCGATCGTGCGCAGCGACGTCGCCTGGCACCGCCACCACCTGCTCGGCGGCCCGGTGCCCGAGGGCGCCGCCGTCCGGGTGTTCCTGCAGCAGGCCGGCCGCTGGCTGGACCTCGACCAGTGGCCGCCGGCGCGGGCCCGCGACGAGGTCCTGCACCTGCGCGCCGGCGGCCGCCTCGGGGGCACCCCGGAGGACGAGGCGCCCAGCCGGTTCACCTACGACCCGGCCGACCCGACGCCGACCGTCGGCGGGCCGCTGCTGCAGCCGCCGGGCAAGCAGGCCGACAACCGGGAGGTCGAGGCCCGCGACGACGTCCTGGTGTTCACCGGTCCCCCGCTGCCCGCCGACCTCGACGTCGTCGGGCCGGTGCGGGCGCGGGTGCACGTGCGCACCGAGCTGCCGCACGCCGACGTCTTCGTCCGCGTCTGCGACGTCGACCCCGCGGGCGTCTCGCGCAACGTCGTCGACGGGATCCGCCGGCTCGACCCGCGCACCGTCCCGGCCGACGACGTCGCGGTCGCGGGCGACGGCACGCTCGCCGTCGACGTCGCGCTGTTCCCCACCGCCTACCGGTTCCGGGCCGGCCACCGGGTGCGGGTGCAGGTCAGCGGCGGCGCGTTCCCGCGGTTCGCGCGCAACCCCGGCACCGGCGAGCCGCTGGGCACGGCGACGGAGCTGCGGGCCAACCGGTTCGAGGTGCGGCACGACGCCGCGCACCCCTCGTGCGTGGTGCTGCCGGTCCTCCCCTGACCGTCAGGGGACGACGTCGGGGACGAAGCGCTGGGTGTCGATGAGCGGGCGCACGTACTCCTCGTCGTTCGGCGGCCGCGGCGGCAGCACCGGCGGCTCGGGGGTGAGGTCCTCGTAGGGCACCTGGCCGAGCAGGTGGCTGATGACGTTGAGGCGGGCGCGCGTCTTCACGTCGGCCTCGACCACCCACCACGGCGCCTCGGGGATGTCCGTGGCCGCGAACATGGCGTCCTTGGCCTTGGAGAAGTCGACCCAGCGGTTGCGCGCCTCGAGGTCCATCGGGCTGAGCTTCCAGCGCTTGGCCGGGTCGCGCAGCCGCGCCTGGAACCGCTTCTCCTGCTCGGTGTCGCTCACCGAGAACCAGTACTTGAGCACGGTGATCCCGCTGCGGACGAGCATCCGCTCGAACTCGGGGCAGGAGCGCAGGAACTCCTCGTACTCGTGGTCGGTGCAGAAGCCCATGACCCGCTCGACGCCCGCGCGGTTGTACCAGGACCGGTCGAACAGGACCATCTCGCCGCGGGTGGGCAGGTGCTCCACGTAGCGCTGGAAGTACCACTGCCCGCGCTCGCGCTCGGTCGGCGCCGGCAGGGCCACCACCCGGGTGGCCCGCGGGTTGACCGACTCGGTGATGCGCTGGATCGCGCCGCCCTTGCCGGCGGCGTCGCGGCCCTCGAACAGGACGACGACCCGCAGGCCCGTCGCGCGGATGTACTCCTGCTGCTTGACCAGCTCGATCTGGAGGCGGGCCATCTCCTTCTCGTAGTACGCGGGGTCGACCTTGCGGGTGGATCTGGGTGCCTCCTCGACGGAGGGGCCGGACCGCTTCTTGGACGCCATGCCGCAGCATCGACCCGCCGCGCCCGGTGGGACAAGGGACGGGAGGATGCCGGGGTGCTCACGGCCGGGGACGGGGATCCGCCCGGTCGCCGTCGGCGACGTCGACCCGTACCTGGCGCTGCGCGGGGACGCCGCGACGATGCGCGACCTCGGCGGCCCGCTGCCGGCGCCGGGAGCTCGACCTGCGCGGTCAGGTGCCGCAGAACGTGACGAACGGGCCCTCGGGGCCGGGCGCGGCGTAGCGCTCCAGCCCGGGCCGCTCGTCGAACGGGCGCCGGACCACCTCGACCAGCCGCTCCACCGGGCCGAGGTCGCCGGCGGTGGCCGCGGCCAGCGCCTCCTCGACCAGGTGGTTGCGCGGGACGTACACGGGGTTGACCCGGTCCATGGCGTCCGCGTCGGGTGCCAGCGCCCGCCACCGCCCGAGCCAGGCGTCGATCCCGGCCAGGTCGAGGACCAGCTCGCGGACCGGCTCGGCGTCGCCGCGCGCGGCCGCCGACAGCGTCCGCACCGAGGAGGTCAGGTCGACCCGGTTCGCCTGCAGCAGCGCCAGCCAGCCGTCGACCAGGGACCGGGCGACCTCGTCGTCCAGCCCGGCGGGCAGGCCGAGCTTGGCCCGCCAGCCGGCCAGCAGCGCCGCCTCGTACCGCGGGCGGAAGCCGCCGAGCGCCTCGACGGCCAGCGCGACCGCCTGCTCCTGCTCGTCGGCGAACAGCGGCAGCAGCGCCTCGGCCAGCCGGGCGAGGTCCCACTCGGCGGCGAGCGGCTGGTTGCCGTACCGGTAGCGCCCGCCCTCGTCCACCGAGCTGAACCAGGTGTCGGGGTCGTAGGCCTCGAGGAACGCGCACGGCCCGTAGTCGACGGTCTCGCCGGACAGCGTCACGTTGTCGGTGTTCATCACGCCGTGCACGAAGCCGACGAGCGCCCAGCGCGCCACCAGGTCCGCCTGGACGGCGACGACGGCCTCGTACAGCGCGAGGTACCGGTTGCCGGCGTCGGCCGCGGCCGGATGGTGGCGGTCGATCGCCTCGTCGGCGAGCCGGCGCAGCAGGTCGTCGTCGCCGGTGGCGCGGGCGTACTGCGCGCTGCCGACCCGCAGGTGGCTGGCGGCCACCCGGGCGAGGACGGCGCCGGGCAGCAGGGTCTCCCGGCGCACCGGCCGCCCGGTGGCGACGACGGCGAGCGCGCGGGTGGTGGGGATGCCGAGGGCGTGCATCGCCTCGCTGACGACGTACTCGCGCAGCATCGGCCCGACGGCGGCCAGCCCGTCGCCGCCGCGGGAGAACGGCGTGGCGCCCGAGCCCTTGAGGTGCAGGTCGACCGGCCGGCCGTCGGCGCCGGGGAGCTCGCCCAGCAGCAGCGCCCGGCCGTCGCCCAGCCGCGGGTTGTAGTAGCCGAACTGGTGGCCGGCGTAGGCCTGCGCCACCGGCCGGGCGCCCTCGGGCACGACGGTGCCGGTGAGCAGCCCGACGCCCGCGGGACCGCGCAGCGCCTCGGGGTCCAGGCCGAGCTCCGCGGCCAGCGGCTCGTTGAGCACCAGCAGCCGCGGGTCGGGCGTCTCCACGGCCTGCCACGGCACCGCCATCTCCGGCAGGGCGGTGGCGAAGCGGGTGCCGAGGGCGACGGAGACGCCGGGGGTGACGGTCACCCCCTCGAATGTACGGACGGCGCCGGGATCAGGCCTCGAGCCGGCAGTGGACGCCGGCCCCGCGGGCGCCGGCCTCGCGTGCCAGGCCGGCGAGGAGACGCAGCCCGTCGACCAGGTCCTCCGGGTCGCTGCCGGCGAGTTCCTCCGTCCGCGCCCACTGCGGGGCCACCTGGTGCAGCCGGGCCTCGGGAGCGTCGGCGAGTGCCCTCGTGAGCGGTGCGGAGACCCGGAACACCGCCCCGGCGCTCCCCCGCCCGACCTCCGCGGCCGCGGCGTCCAGCACCGCGTCGTCGGCCGGCCGGTCGGTGAGCAGCTCCTCGGGCGTCGCCAGCACCACGACCGGCTCCGGCCCGGGCAGGTCGACCGTCAGGAACGGGTCCCCGGGTCCACCGGGCCGGGCGGCCGTCCCCGCCGCCTCGTCGTCCCGCACGAGGAAGCAGGTGCAGGTCAGGGACACCCGTCAGCCGCGCCCGGGCAGGCGCTCAGCCACCCGCGCGGCGAGGGTGCGCAGGCGTCCGGCCGCGGTCGGACGCGGCGCCTCGAGCCGCGACTCGACGGCGGCCAGCCGCGTCTCCAGGTCGGTGACCGGAGCCGGGGCCGCCGGGGCGGGCGGCGGCGTCACCGCGAGCTCGGCGAGGCCCTCGGTCAGCCCGGACACCAGGCCGGCCACCTCGTCGGGCCGGAGCTTGACGGTGCCGACGCACGCGTCGTCCCGCCAGATGCTCAGGTTGACCAGGCCCTGCGCCGGGTGCGCGGAGACGCGGACCGCGCGGGTCCGGTCGCGTGCGTCCCACACCCAGCGGGCCCGTGCCGGCATCGCGGTGACCGTCATCACGCCATGATCGCCGCCGGAGCCGCCTCTGGCCAGCAGGAACGGGTCGGACGTCGGCGGGCACCCCGGGTGCGCGTCACTGCGCGCCGGCGACCTGCCGACGCGGTCCCGTCGCGTGCGCGAGCGCCCAGTCGAGGGACTCGTCGGCGATCGCTTCCCAGCCCGGCGAGGCGGGCAGCAGGTGGGGGTAACCGGGGTACTCGCGCACCTCGGTCACCGTGTCGGCGCGGTAGTGCGCCGCGTTCGACCGCTGCACCGACGGCGGCATGAGGTGGTCCTCGCCGCCGGAGACGAACAGCAGCGGCGGCCGCGCCTCGTTGCCGTAGTCGACGTGCGCGTCCTGCGGGCCGGGCATGAGGTTGGCCAGCACGGAGCTCCACAGGATCCGGCCCGACGCCGGGATGTGGTACCGCCGGTACAGCGCCCGCGACTCGTCCTCGGGGAACGTGTTCGCGAAGGCGTAGTGCCACTGCTCCTCGGTCAGCCCGACGGCGCGGTGCCGGTTGGCGGGGTTCCTGAGCACCGTCCAGGTGGAGCGCAGCTGCGACAGCGGCACCACCTTCACGCCCTCGGTCGGCGCGGAGTTGAACACCACGCCGACCGCGCCCAGGCCGCGGTCGAGCAGCAGCTGCACGAGCGTCCCGCCGGCGGAGTGGCCCATGAGCACCGGCGGGCGGTCCAGCCCGCGGACCAGCGCGGACAGGTGCTCGACGATCGCCGGCAGCGTGACCTCGGCGATCGGCGTCGGGTCGGCGGTGAGCGCCTCCACCTCGCCCTCGAAGCCGGGGTAGGTCGGGGTGAGCACACGGAAGCCGCGCTGCTCGTAGTGCGTCCTCCAGTTCTCCCAGCTGCGCGGGGTCACCCAGAAGCCGTGGATCAGGACGACGGTGTCCGGTGCGGTGGTGCCCTGTGCGGTGGTGCCCTGTGCGGTGGTGCTCGGTGCGGTGCGAGGTGCCGGTGGCGTGGTCACGGTCGCTCCCTCGGGGTGGTGGCCGGTCAGCGCGAGCCTGGCAGCGGACCCGGCCGGCGAACGGTCCCTGCGTGCACGGCTGCGGTCCCTGCCTGCATCCGTGCGGGTTCCGGGAGCGGCCCGGCTCTGCCAGGCTCGGCGTCCACGGGGGACGTCCGCTGCCGACGCCCAGGGACGGCGCGATGCTGCTCTTCGACACCACCCCGCTCCCCCGCGCCGACCGCGCCGAGGCCTTCCGCGTCGCCGTGCAGGAGGCGTCGGCGGCCTGCCGCGTCGAGCACCGCGAGGACCCCGCGGAGGTGCAGGCGCGCGTGCACGCGTTCCCGTACGGGACGGCGGTGCTGCTGGCCACCGACGCGACCCGCTTCCGCATGGTGCGCACGCGGCGGCACGTCGCCCGCGACGACGTCCCGCTGGTGGCGCTGGCCTTCCAGCACCGCGGCCGCGGCGAGTTCGACCAGCTGGGCCACGAGCAGCTGGTCGAGGGCGGGGACCTGATGCTGGTGGACATGACCGCGCCCTACGGGTTCGCCTGCGCGACCGGTGGCGGGTCCCGCGCGCTGCTGGTCCCCCTCGACCGGCTCGGCCTGCCGGTCGAGGTCGTCCGCCGGGCGGCGCCGCGGCTGCGGGCCAGCGCGCTGCACGGGCTGGTGCGCGCGCACCTGCAGCGGATCGCCGACGACGCCGCGGCGCTGTCGGCCGACCCCGGGGCCGCCGCGCTCGGGACGGCCACGGTCGAGCTGGTCCGCGCGCTCGTGGTGTCCGCCGCCGGCGACGACCGGCACGGCCCGCCGGTGCGCGAGGACACGCTGGTGACCCGGGTGCGGGCGTACGTCGCCCGGCACCTCACCGACCCGGGCCTCACCCCGGCCGCCGTCGCCCGGGCGCACGGCGTCTCGGTCCGGCAGCTCTACAAGGCCTTCGCCGCGGCCGGCGCCAGCCTCGAGCAGGAGGTCATCGCCCGGCGGCTGGAGGCGGCGCGGGCCCGGCTGGTCTCACCCGCCGGGCGGCAGCGGTCCATCGCCGCGACCGCCCGCGCCTGCGGCTTCGCCGACCCCAGCCACTTCGCCCGCCGGTTCCGCGAGGCCTTCGGGATGAGTCCGCGGGAGTGGCAGCGGGCGTCCGCCGCCCGCTGAGCGCCGGCCGGCGTCGACCTCGGTGCGCGGGCCGCCGCGGGCGAGGAACGCGGCGACGCCGGGCGGGCGGTAGCGCTCGTCCTGCAGGTACCGGCGGACGGCGGTCGAGGCCAGGCTCTCGGTGCGCGGGTGGCCCACGCCGATCGCCCGGTGGTACCGCGGCAGCAGCCGGTAGAGGCCGGTGCGGGAGTCGCGCAGCTCGCCGAGCGGGTCGGGCACCGGACGCGGCCGGTTGTCGTCCGGGGCCCCGCCGGGCGGGGGCGGCGCGAAGGCGTCGCGGTGGAACGCCAGGCCGCACTCGCGGGCCCGGTCCACCATCCACAGCAGCGCGACGTCGGACAGCGAGGTGTCGCGGTAGCCGCCGCCGACGCCGCAGTGCACGCCGGAGAACCAGACCTGCTCCAGCCGCTGGCCCTCCGGGCGGGCGTCGCCCTCGCGCGGCTCCCACAGCGTGGGCCGGAAGGCGCGGCGGGTCTCGTCCACGGCCAGCGCCTGGAAGGCGTTGCGCACCTTCGAGCTCAGCGTCGTGTCGTGGAACGCCCACCGCCGGTTGACGAAGCCGAGCCCGCGCACCGGCAGCCCGAGCGCGCCCACGGTGTCCCAGACGCCGATGAAGTGGACGTCGGGCTCGTGCGAGTAGGAACGCCGGAACAGCTCGGCCTCGGTGCCGCGGGGATGGGCCTCCCGGCACCGGTACAGCTCGTAGGCCTCGTCGAGCCGGCCGGCGTGGCGGCGCTCCAGCACCCCGGCGGTGCGGACGAAGCCGGCGGTGCTGCGGGCGGTGAACGCGCCGCGGCTGAACCCGAAGAACCACAGCTCGTCGCCGGGGTCGTAGTTGTCGACGATCGTCCGGTAGGCGTCCTTGACGGCGCGGGACAGCCCCACGCCGAACGCGCCGCCGCGGTACCGCTCGCCGCGGGCGGTGCCGACGCCGCGCAGGTAGTAGACGCACTGCCGCAGCCCGTCGTCGCCGGCCGGGGCGACCTCCAGGGCGAGCTTGGTGACGTTGGTCGGGCACGGCCGGCCCTCGGCCACCTGGTCCGGGGTGTTCCAGGTGCCGTCGCAGCACACGACCAGTCGCTTCGGCATCGCGCCTCCCGCGTCGCTCCCCGTCACGGTGCTCGCCGGCGGTCCCCGCCGACAAGGGCTCGCGCTCCGCTCTGCGCGACCGGTGCCGCAGCGGGACCCTCGGTGCGCCGACGAAGGGGGACCCATGACCGGTGACGGGCACTCGATCTGGCGGCGCATGCCGGTCGACCGGATGGAGGACCTCGAGGAGCACAGCGCGGGCGGCCGGCTCACCCGCAGCCTCGGGCTGTGGCAGCTGACCGCGATCGGGGTCGGCGGCATCATCGGCGTCGGGATCTTCTCCCTCGCGGGGCTCGTGGCCGCCGGCGACGCCGACAACGAGCCCGTCGGGCCGGCCGTGCTCGTCGCCTTCCTGATCGCGGGCCTGGCCTCCGCGGCAGCGGCGCTGTCCTACGCCGAGTTCGCCGGCATGATCCCGCGGGCCGGGTCCGCCTACACCTACGGCTACGTGGCCCTCGGCGAGGTCATCGGGTGGTTCATCGGCTGGGACCTGCTCCTGGAGTACATCGCCATCGTCGCCGTCGTGGCGATCGGCATCTCCGGCTACCTCGGGGAACTGCTCGACAACCTCGGGCTCGCCCTGCCGACGTCGCTCACCGCCTCCGCCGAGGAGGGCGGCGTCGTCAACGTCCCCGCGGTCCTGATCTGCCTGCTGGTGACGTTCATCCTCAGCCGCGGCACGAGGACCTTCGGCCGGTTCGAGCTGGTGGCCGTGGGGATCAAGATCCTGCTGATCCTCGGCATCATCGGGCTGGGCGTCTTCTACGTCGAGGCGGGGAACTACGACCCCTTCCTGCCGTCCGGCTTCGGCCCGGTGCTCACCGGCGCGGCCACCGTCTTCTTCGCCGTCTTCGGCTACGACGCCATGAGCACCGCCGCCGAGGAGGCCGAGGACGGCACGCGGCACATGCCGAAGGCGATCATCCTGTCGCTGGTCATCGCGATGGTGCTCTACGTCGCCGCGACGCTGGTGCTCACCGGGATGCAGGACTACCGGGACATCGACCCGACCGCCGGCTTCGCCTCGGCCTTCGAGAGCGTGGGCCTGCCGGTGGTCGCCAGTCTCATCTCCGTCTTCGCCGTGCTGTCCATCCTGACCGTGATGCTGACCTTCCTGCTCGGCGTCACCCGCGTGTGGTTCTCGATGAGCCGGGACGGGCTGCTCCCGCCGTGGTTCGCGAAGGTCGACCGCACCGGTACGCCGCAACGGGTCACCTGGATCGCCGGCGCGGGGGCGGCCGTGCTGGCCGGCGTCTTCCCGATCCGCGCCGTCGCGGACCTGACGAACATCGGCATCCTGTCGGCGTTCATCGTGGTCTGCGTCGCCGTCATCCTGTTCCGCTACACGCGGCCGGACACGCCGCGGCCGTTCCGGTTGCCGCTCATGCCCGTCGTCCCGGCGTTCGGGGTGCTCGCGTCGCTGTTCCTCATCTGGCAGCTGCCATGGGAGACCTGGGCCCGCTTCGGGGTCTGGCTGCTCATCGGGCTGGTCGTCTACTTCGCCTACGGGCGGAAGCACTCGCTCCTGGCCCCGGACAGCCCGAGCCACCGCCGGTCGGTCGACGACTGAGCGGCGCCACGGCGGTCGGGGTCTCCTGCCCCTGCCGCCGTCCGCGGTCGCCCGACCGCGGCCCGGTACCGGGGCGTTGGGCCCTGTCCCGCACGCGGCGGGCGGGCCACCGTGGACGGACGACCGCCCGACCGACGACGCCCACCGGAGGCAGCCGTGCCGACGACGCGGAGGACGACCGGCCACCTGCGAGCGGCGGTGCTGGTGACCGGCGTGGTCGCCCTGACCGTCACGACCGTCCCGTCCGCGGCGGCGTCCTGGCCGGAGGTGATCGTCCTGCCGGGCGCGACCTCGGCCGAGGGCATCGCGGCGGGCGGGGGTGACACGTTCTACGCGGGCGACCTGTTCGCCGGCGACGTCTTCCGCGGCGACCTGGAGGCGGGGACCGCCGAGCTGTTCATCGACGCTCCGGAGGGTCGGTGGGCGGTCGGCATGGACACCGACCTCCGACACGGCCTGCTCTACGTGGCGGGGGGCTTCACCGGCCAGGCGTACGTGTACGACCTGCACACCGGGAAGACGGTCGCGGAGTACCGGTTCGCGCCGCCGTCCCCCATGGACGCCACGATCCCCACCACGCTGGTCAATGACGTCGTCGTCACCCGGACGGGCGCGTGGTTCACCGACAGCAGGCACGGGGTCCTGTACCACGTGCCGATCGACCACCACGGGAACCCGGGCGGGTTCCGCACACTGCCCCTGCGGGGACCGGCGGCGGACACGAGCGGCGAGTTCAACCTCAACGGCATCGCCGCCGTCCGGGGTGGCAGGACGCTCGTCGTCGCCCACTCGGCCAACGGCGAGCTGTACACGGTGGACCCGGCGACCGGCGACAGCGCCCCGGTCGCGGGGGTGACCGTGCCCGGGGTCGACGGCATCGAGGTGCAGGGCCGGCGGCTGTGGGCAGTGCAGGGCAGCACCGAGGAGAACCCTCTCGGCCAGGTGACCGAGGTGCGGCTGAGCGGGGACCTGACGTCAGGGTCGGTCCGGGACGTCGTCACCAGCGACCTCTTCCGGATCCCGGCGACCGCCATCCGGTACGACGGCCGGCTCGCCGTCGTGAACACGCACTTCGACACCGGACTGCCGCCCACCGCGGACCAGTACGAGGTCGTCCTCGTCGACGACTGACCGGGCCGGGCTCAGGCCGGCCCTCCCGGCGGCTCGTCGAACAGGGCGACGACCATCGGGAGGAGCCAGTCCAGGCGGTCGAGGACGCCGCTGCCCGGCGGCATGAAGTGGGTGGTCCCCGGCAGGATCGCCAGGCGCGCCCGCGGGAGGCCGGCCAGGTCGCCCATCGCGCCGCCGCCGAGGAGGCGGAAGAGCTCGACCGCGGACTCGACGCGGACGGCGTCGGCGTCCCCGGCGACGACCAGGGTGGGCGCGGTGATCCCGCGGATGTCCTCGGCGGGCCAGTCGAAGGGAGTCTCGTCGAGCGTCTTGAGCTTCCGGACGAGGACCGGGAAGTGGTCGGGGTCGGGCGCGAGCGCCCGGTAGCCCTCCTCCATCGGGGTGCCGGCGAACGCCTCCGGCGTGATGGTCGGGATCATCGCCAGCAGCTCCGGCTGCATCCCGTCGCTGGAGTGCGACGCCGACACGACGACCAGCGTCCGGACCACGCCCGGGTGGCGGACGGCCACCTGCAGCGCCGCGGCGCCGCCCATGCTGAAGCCCAGGACGTCGGCGCGCTCGATGCCGAGGTGGGCGAGCAGGGCCGCGGCGTCGTCAGCCAGGCCCTCGTAGGTGATCGGGCGGTCGACGTCCGCCGTCCGGCCGTGCGCCTGCAGGTCCGGGACGACGACCTCGCGGGTGGCGGCCAGGGCGCTCACCAGCGGCCCGAGGTCGCCGGCCGACATGTACGCGCCGTGCAGGAGGAGGACCGGGCCGGCGGCCGGCTCCCCTGCGGGCCCGTGGACCTCGACGTACATCTCCAGCCCGTTGACCGGGGCGTAGCCGGTCCTCGTCACGGCAGCGGTGTCGGTCATGGCGCCCCTCCTCGGCGGTCCGGAGTCGGCGATCGTCGCGCGACCGGCACGGCGGCGGGAACCCCCGACGGCCCCGGCGGACGTGGCAGCGTGGCCGCGTGGACCGCGCCGGGGTGATGCAGTGGGTGGCCGGGTACGAGCGCGCGTGGCGGGAGGGGGACGTGGCCGGGGTCGCCCGGCTGTTCACCGACGACGCCCGGTACCGGCGCTCCCCCTACGAGCCGTCTGAGGTCGGCCACGCGGCGATCCGGGCGTTCTGGCGGGAGGACGAGGGCCGGGCGTTCACGGTGACCGCCGAGCCGGTCGCCGTGGAGGGGCGGGACGCGGTGGTCCGGCTGGAGGTGCGCTACACCGACCCGGTCCAGGAGTACCGGGACCTGTGGGTGCTGCGCTTCGCCGACGACGGCCGGGTCGAGGACTTCGAGGAGTGGGCGTACTGGCCGGGCCGCCCGTACACCGCGGAGGGCGACACGGCGGTCTGAGCAGTCGCGCGCGGCGGAGCAGCGCCCGGGGCCGCGTGCCGTCCCGGCCTACGCTCGTCCGGCATGGCGACGGTCTTCGCCGGGATGGCGGCCAGCCTGGACGGCTTCATCCAGTCGAGGTCCGGGGACCTCGCGTGGCTCAACGACGCCATGGCCCCCGGTGAGGACTACGGCTTCGCGGAGACCGAGGCCCGCACCGGGGCCTACGTCGTCGGCGCGAACACGTACCGGGAGATGGGCACCGCCGGGATCGGTGCCGTGCCGACCTGGGTGGTCACCCACGACGCCGACCTGCCGACCGGCCGGAACACGCGCGCGTACGCCGGCGACCTGACCGAGCTGATCGACACCGTGCGGTCCCGGATCGACCCCGGGAAGGACATCTGCGTCTTCGGTGGCGGGCGGCTGGTCACCCAGCTGCTGGAGCTCGGCCTCGTCGACGAGCTGGGCGTCTCGGTCGTCCCCGTCGTCCTCGGGGACGGCGTGCCCTTCTTCGGCACGATGACCGCGAGCACGAAGCTGCGGTTGATCCAGTGCCGGCCCTTCCCCTCCGGGATCGTGCTGCTGAACTACCGGGTCGTCCGGCCCCCGTCCTGACCTCGAGGGAGCTTGACGGAGCGGGCCACCGTGCACGTGCCGGAACCCCGCGCCACCCGGTGGTGGCGCGGGGCTCCGGTCGCGTCCCGGCGGGCGGATCAGCCGGCCCGGCGCAGCTCCACGCCCTCGGCGGGGTCCCAGCCCTGGTACAGCGGGTCCCAGACGGCGGCGTCGAGGAGCAGGTAGGTCTCCAGGCGCAGCAGCCCCGAGGCCCGGAAGACGGAGACGTCCCGCTGCTCGGTGCCGGCCGGCTCGGTCTCGACCGCGGCGACGGCGTCGGCCGGGTCGGCGAGGACCCACTCCCGCACGGTCTCGCGGACGACGACGGAGCCGCCGCCGTCGCGCTCCCACGTGAAGGTGTGTGCCGCCAGCTCCCAGCCGCCGTCCTCGGCGGGGGACAGGTCGAAGCGGTCCTCGTACCGGCGGACGGCACCGGACGGCAACTCGACCTCGATGCCCTGGACCGTGGCGTGCTTGAACGGGTTCACGACTGCGTCGCCTTCCTCCTGGCCGGCGCGGGGTGCGGCGGCTCACGGCTCCTGTCGGCCGACCGGGACCTCGACTGCAGCAGATCCACGCGACGGGGGCCCGGTCTCACCCGGACGGGTGGGACCGGGCCCCCCGCAGCCCGTCAGCGGATGACGGCCCAGCTCTGGACGATCATCTGTCTGTGGTTCCCCGCTGCGGTGGGTGAGCCGGCGGTGTCGTGGGCGTAGACACGCGCGACGATCGACCGGTCCCCGCCGGTCGAGCACGTGGACGCCTCGGGACACACGAAGACGGTGAGGAAGAAGACCGTCCCGCCGGGCCCGTATCCGGGCGAGTCGTCGGGGATCTCGATCACCGGGCCCGAGTAGCTGATCGACCCGGTCTCCTTGAGCCAGAGGACACGGGAGATCACGCCGAAGCGCAGCACCTGCTCGGTGATGTTGCTCAGCGCGATGTCGATGGGCGCCAGCGGCGTGTACGTCGTGCCCTGGATGTAGAAGCGGCCGGAGTAGGACTCCGGCGTCGAGATGACCGCGCACTGGCCGCCCGACCCGCCGGTGTAGACGGCGGCGATGCACCCGCTCTGCGCCCGGAAGGCGGGCTGCGTGTACGTCAGGTCCAGGTAGACGGCGTCGATCGACTCCGTCCCGGGGTCTCCGAGCCTGGACTTGTAGGACAGGGCGAGACCGGTCAGGCCACCCGAGTGCACCGTGGCGGCCAGCCCCGCGGTCAGGTCCACGGTCTGCGTCCCCGCGGGCAGGGCCGCGCCGCTCGGGGAGACGTCGAAGGGGGTCCCGGCCGCCGCCCCGGACGACGGCGTGACGGTCACCGTCCTCGTCGCCTTCACGGAGGCGCCGTACACGATCCGGAGCCTCGCGGAGTCGAGGATCGAGCCGGCCGGGATGGCCGGCGCCGGGAGGAGGTTCGACAGCTGCAGGGTCCCGGTGTCGTTCCTCGCCCCGGTCCAGGACACGGCGGTGCCCCCGGTGGTGGCGAGTGCCGACCTCAGGTCGCCCCCCGGGACGGTGTACCCGGTGGCGGTCACCGTCTGGGCCACCGCGTCCGGGACGACGGTCTGGGTGGCGGACCCCGACTTCACCCCGTACACCGCCAGCGGGGGCTTGGTGGCCGAGTAGGTGCCGCAGATCTCGACGTCGGCGTCGTTGGCCACCCGCAACCGGCTGTCCCCGCCGAAGATGAACTGCACTCCCTGGGCGGACGTCGAGGTGATGGGGTTCTGACACGCCCCCGGGACGGACATCGGGTTGACGGGGGTGGTCATCGGGGAGCCGGCCGCGTCGACCGGCGTACCGGCGATGAGCTGGCCGTCCCTGATCAACCACTCGTCGGTCGACCCGCCCATGCCCGGGACGGCCCCCGAGGCGTTCTTGAAGTCGAAGTAGTACACGCCGGGCTTGAACCACCAGACGCTGTCCTTGCACGCGCCGTTGCCGCTCATGAGGTCGGACAGCGCGTAGGCGTCGTCGTAGTAGCCGGGCTGGAAGGTGACCACCTTGCCGGGACAGTTGCTCGCCACGTTGGTCGGCACCGTGCGGTACGTGGGGACGGTCGTGGTGTCGGGCGCGTAGTTCGGGTCGCCCGGGAGGCCGCCGCGGGGGCACTGCACCGGCGGGTTGCTGACGATGGTGCCGGTGCAGGTGGTGCCGCCGTAGGCGTAGGTCGTCGTCTGGAGCGACCCGTTGGTCACGGCGATGCTCGAGTTCGAGATGATCCCGCCCTTGACGCTGAAGGGGATCGAGGTGCTGTTCGCCTGCACCTGCAGGCCGACCTCGGCCGGGTTGGTGCTCAGCGTCAGGATGGCGTTGCCGGGCCTGTTGGCGGCGGTGATCGGGACGAGGTCGCCGGACGCGCCGGTCGACTTGTCGATGCTGCACTCGACGCGCGCCGAGTTGGCCGGCTTGCCCGTGCTGCCGGGCACGAGGTCGGAGAAGACGCGGCTGGCCTCGGACCAGGCGCCGTCGGCTGCCTGGAAGCACTGGGCGGCGGTGGTGGCGTTGTTGCTGCCGCTCGTCCGCAGCTCGTTGATCGCCGCCTGCGCCGCTCCGTCCGCCGTGGCGGCGGCCGCGGCCTGGTCACGGAGGCCGACCGTCGCGCGCACGCTCGTGTCGGCGAAGGTCAGCAACCCGCTGACCAGGACGGCGACGGCGGTGACGATGACGAGGGCCAGCACGAGCGTGGCCCCCGAGTCGTCGGAGACGGCGGGTCGGCGCCGCCGGGGGGTGGTCACGACTGCCTCCGGTGGCCGGTCAGGGTGACGGCGTAGGTGGTGCCCGGCCGGCTGTTGGGGTCACGGACGGTGAACGTCAGGGTGATGGTGCTGGGCACGGCGCTGCCCGCTCCCTCGCACGAGGCGAGCGGCGTACCGGCGGGGTCGGCGCAGCTCAGGGCCCACTGGTCGACGCCGAGCGCGGCGGCCGTGGCGGGGTCGACGAGGTTGTGCGCGACGACCGTGTCCGACACGGGGGCGGCCGAGGTCGTGCAGACGATCCGGTGCAGCTCCGTGCCCTCCACGACGTAGGAGACCCGCGTCTGGCCGGTCGGGGTGGCCGCCCCGGCCGACGGGAAGACGTCCCAGGCCAGCCGCAGGACGGCGTCGGGCGTGCCGGCGACCCCGCAGGGGAAGTCACCGCCGGTCGCGGCGACGTTCGTCTGCACCGACCGCTTGAGGGAGAAGGGGGCAGCGCGGGTACCGAAGGCGCCGTAGTCGCGCACCCCGACCGCCTGGACGTCCTGCGCGAAGTAGGCCGCGGCGATCTGCGCGTCGTGCGACTCGTTCATCCGGGCGGCCGTGACGCCGGTGGTCTTGAAGTAGCCGATGACGACGTTCGCCAGGGGCACGGCGACGATGCCGAGGAGGACGATCGCCATCAGCAGCTCGACGAGCGTGAAGCCCGCTTCGGCGTCCCGCCTCGTCCTCAGCATGCCGAACCGGCCCCGCACGCCTTGCGGACCACGATGACCAGCCGCTCGGTGGCTCTCCCGTCGCTGCTGGAGACCTGGAGGGTCACCCGCTCCATGCCGGCCGAGGAGCAGCCGGCGGTGAACGTCCGGCTCGTCGGGTTCCAGTACTGGACCGCGGACACGCTCGCCGAGTAGCCGGCCGGGGCGGCGTAGCCCACGGAGACCGGCTGGTAGGGGGACGAGGCCCCGGCAGCTGCACACTCCGCGTAGTGGGCGTCGCTGGCCGCGACGTGGCGGCTGAGGCTCTCGGCGTAGTCCTTGACCGCGGCGCCGGCAGTGGCCTGCTTGCGGTGCGTGTCCGAGACCGTGACCGTGGTCATGAGACCGCTCAGGACCGCCACCGCCGTGATCCCGAGGATCACCGTGGCGATGAGGATCTCGAGGAGGGTCTCGCCCCGGTCGTCGGTGCTGATGGACACCTCAGACCCCCACCTGGCCGTAGACGCCGTACATCGCCGACACCAGGGCCACCGCGACGAAGCCCACGACGAGCCCCATGGCGACGAGGACGGCCGGCTCGAAGAGTGAGGTCAGCTTGTCGATCTTGAAGGTCAGCTCGCCCTCGTAGTACTCGGCCGTGGCCTCCAGCTGCGCGTCGAGCGTCCCGGTCTCCTCGCCGACCCGGATCATCTGGGTCGCCGTGCCCGGGAACCGTCCCGTGGCCGCCAGCGGACCGGCCAGGCCCTCGCCGCGGAGCATGGCCTCGCCGACCGAGGACAGGGACCGGATGTAGACCCTGTTGCGCAGGGAGTCCGACGCCACCCGCAGCGCCTCGGGGAGGGACACCCCGGCGCCGACCATCGCCGAGAGGATCCGGCAGAAGCGCTCGACGAGGACGAACTGGACGGTGTTGCCCAGCACCGGGACGGAGAGGAGCAGCCGGTCCCTGCCGTACTTGCCCCGCTGGGTCCGCAGGACGAGGACGACGACCAGGACCAGCGCCACCAGCCCGCCGAGCAGCGCCCACCAGTACCCCAGGAGGAAGTCGGTGACCGCGAGCAGCATGCGGGTGGGCAGCGGCAGCTCCGCGTCCAGCGACGTGAAGAAGTCCTTGAACTTGGGGAGCACCCAGCCGGCCAGGATCGCCACGGTGACGACGGCCATCCCGGCGATGACGGAGGGGTAGAGCGCCGCGGACTTGATCTTGCGCCGGGTGGCCAGGTCCTTGTCCAGGTACTCGGCCAGCTGGCTGAGCACGGTGTCGAGCCGGCCGGTGAGCTCGGCGGACCGCAGGATCCCCCGGTAGAACTCCGGGAAGACCTTGGGGTGGCGGTCGAAGCAGTCCGACAGCGTGTCGCCGCCGCGCAGCCCGACCTCGACCTCGGTCATCACCCGCTTGACGGAGCTGTTCGAGGCCTCCTCCCCGATGAGCCGCACCGCCTCGACCACCGGCAGGCCGGCGCGGAGGAAGGCACCGAGCTGGCGGGAGAGGTGCATGACCTCCTCGCGCTTCACCCGGGGGGCGGTGAGCTCCATCTGGAGGAAGCTCTTGCTCTCCGCGACGCGGATGTTGCGGAGCTCCTGCTCGTACAGCGCGAGCTCGGCCGCCTCCTGGCTGGCGGCCTTGTACTTCCCGCGGGTCAGCTCGCCGGTGGGCGAGGTCGCCGAGTAGGTGAACGTGGGCACGTCAGCCTCCCACCACGTAGACGGAGCGCATGACCTCGGACGTCGTCGTGACGCCGGCGCGGACGAGCTGGGCGGCCTGCTCGACGAGGGTGTTCATGCCTTCGGCGCGAGCGGTCTTCCGGACGTCGTCGTGCGGTGACCGGTCGACCACCAGCTCCCGGATGCGGGACGTGATCGGCATCATCTCGTAGACGCCGACGCGGTCCAGGTAGCCGGTCTGCGCGCAGAAGGTGCAGCCCGTGCCGCGCACCCAGACCGCGTCCTCGCTGGCCCCCGGGGAGAGGGACTCGAGGAAGACGACCTCCTCCCGCGTCGGGGCGTGGGCCGCCTGGCAGTAGCCGCACACCCGGCGCACGAGCCGCTGGGCGAGCACGGTGGTCACCGAGGAGGCCACGAGGAACGTCTCGATGCCCATGTCGACCAGCCGGAACAGGGCCGAGACCGTGTCGGTGGCGTGCACCGACGAGAGCACGAAGTGACCGGTGAGGGCGGACTGGACGGCGATCCGGGCGGTCTCGGCGTCGCGGATCTCCCCGACGAGGATGACGTCCGGGTCCTGCCGCAGGATGGCCCGCAGGCCGTTGGCGAAGGTGACCCCGGCCTGCTCGTTGATCTGGATCTGGTTGATCGACGGGAAGGTGTACTCGACCGGGTCCTCGATCGTCATGATGTTGCGGTCGGGGCTGTTCAGCTCCCCGAGCGAGCCGTAGAGCGTGGTCGTCTTGCCGCTCCCGGTCGGGCCGGAGCAGACGACCATGCCGTACGGGGAGTGGATCTGGGCGCGGTAGCGCTCGACCATCTCCTCGGGCATGCCGAGCCGGCCGAGGTCGAACAGCGGGCGGCTCTTGTCGAGCACCCGCATGACGACCTTCTCGCCGCCGACCACGGACACCGTGGAGACGCGGATGTCGACGTCGCGGTCCTCGATCGAGGTGGTGATCTGGCCGTCCTGCGGCCGGCGCCGCTCGACGATGTTCATCCCGGCCATGATCTTGATGCGGCTGGTCAGCGCGGGGCCCATCGAGCCGGGCAGCTCGAGGACGTCGTGCAGCGCGCCGTCGATGCGGTAGCGCACGCGCACCCGCTCCTCCTGCGGCTCGACGTGCACGTCGGAGGCGCGGTCGCGCAGCGCCTGGGTGAGGATCTTGTCGACGACCTGGACGACCGGAGCGTCGTCGGCGACGGCCTCGGTCTCGGCCCGGACCGCGTCGCGGCGGACGGCGTCGCGGGCCTCGAACACCTTGACCTGGTCCTCGAGGTGGGCGAGGGCGCGGTAGCTGCTGTCGATCGCGCGGCGCAGCTCGGACTGGGCGGCCAGGCGGAGGGTCACCGGGCGCTGGAGGGCCTCCTCGACCGCGGCCGCGGTGGCCGCCGAGCCGTCCGCCACCGCGACCGTGACGGAGTCGCCGGAGAACCCGATCGGCAGCGCCTGCAGCCGGTGCGCCGTGCTGTCGGACATGAGCGCGAGGGCCTCGGGCGCCGGCGTCAGGTCCCGCAGGTCGACCACCTGCAGCGAGTTCTGCCGGGCGAGGGCGGCGGTGAGGTCCCGCTCGGAGAGCGCGCCGCTGTCGATGAGCAGCCGGCCCAGCCGCTGGGGGGCGCCCTTGCGCTTCTTGTCCAGCGCGGCGAGGACGTCGGCCCGGCTGACCAGCCCGCTCTCCACGAGGACCTCGCCGAGGCGGCGCCCGCCCTGGTGCACCGAGGACTCGACGGGGGCCGGCCGGTCCTCGACGGGGACGACGACCTCGTCCTCAGCGGTGGATGCGTGCCGTCCGAACCGCATCAGGCCACGCTCCCGTGCATCCGGGGCACGTCGATCTCCTTGGGGTAGAGGCTGCGCGGCACCGCGTCCTCGTACCGGACCGCACCGGTCCGGACGAGCTCGGACAGCGACTGCTCGAGCGTCACCATGCCCTCGCGCTGGCCGGTGACCAGGACGTTGCGCAGCTGGTGGGTCTTGCCCTCCTTGATGAGGTTGCGCGCCGCGGAGGTCGCGACGAGCACCTCGTAGGCGGCGACCATGCCGCCCGCGGTCCGCGGGACCAGCCGCTGGTACACGACCGCGGTGAGCGCGGCGGCGAGCTGGACGCGGATCTGCGCCTGCTGGTCGCCGGGGAAGACGTCGATCATCCGGGACAGCGACTGCGCGGTGTCGTTGGTGTGCAGGGTCGCGAGGACGAGGTGGCCGGTCTCGGCGATGGTGAGCGCGAAGCGGATGGAGTCCAGGTCGCGCATCTCGCCGACCAGCACGACGTCGGGGTCCTCGCGGAGCGCCGCGCGCAGCGCGTCGGGGAACGACGGGGTGTCGGTGCCGACCTCGCGCTGGCTGACCAGCGAGCGCTTGTGGTCGTGCACGTACTCGATCGGGTCCTCGATGGTGAGGATGTGACAGGCCCGCTGGCTGTTGATCCGGTCGACGAGGGCGGCCAGCGTCGTCGACTTGCCGGAGCCGGTGGGGCCGGTGACCAGGATGAGGCCCTGGTGCCTCGTCGCGAGGTCGCCCAGGACGGGCGGGAGGCCGAGCGCGTCGAGGCTCGGCACCTCGCGGGGGATCATCCGCAGGGCGAGCGCCACCTGGTCGCGCTGGGTGAAGGCGTTGCCACGGATGCGGGCGGCGTCGCGCCAGCTGAACGAGAAGTCGTGGTCCTGCTGGGCGGCGAAGGCCGCGGACTGGGCCGGGGTCAGGAGCTCCGCGACGAGCGCCTCGGTGTCGTCGGCGGTCAGCGGCCGGGCGCCGTGGACGGGGTGGAGGTCGCCGTGCACGCGGATCCGCGGCGGGCTGCCGGCGGTGAGCAGCAGGTCGGTGCCGCCGGCGTTCCAGAGCTCCTCGAGCAGGCCGTCGACGCGGCTGCCGGTGATGTGCGCGAGCACGGGTTCCCCTTGAGGCAGTGATCGGGTGGGCGATGAGGGCGGGGAGGGCCGTCGGACCGACGGCCCTCCCCGCTGACGAGCGCTCGGCTCAGAAGCTGATGCTGGCGCAGGGAGTGCCGGTGTCACCCGTCACGGCACCGGTGGCGTCCGTGGAGATGTTGGCCGGCGCGGAGCGCAGCAGTTCCGCCGTCACGAGGGCCGTAGTGCTCGCGGCGTAGGCGTCGTTCTGGGCGTAGTACGCCTCCTGGGCGGTGACGACCGTCCGGGCGTCGGCCTGGCAGGCGGCCGTCTCGCTGTCGTCGTTGATGCCCTGCACGGCGAAGACGACGATGCCGGCGAGGACGCCGAGGATGACGATGACCATCAGGAGCTCGATGAGGGTGAAGCCCTCGTCGTTCTTGCGGGCGTTGCGGATGTAGGCGAGCACTGGGTTCTCCTTGAGGAGGCGACGGCCGGTCGGCCGTCGGGTGGGTGACGCCGGCGCCCCCGTTGAGGCCGGCGGTGGTGCGGGTGGTGCTGGTTCCGAGTGCCTGCCGGGCCGCCGGGGAGCGGACCGGCGCGGCTCAGGCGCGCCTCACGTCACGGCGCCCCCGCCGGGAGTCGCGGCACGGCGCCCCGGGGGGCGAGCCGTGTCCGGGCGAGGTGCCGGACGGCCGAGCTGACCGGGTGGTCGGGGCTCGCGGCCGTCAACGGCCGGCAGGAGTTGATCGAGGCCGCGACGTCCCGGCTCGACGGCACGTGGGCCGCGATCGGCGCGCGGAGCATGCGCTCGGCGTCCGCGGCGGTGAGACCGACGCGCGAGTCCGAGCGGTTGAAGACCACCGACCGGACGTCGCGCCGGTGGCCCAGCAGGTCGAGGGTGTCGAGCGTCCGCCGCAGGCCCCGCAGCGCCGGGCGCTCCGGCGTCGTCACCAGGACGTGGTGCTCGGACCGGTCCAGGGCCGACATGACGAGCCGGGTCACGACCGGGGGCGTGTCGACGACGACGACGTCGTAGCGCGGGGTCAGCGCGTCGAGGACCGACTCGACCAGCCCGACGTCGAGGCGCTGGGCGTCCGCGGGCAGGGGCGGCGCGAGCACGCAGTCCAGGCCCGGCTCCAGCGGCGTGACCACGGCGTCCAGCAGGTCGCCCGCGGTCCGGGCCGAGGCCAGCGTCCGGTGCGGCTCGAGGCCCACCGTCACGCCGACGTCCCCGGAGCGGAGGTCGAGGTCGACGAGGCAGACCCGCTGCCCGGCGTCCCGGGCCAGCGCGACGGCGAGGTTGACCGCCACGGTCGTCGTCCCGCACCCGCCCTTGCCGGCGTGCACGGTGACCACGCGGCCGCTCCCCCACGCGGCGCGGGCCGCGAGGAACTCGAGGCAGCTGCGTGCCGCGGCGGCCATGTCGGTGGCGGGGAGGACGGCGTCGACGCCGGCGCTGCCGACGACGTGCCGCTCCAGCCGGTTCAGCGCCGTCCGCAGGAGGACGACGACCGCCCCGGGGCGGGCGGCGCGCACCTCGGCGGCGCAGCGCAGCACGTCCGCGGCGGCGAGCGACGGGCCGAGGACGACCAGGCGCAGGTCGCGGTCGTGGCGGGCTGCGCCCACGACGGCGGCGAGGTCGTCGAGCAGCAGCACCGGCAGGCGGAGGGCGGCGGAGAACGTCGCCACGTCGCGCTCGTCGAGTCCGAACGCCAGGGCCATCGCCGTCACCTCCTCGTCACCAGGACTGCGCTGTGCAGTCGTGCGGTTGCCGAGAGGAGAGTGCGGTGGTCAGCGCGCCGGCGTAACGGACGTTCGGCCCTCCTCCTGGCGACGACCGGAGGACAGCTGTCGGCCGATCGGCGGACACAGGGCCGCGTGACGGTGGTGTTGACTACACTGCGCATTGGAACCGATACCGTGCGAAGGCCCAGGTCGCGGCGCGGTTCCCGGGTCGCCGCCCGGGTCCACCGTCACGCTGCGGAACCGGGTGGTGGAGTTCTGCCCAATTCCACCCCCCCGAGTGGGTGACACGTGGCGTTGACCTGCCCGTCTCCGGCCGTTACACATTGTGCGCAACACGTCTCTCCCCGGAACCGGGGAGGGCGCGGAGCTGGTCAACGGGGGCAGAACGGGGAACGCGCGATGGGCGCACGGGTCGTGGTGGTCGAGAGTCACCCGGTCACGAGGTGGGGCATCCGCCATCTGATCGAGCAGCAGGACGGGCTGGAGGTCGTCGGCGAGACGGCGTCCGCCGAGCAGGCCGTGCGGTTCGCCGCCACCCTGCTGCCCGACGTCGTGGTCGTCGGCCTCGACGCGGGTGAGGACCACGGGATGGCCCTCGCCCGCGAGCTGCGCCAGCGGTTCGACGACCTCGGCATCGTCCTGCTCACCGCCACCACCGACGACGCCGTCCTGCTCGACGCCTTCGAGACCGGCGTCTCCGCCTACGTCCCCAAGACGGCGCCGGTGGTCGAGGTGGTCGCCGCCGTGCGCCACGCCGCGGTCGCCGCGACCTCCTTCACCGCCGCCGGCCTGGCCGCGGCGCTCCGCCGTCAGCGCGAGGCGGCCGTCCCGAGCGGCACCGACCTCAGCGCCCGCGAGCGCGAGGTGCTCGACCTCCTGGTCGCCGGCCGGTCGATCCCGGGGCTGGCCGCCGAGCTGTTCATCAGCCCGTCGACGGCGAAGACCTACGTGTCCCGCGTCTACGAGAAGCTCTGCGTCCGCTCGCGCGCCGAGGCCGTCATGGCCGCCGTCCGGCTCGGGTTGACGCAGCACCCGGCCGGCTCGGCCCGGCCGGTCGTGCCGGCGCCGCGGCGGTCGCCCGAGGTCCCGCAGCGGGTCTGACCCGGGTCACCTGCGCAGCAGCAGGTCCGCCACCGGGTCCGCGATCCACAGCCCGAGCAGCGCGCCCGCGATCATGAACGGCCCGAACGGGACGGCGGTCTGGCGTCCGTGCGGCCCGGCGGCCATGACGACGACGCCGACGACCGCGCCCAGGAAGAAGCCGGCGAACGCCCCGACGACCACCGCGGCCCACGAGAACCAGCCCAGCACCAGGCCGAGCACGCCGGCGAGCTTGACGTCGCCCATCCCCATCCCGCCCGGGTAGGCGAGCGCCATCAGCAGGAACGCGCCGAACAGCGCCACGGCGCCCAGCCCCGCCCGGAGCAGCGCCTCCCGGTCGCCCGAGACGGTGGCGGCGCCCGTGAGCAGGACGCCGAGCACCGGGTAGGCCGGGAGGACCAGCGCGTTGGGCAGCCGCCGGGTGTCCAGGTCGATGATCGCCAGCGCGACGCCGAGGGCGGTGAACACGAGCCAGGCGGGCAGCGCGGCCAGCTCGTCCAGCTCGGCCAGCCGCCAGGTCACCAGCACGAACAGGACGCCGGTGAGCAGCTCGACCAGGGGGTAGCGCGGCGGGATCGGCGTCCCGCAGTCCGCGCACCGCCCCCGCAGGACCAGCCAGCCGAGCACCGGGACGTTGTGCCGGGCCCGGATCGGGTTCTCGCACACCGGGCAGCGGGACGGCGGCGCGACGACGGACAGCCCGGCCGGCACCCGGTGCACGACGACGTTGAGGAACGACCCGATCGCCAGCCCGAACAGGCCGGCGAACACGAGCAGCAGAACCACGCTGGACCCCCGCGACGGCCGCCCGGCGCGATCCGGCGGCCACTGTCGACGAGCCGCGGACCCGGCTCGGACCTCGGACCCTAACCGCGCGGGCGCCAGGACTCGCGGGACCGGGCGGTGGGCACGCCGGACGGGCGGGCGCCCGACGGGGTCAGCCGTGCAGGGTGGGCCGGTAGACGAGCTCCTGGATGCGGCCGTCGAACGTCCGGCTCCCGAGCAGCTCGAGGTCGAAGTCGGCCGCGCCCCCGAAGACCGGCGCCGTCCCGGTCCTCCCGGTGATCACGGGGAAGACCGTCACCTGCACGCGGTCGACCAGGCCGGCGGCCATCAGGGCCCGGTTCATCGCCAGGCTGCCGTGCGAGCGCAGCGGCACGTCGGACTCCTCCTTGAGCCGGGCGACGACGTCGACGGCGTCCCCGTGCTCGAGGGTCGCGTCCGGCCAGTCGAGGGGGGCCTGCAGCGTCGTCGACACGACCGTCGTCGGCATGGTCCGCATCCGGGTGTTGAGCGGGTCGGTGACCCGAGCCGGGTCCAGGAACTGCACGAACTCCCGGAAGGTGGCGGCCCCGAGGACCAGCCGCTGCTCCGCGCGGTACTCCGCGAGGCGGTGGTCGAGGAACTCCGGGCCCTCCTTGCCCCAGTAGCCGCCCCAGTCGCCGTCCTCGCCGTAGGAGCCGAACCCGTCGAGGGTGGAGAAGACGTCGAAGGTGTAGGTGGCGGTCACGGTGCCCTCCTGGGGTGCGGTTGGCCGGCTGCCAGGGGAGACCGGCGACCACCCTGGGAGTCATCGCCCCCGGTCGCGCTCCCCCGCTCCCGGGCCGGCCGCCAGCCCGTGCGCCTGCGCCCTGACGGCGGCCAGGAAGGCACCGAGCGCCGGGGTCGGGGGCTGGTCCCGGGTGAGCACCGTCAGCCGGCGGCCGACGGTGGTCTCGGCGACGTCGCGCACGGCCAGGGCCGGGTCCGCCGGCGGGAGCGTGAGGGCCGGCATGAGCGTGACCGCTCCCGCGGTGCGCACGAGCTCGAGCAGGAGGTCGGCGTCGTTGGACCGGTGGCGCAGGTCGGGGTCGTAGCCGCCGAGGGAGCGGCAGGTGCCGACGACCAGGGCGTGGTGACCCGTGCCGGCCGCGGCTGCCACCCAGACGTCGTCCCGCAGCGCGGCCACCGCGACGGGCCCGCCGTGCGCGGCGGCCGGGTGCGCAGCCGGCAGCACCAGATGCAGCGGCTCCCGGTGCAGCAGCTCGTACCGGAGCCCGGCCGGCCGGGGCCGGGGATGGCCGTCGTACTCGTCGCTGACGACCATGTCGAGGGTGCCCAGCCGCAGCTCGGGCAGCGCCTGCTCCAGCTCGAGCTCGGAGAGCTCGACCCGCACCTGCGGGCGCTCGGCCAGCATCCGCGTCATCGAGGGGACGAGCAGGCGGCGGGTCGCCGACTGCAGCCCGCCGGCCCGCACCGTGCCCCGGACCTCGCCGGTCAGCGACGCCAGGTCCGCCCGGGCGGCCTCGGCCGCCGAGAGCAGGACGCCGGCGTGCCGGGCGAGCAGGCGCCCGGCGTCGGTCAGGCGCACCCCGCGCCCGACCCGCTCCAGCAGGCGGACCCCGGACTCCCTCTCCAGCACCGCGAGCTGCTGGGACACCGCGGACGGGGTGTAGCCCAGCGCCGTCGCGACCGCGGCGAGGGTGCCGCGCTCCTCCAGCTCGCGCAGCATCCGCAGGCGGTGGAGGTCGAGCTCGACCATGCAGGGACGCTAACCGGTCTTCTCCACGAATCGTCACTGGACCTGACCGGATCCGCCGTCGACGCTGCGGTGGTGGGTCTCGCTCTGTGCCTGGTGTCCGCGGCGTGCTTCGGGGCGATGGGCGTGTTCGGGAAGCTCGCCTACGAGGCGGGCGTCTCCCCCGACGCGCTGCTGCTGCTCCGGTTCACCCTGGCCGCGGTGCTGCTGGGCGTGGTCCTGGCGCTGCGGCCCGAGCTGCGGTCCGGCGGCCCCGACGCGGTGCCGCGACCGGGGGCCGGCGGACCCACCCGGCGGGTGGTGCTGACCGGTCTCGGGCTGGGCGCGGTCGGGTACGCCACCCAGGCGGGCCTCTACTTCTCCGCGCTCGAGCGGATCGACGCGTCCCTGGTGGCGCTGGTCCTCTACACCTACCCGGCCCTGGTCACCCTCGCCGCCGCCGCGCTCGGGCGGGAACGGCTGACACCGGCACGGGCGGCTGCGGTGCTCGTCGCGTCGGCCGGGACGCTGCTGGTCCTCCTCGGCGCCGGTGCGCTCCGGTTCGACCCGCTGGGCGCGGCCGCCGCCTTCGGCGCCGCGGTGACCTACACGGTCTACATCCTCGTCGCGGACACCGTGGTGCACCGCCTGCCCCCGGTGGTGCTCTCCGTGCTGGTGATGACCGGGGCCGCCGGCACGCTCGCCGTCCGCGCCGCGGTGACCGGCGGCGTCGACCTCGGCCTCGGGCCGGCCGGGTGGCTGTGGGTCGGGTGCATCGCGGTGGTCTCCACCGTCGTGGCGATGCTCGCCTTCTTCGCCGGCCTGCGGAGGACCGGACCGTCCACCGCGTCGATCCTCTCGACGTTCGAGCCCGTGGTCACCACCGCGCTGGCCGCGCTCGCCCTGGGCGAGTTCCTCACCCCCGTCCAGCTCGCCGGCGGCCTGCTGGTGCTGGTCTCCGTGGCCGTCGTCCAGCTCCGGCCCCGGTCGGGGCGGCGCGCACCGGCGGCACCCCGGACCGCCCCGGTCCCGGCCGACGACGACCGGGTCGACGTGGCGCCGGTACTGGTCGACCAGGTCCAGCCGGCGGACGCGGACCATCTCACCGGTCCCGCCGGATCCCGGGGATCCGGCGGCGTTCGCTAGGCAGGCACCTCCTGGAAGGCGCGCACCTCGATCCGTGCGCCGAGCGCCTTCGACGCCTTCGCGGCCCAGGAGACGGCCGCCTCCCGGTCCGGCGCCTCGACGACCCAGAAGCCGCCGAGGTACTCCGGTGCCTGCGTGAACGGCCCGTCGGCGAGGGCGAGATCGCTGCCGGTGTGGTCGACGGTGACCGCGGTCGACGGCGGGTGCAGCCCACCGGCGAAGACCAGTGCGCCGGACGCCGCGAGCTCCTCCAGGAAGGCGCCGGCCGCCGTCAGGGCGGCCTCCAGCTCGGCGGGGTCCATCGACGCCATCGTCGGCTCCTCGGCCGAGTCGTGCGGCATGGACAGCAGGTACTGCGTCACGGGTCCTCCCGGGTCGTCGCCGCGGCCCGTCCGGCCGCTTCCCACGGGAGGGGGACCCCGGCCGGCGCGACGACTCATCGGTCGCGTCCCGCCGGGAAGCGGCCCCGCCGCGCCCCGGAGGGCACCCCGGCTCGGAGGGGGACGACGGACGAGTCGGCCTGTACGCCGGGTTCTGTCCTCGGGCGCCTCGCGGCCTCCCGATGGGCGGTCATCCATCTAGGCCCGCCGTTGCCGGCGGGCTCGAGCGGTCCACCCGCAGGCTCGGGCGGGCAGCCCTCGAACGCCTGCGCAGGACGGCGTCCGGTCTCCCGTCCGCCGTCCCTTCTCGACCTTGCTCCGGGTGGGGTTTACCGAGCCGCACCGGTCACCCGGTGCGCTGGTGGTCTCTTACACCACCGTTTCACCCTCACCAGCCCTGTCTCCGGAGAGGCACTGCTGGCGGTCTGTTCTCTGTGGCACTGTCCCGCGGGTCACCCCGGGTCGCCGTTAGCGACCACCCTGCCCTGTGGAGCCCGGACGTTCCTCGGCGGCGGGGTCTCCCCCGCCGACGCGACCGCCCGGCCGACTCGTCCGTCGTGCCGACCAGTCTACGGATGCCCTCAGCGGAACTCCGGAGTCCGCGCTGCGGGCTCGGGCGGACGCTCCTACGGTGACTCCGTCCGGCCGTCCACCCTCCAGTCCCGGGGGGCCACACCGGACGCCGCCGAGTCGCGGTCACCACGGGTGGCCGCGAGCCGGGGACCCACCGCACCACCGGGGTGAGTCCCGCCTCCCGAGACCCGGGAGGGGGTAGGGCGCAGATCCCCGCCCGAACCCGTCAGCTGACCCGGTAGGCGGCCACGGGAGAACGGAGAACCACCGCGGGGTGCGCCGACGGCGCCTGCCCCGGCCTGCCCCCGCACACCCTGCGACGCGCGCCGCGACCCGTCCAGACCCACCGGTCGCCGCGCACGACGGACCCGGCCCCGGCCACCTCCGCGACGGCCTGCGCTCCAGCAGCCGCCCGTCGCCCGGCCGCGCGCCGGCCCGTCCCGCAGGTCCCCTCACGCGACGGGTGACCGTCCAGCCACGGACGGCGCCACGCGGAAACCGACGTCAGGAGCTCTCCTCGTCATGCCCTCGAACAGCAAGCGCACGATCCGCCGCACCCTCACGGCCGGCGCCCTCGCCGTCGCCTTCGGGCTCTCCGGGCAGTCGGCGGCCCAGGCCGACTGGGACGGTCCCCGCCGCGACTGGTCGGGCGGCTGGTCCCAGGACCGGGCCCCGGCCGCGGCCCCCGCGGCCGCACCGGCCGCCGCCCCCGCCGCCGCGGCGGCGGTGTCCACGAACCTCAGCGGGAAGCCGACCGCCACCTCGACCTCCTACAGCGCCTGGGCGGCGCACGTCCGTCCGGTCGTCGCCGAGGTCGCGCAGCGGTTCGGGGTGTCCACGGTGCTCACCCGGCCCGGGCACTCCCCCACCCAGCAGCTCGCCGCGGACTTCATGGTCTACGCCGACTCCGGCAAGGGGAACGCCGTCGCCCAGTACGTCATCGACAACGCCGCGCGCCTCCACGTCGACTACGTCATCTGGAAGCAGCGGATCTTCGTGATCGGGAGCTCCGGCTGGCGGGGCATGGCCGACCGCGGGTCGCCCACCGCCAACCACATGGACCACGTCCACGTGAGCTTCAACCCCTGACCGGCCCGGACGCGGCCCCGGGCATCCCCCGGGGCCGCGTCCCCGTCAGCCGGCGTACAGGACGAAGCCGCTCACCCGCCGGCCGTCGACGTCGGGGGTCACCACGTCGACCTGTCGCCGTGCCTGTTCCTCGACCGGCTCGGCCGACAGCGCCTCCAGGTAGCGGCGGTGCTCGGCCAGCGAGGCCACCGCCCGGTCGACGACGTCGGTCACGTCGACGGTGTGCGTGACCCCCACCGGCGTCGAGACGGCGGTCCAGCGCACGCCGCGCCAGGGCTCGGGGTCGGCGAGCTCGGCGAAGACCCACTCGTTGGCCGCGTCGCCGACGGCGTCCACCACCGCCCGGCCCAGCACCCGGTGGTCGGCGCTGTTCCAGGAGCCGAGCGCGGCGCCCGGCGGCGTCCACGTGTCGCCGAAGTGCAGCGTCACCACGAGGTCGGGACGGTGCCGCCGGATCGCCGCCGCGATCGCCCGCCGCAGGTCCAGCCCCTCGGTCAGCCGCCCGTCGGGGTGACCGAGGAACTCGACCACCGACACGCCGACCACCGCCGCCGCGGCCCGCTGCTCGCGCTCGCGCAGCGGCCCCGCGGCCTCCGGCGGCAGCCCGGCGATGCCGGCCTCGCCGCTGGTGGCCATCACGTACCGGACGTCGCGCCCGGCCGCGGTCCACGCCGCGACGGCGGCCGCGCAGCCGTACTCCACGTCGTCGGGGTGCGCGACGACGACCAGGGCGCGCTGCCAGTCCTCGGGGAACGCCTCCGCCATGCGGGCAGTCTGCCCGGGAGCCCGACGGCGTCCCCGCGCGCGGCCGCTGACGCCTCAGCGCCCCCGGGCCACCCGCAGCGCCGCGGCGATCATCGGCGCCTGCAGCGGCAGCCGGACCACCGCCGCGGCCAGCAGCGCCGGCCGCCCGCGCGCCACCCCGACGTGGTGGAGATGGGCCGGCACGAACGACGCCAGCAGCACGGCCGCGGCCCACCCGCCGGCCCGGCGGCTCGCGGGTGCGGCCAGCAGCGCCGCGGTGCCGACCTCGGCGACCCCGCTGCCGAGCACCCACCCCCGGGCGTCGCCGAGCTCGGGCGGCACCAGCCACTCGTAGGTCCGCGGCCGCACCAGGTGCAGCACGCCGGAGCCGCCGAGGGCGGCGGCCAGCCAGGTCGCCGGGGCGGGGAGTCGCATGCACCGACCGTAGGCTGGCGCCCCGTGACGGCCGCCGACCTCCTGATCGCGGCCGCGGTGGCGCTCGGCGCGGGGGCGGTCAACTCGATCGCCGGCGGCGGGTCGCTGATCCTCTTCCCCACCCTGGTCGGGCTGGGCCTGGGCACCGTGGCGGCCAACGTCACCAACTCGGTGGCGCAGTGGCCCGGCTACCTCGGCGGCATGGTCGGGTTCCGCCGCGAGTACGCCGGCCAGCGCAGCCGGCTGGTGCGCCTGGGTGCGGTCTCGGCGCTCGGCGGGGTCGCCGGCAGCGTGCTGCTGCTGACCACGCCGAGCGAGGCCTTCGACGTCGTCGTGCCGGTGCTCGTCCTGCTGGCCAGCCTGCTGCTCGCGGTGCAGCCGCTGCTCACCCGCCGGCTGCGCGACCGCGACGACGGCGCCGTCCGCGACCCGTGGTGGCTCTACCTCGCGCTGTTCCTCGCCACCGTCTACGGCGGCTACTTCGGCGGCGCGCTCGGCGTCATCCTCGTCGGGGTGCTCGGGACGGCGCTGCACCGGCTGCCGCTGGCCAACGCGCTGAAGTCGGCGCTCTCCGCGGTGACGGCGACGGTCACCCTGGTCGTGTTCGGCGTCTTCGGGCCGGTGGCCTGGCAGGTGGTCGCCGTCGCGGCGCCGGCCAGCCTGGTCGGCGGGTTCCTCGGCGCCCGGGTGGCCAGCCGCATCCCCGCGACGCCGCTGCGGGTGCTGATCGTCGTCTTCGGCGTCGCGGTGTCGGTCTACCTGTTCACCAGGTGACGTGATGGAACGGCCCCGCTGCAGGGTCCCGCCGCGAGCCCGCGAGCGGCGGGGGCAGCGGGATCCTTCTACTCCCCGCCGCGGCCGGGCTCGCCGATGGCGATCATCGCCTCGACGGCGCGGCGGGCGCGGGCGGCGGTCTCCGGGTCGACATCGACGACACCCTCGCCGGTCCGCAGCGTGTGCAGCAGCTTGGCCGGGGTGATCATCTTCATGTAGCGGCAGGCCGCGCGGCTGTTCATCGGGATGAACGCGGTCCCGCTGTTGAGCGCCCGCAGCTGGTGCAGGATGCCGACCTCGGTCGCGACGAGCACCTGGCCCGACGAGGTCCGCGCCGCGGCCTCGACCATGCCGCCGGTGGACAGCACGCGGGTGCGGTCGGCGGGCAGGTCGCCGTGGCTGACCAGGTCGAGCACCGAGGTGGTGCAGCCGCACTCGGGGTGCACGAGGATCTCGGCGTCCGGGTGCGCGGCCACCTGCGCGCGGACGTCGGCCGGGCTGATGCCGGCGTGCACGTGGCACTCCCCCGCCCACACGTGGATGTCCTGGCGCCCGGTCACGCGCTTGACGTGCGCGCCGAGGAACTGGTCGGGGCAGAACAGGATCTCGCGGTCCTCGGGGATGGACCGGATGACGTCGGCGGCGTTCGACGACGTGCAGCAGATGTCGGTCTCCGCCTTCACCGCCGCGGTGGTGTTCACGTAGCTGACGACGACGGCGCCGGGGTGCTGGGCCTTCCACTCGCGCAGTTGCTCGGCGGTGATCGAGTCGGCCAGCGAGCAGCCGGCGGCGTGGTCGGGCAGCAGCACCGTCTTGTCCGGCGAGAGGATCTTCGCCGTCTCGGCCATGAAGTGGACGCCGCAGAAGACGATCTCGCGGGCGTCGGTCTGCGCCGCGACCCGCGACAGGTAGAGGGAGTCGCCGGTGAAGTGGGCGACGTCCTGGATCTCGGGCACCTGGTAGTTGTGCGCGAGCACCACCGCCCCGCGCTCGTCGGCGAGCCGGCGGACCTCCGCCGCCCAGCTCTCGTACTCGGCGGGCGAGAGGGTGCGCTCGTCGCCGGCGACGGTGGGGGTGGCGGGCGCGATGGTCGCGGTCACGGGGCTCCTCGGAGTGCGGGGGGCTCATCGTCCCCGGAGCGCCGCGGCGGGCGGCGGCGGGGTGTCCGGTACAACACCGGGCCGCCCGGCCCGCTTCCCGTCCCGGCGCCGTCCCGACGACGTCAGCGGCGGACGTCGTAGACCAGGTGGGTCACCCGCCTGCCCTGCACGACCACCGGGTCCTCGAACTGGATCTCCGGTGGGCCGCCGGCGCCGAAGTACGGCCGGCCCGAGCCCAGGACCACCGGGACCAGCGCCAGCACCACCCGGTCGACCAGGCCCGCGCGCAGCGCCTGCCCGCCGACGTCCCCAGCGCTCACCGTGACGTCCCGGTCGCCGGCGAGCTCCCTCGCCCGCCCGATGGCGGTCGGCACGTCCGGCGCGAAGGTGAACGGCGCGGTGTCCCGGTGCGGCCAGTCGTCGGCCGGCCGGTGGGTGACCACGACGACGTGCTCGCCGTTCGGGGGCACGCCGCCCCAGCCGTCGGTGATGTCGAACAGCCGGCGCCCGCACACCATGACGCCCACCCGGGTGGCCATGCCGGTCAGGAACTCCGCCGTCTCCGCCGTCACGCGGAAGGGCCGGTCCGGGTCGCTGAAGGTCATCTCGACGTCGCCGTTGCCATACCAGTCGAACAGCGGCCCGGGCATGTCGTCGTCCCGCCCGACGTACCCGTCCAGCGACACCGCCGCGAACAGCACCACCTGCCCCACGGGGCACCTCCTCGCTCCGGCTCCGGGGTGGAGCCGCCTGCAGGAGGGACCGGCGGGCGCTCGTCAACTCATCGGTTGACGACCGCTTCAGCGGCCCGCCGGCGCTGCCTCCCCTGCCGAGATCCCGTGATCTCGGCGTCCAGAGGCCCCTGCGACGTCGAGATCACGGGATCTCGACGGGACGGCGCCTCAGCGCAGGTGGGCGGTGTCGTTCACCAGCCGGACCGAGGTGCGGCCGTCGGAGCTCCACGCGACCGTCGACAGCGACGCCGCCTCGAGGAACACCCGGTGCACCACCTCGTCGCCGGCGCCGAGACCCGCGGCCAGCAGCAGCTTGATCGGCGTCACGTGGCTGACCACGAGCACGGTCCTCCCGGCGTGCCGCTCGAGCAGCCGCTTCCGGGCGCGGGCCACGCGGCGGCTCACGTCGGCCACCGACTCGCCACCCGGCGCGGCCACCGTCACGTCGGCCGTGAACCGGCGGGCGGCCAGCGGGTGCCGCTGCTGCGCCTCGGTGGCGGTGAGCCCCTCGAGGTCGCCGAAGTCGAGCTCGACCAGGTCGTCGTCGAGCTCCACCGGCAGGCCGAGCACGCCGGCGACGGCCTCCGCGGTCTCCCGGGTGCGGCGCAGCGGCGAGGCGACCACGACCTCGATGCCCAGCTCCTTCGCCCGGACGGCGGCCGCCTCGGCCTCCGCCCGCCCGGTGGCCGACAGCGGCAGGTCGTTGCGGCCGCTGTACCGGCGCTCGGGGGTGTGCTCGGTGCGGCCGTGGCGCAGCAGGTGCGTGACCGTGGTGACGACGGGCGCGGGCTCGGCGGCCGGCTGGACGTCGTCCTCCACCACGGTGGGCTCGGCGGCGGCGTCGCGGTGCACCGGCCGGCCGTCCATCGCGCTGTTGGCGAGCGCGTCGGCGGCGCCGTTCTGCGCGCGCGGCACCCAGGTGTAGCGGACGCTGCCCAGCTGCCGGGCGATGTCCCGGGCCTGGACGGCGAGCTTCTGCATGTCCGGGTGCTTGATCTTCCAGCGCCCGGACATCTGCTCGACGACGAGCTTGGAGTCCATCCGCACCTCGACGTCGGCACCGGCGTCCAGGTCGAGCGCGGCCTGCAGCCCCGCGACCAGCCCGCCGTACTCGGCGACGTTGTTCGTCGCCCGTCCGACCGACGCCGCGCGCTCGGCGAGCACCCGCCCGGTGGCGGCGTCGCGGACCAGCGCGCCGTAGCCGGCGGGGCCCGGGTTGCCCCGCGAGCCGCCGTCGGCCTCGACGATGAACCGGGTCACAGGCCCGACTCGGCGGTGCGCACGAGGATCCGGCCGCAGTTCTCGCAGCGGACCACCTCGTGGGGGTCGGCGTTGCGGACGGCGGCGAGCTCCTTGCCGAACAGCTCGATCCGGCAGCCCTGGCACTGCCGGGCCTTGAGCATCGCCGCGCCGGTGGTGCCGGTCTGGGTGCGGATCCGGTCGTAGAGCGTCAGCAGCGGGGCGGAGATGCCGGCGGCGATCTCCGCGCGCTTCGCCTCGTGCCGGGCGGTGGAGTCGGCGATGTCGGCGAGGGCGTCGTCGCGCAGCTGCTCGGCCCGCTCCCGGTCGGCGACGGCGGAGGCGCGGCCGGACTGGGCGTCGGCGAGGGCGGCGTCGGCGGTCTCCCGGCGCTCCATGAGCTCGAGCACCTGGTCCTCGAGGTCGGACTGCCGCCGAGCGAGCGACTGCAGCTCCGACTGCAGCGAGGTGATCTCCTTCGGCGTCGCCGCCCCGGAGTCGATCCGCGACCGGTCCCGGTCGGCCCGCTGCCGGACGGTGTCGACGTCGGCCTCGAGCCGCTTCTGCTCGCGGTCGAGGTCGCGCACCTCGGTCTCCGCGCGGACCTCGGCCTCGGCGAAGGTGCGTTCGGACTCCGCGGCGGCCTCGACGGCGCCGACCTCCGGCAGCGTGCGCTTCCGGTGGGCGAGCTGGGTGAGCGCGACGTCCTCGTCGGCCAGGGCCAGCAGCTTCTGCTGCTCGAAGTGGTCGGCCTTCACCCGCTCAACCTACCGGGGCACCTCGCCTCACCCCGGCCCCGTCCGGAGGCTCGTCCCGAGCCTGCGAGGGAGGAGAGGGACGGGGTCCTTCACCTGCGGCGCGTCGCCTGCCCCGTCGCGCCGCGGGCCGTGCCGGGCGGCGCGGACTCCAGCGGGTCGGGCAGGTCGCGGAAGGTGGGGTCCTCCCGCTCGGCGGTGTAGTCGCTCTCCGCCGTCCCGTCGACGCCGTCGTCCACCTTGGCCGCGCGCAGCGCCATCGTCACCAGCACCGTGACGACGAGGTTGACCAGCAGCGCGAGGAAGCCCGCGTAGACGCTGGACTGCGTGTCCAGGCCGAGCTTGGACAGCGCGAACGACGACCCGCCGAAGTGCTCGCGCAGGACCGTCCCGTCCGGCGCGAGCCGCGGGACGTTGTAGAGCATGAGCAGGCCCGCGGCCATGCCGGCGACCCAGCCCGCGACGAGCGCGCCGCGGTGCAGCCACCGGGTGTAGAGGCCGAGCGCGACCGCCGGCAGCGTCTGCAGGATGATCACCCCGCCGATGAGCTGCAGGTCGATGGAGAACTGCGGGTCGATGAACAGGATCGCCGCGACCGCGCCGACCTTGACCACCAGCGAGGTCACCTTGGCGACCTGCGCCTCCTGCCGCGGCGTGGCGTCCTTCCGGAGGAACTCCTTGTAGATGTTGCGGGTGAACAGGTTCGCCGCGGCGATGGACATGATCGCCGCCGGCACCAGCGCGCCGATCCCGATCGCGGCGAAGGCGATCCCGGCGAACCAGCTCGGGAACATCTCCTGGAACAGCACCGGGACGATCGTGTTGCCGTCCTCGCCGATCGGCGTCACGCCGGCCGCGATGGCCATGAAGCCGAGCAGCGCGATGAGGCCGAGCGCCAGGCTGTAGACCGGCAGCGCGCTCATGTTGCGCTTGAGCACGTCGCGGTTGCTGGCCGCGAGGACGCCGGTGATCGAGTGCGGGTAGAGGAACAGTGCGAGCGCGGACCCCAGGGCCAGAGTGGCGTAGCCGAGCTGCCCGGAGGCCGGCAGCAGCACTCCGGCGCCGGTGCCGGCGGAGAACTTCTCCTCCGCGGCGCCGAAGATCACGTCCCAGCCGCCGAGCTTCGTCGGGATGACGATCACCGCGACGATGATCGTCAGGTAGATGAGGGTGTCCTTGACGAACGCGATGAGCGCCGGTGCCCGCAGCCCCGAGTTGTAGGTGTAGAGCGCGAGGATCACGAACGCGACGATCAGCGGGAGCTCGCCCTCCACGCCCATCGCCTTGAGGATCGCCTCGATGCCGACCAGCTGGAGGGCGATGTAGGGCATCGTCGCGACGATCCCGGTCAGGGCCACCAGCAGCGCCATCGTCGGGGAGTCGAACCGGGCGCGCACGAAGTCCGCCGGCGTCACGAACCCGCGCACGTGGCTGACCGACCACAGCCGGATGACGACCAGGAACACCAGCGGGTAGATCACGACCGTGTACGGGACGGCGAAGAACCCGGCCGCGCCCGCGCCGAACATCAGCGCGGGGACGGCGACGAACGTGTAGGCGGTGTAGAGGTCACCGCCGAGCAGGAACCAGGTGATCCAGGTGCCGAAGCTGCGCCCGCCCAGCCCCCACTCGTCCAGGTGCATGAGGCTCTCCGCCCGCCGCCAGCGCGACGCGACGAACCCCATGACCGTGACGACCAGGAACAGGACGATCACGATGGTCAGCTCGACGACGTTGACCCCGTCCACGGCTCAGCGCTCCCGGTCCCGCTCGATGGCGGCGCGGGCGGCGGCCTGCTCTGCGGGGCTGCGCCGGGTGGCCCGGTAGACGACCACGGTGGTCAGCACGCCCAGCCCCACGAACAGCAGCTGCACCCAGTAGAAGAACGGCCAGCCGAACAGGGTCGGCTCGACGCGGTTGTAGAACGGCACGATCAGCGGCACCACGATCGGCACCAGCAGCAGCCAGTTCCAGGGGCTGCGGTCGCTCCTCCGGGGGGCCGCACCTCCCGTCGGCGGTCGTTCGGCGGTGGCCACGGCGCCCTCCCGGTCTCAGCCGGCCGCGCGGGCCGGGTCCCCTCCAGCCGACAGGCCCCGGTGCACCGTCCACGGGTCGGTGCGGCGCCGGGAGGCGACCGCCTCGACCCTGCCGGACAGGTCCGTGGCCAGCACGTCGGCGACCACGGGGACCCAGGGCCACTCGGACGCGAAGTGTGCCACGTCACACACGGCGGGGCCCGGCCGCTCCCCGGACTCGGACACCGGGTGGTGCCGGAGGTCGCTGGTGAGCAGGACGTCGGCGCCGGCCGCGGTCGCCTCGGGCAGCAGCGAGCCGCCGCTGCCCCCGCAGACGGCGACGGTGCGCACCGGCCGGTCCGGGTCCCCGGCCGCACGCACCCCGCCGGCGGTCTCCGGCAGGACCGCCGCCGCGTGCGCGGCGAAGCCGGCCAGCGTCGTGGGCCGCGGCAGCTCCCCCACCCGGCCGAGCCCGGCGCGGGAGCCGGGCGCCACCGGCTGCAGCGGGCGGGTACCGGTCAGCCCGAGGGCGGCGGCCAGCGCGTCGTTGACGCCGGCGTCGGGGGCGCGGTCGGCGTTGGTGTGCGCGACGAACAGCCCGCAGCCGGCGCGGACCAGCCGGTGCACCAGCCGCCCTTTCGGGTCGTCGGCGGGGACGCCGTGCACGGGGGTGAGGAACAGCGGGTGGTGGGTGACCAGCAGCCCGGCCCGGAGCTCGAGCGCCTCGTCGACGACGGCGGCCACCGGGTCGACGGCGACCAGCACGCGCCCCACCGGCTCGGCGGGGTCCCCGCACACCAGGCCGACGGCGTCCCAGTCCTCCGCGAGCGCCGGGTCGTAGCGGGCCTCCAGCGCGGCGACGACCTCGCCCAGGGTGGCGGTCACGGGCGCCGACGCTAGCCGAGCGCCGTCCCGCCCGCGGCGACCGCGGGTGGCAGGCTCCCGACCGTGGCGGACAGGTCGCTGCGCGCACCCGCGTGGCTCGAGGAACTGCTCCGCACCACTCCCCCACCGGTGCCGTGGCGCGACGTCGTCCGGTTCGCCGTCGTCGTGCCCGCGCCGCTGGCCGTGGCGCTCGCCGTCGGCGGGGGGACGGCGCTCGGCGCCGGCGTCTTCGCCACCACCGGCGCGCTCGCGGCCACCCTCGCCCCGCAGGGCGGCCCGCTGCGCGACCGGCTGCGCCGCACCGCCGCCGCGGTGGGCCTCGGCGCGGTCGGCCTGGTCGCCGGGCAGTTCGCCGGCGGCGGCGGCGTGCTGCCGGTGGTGGTCGTGGCGGTGCTGTCGGTGGCCGCGGCGGTGATCAGCGCCGTCAACTCGGCGATGTCGCTGGGCGCGCTGCAGCTGCTGGTCTACACCGCGCTGGCGTCGGGGCTGGTGACGCCGCTGCCCGCGGCGGCCGAGGTGGCGTTCTTCGCCGCCGGCGCGGCCTGGGCGACGCTGGCCACCCTGGTGCAGGCCGCCACCGAGCCGAGCGACCCCGACCGCAGCGCCGTCGCCGCGGTGTTCACCCGGATCGCCGGGCTGCTCACCGCCGTGGGCACCGAGGGCACCGACGACGCCCGCCGCGAGCTGACCACCGCGCTCAACGCCGCCTACGACCGGGTGATCCGCACCCGCAGCCTCGCCGCCGGGCGCAACCGGCAGCTGTCGGAGCTGGCCGGGGTCCTCAACGCCGCCGCCCCGCTGGTGGAGGCCGCGGTCGCCGCCGCCCGCACCGGGGTGCACGCCGACCCGCACGACGTGACCGCGGTGCACGCCCTCGCCGCCGCCGTCTCCGGCAGCCGCGAGCTGCCCGCCGAGCGCCCGCCCGCCCTCGTCGACGGGCCCGCCGTCCGCCGGGCGGTGCGCCACGGGGTGCGGCTGGCCTGGGCCGTCGTCGGCGACCCCGAGGAGCGCGCCGGAGCCGCCGTCACCCCGCCCCGGCCGTCCTGGCGGGAGCGGCTGCGCGACCTCGCCGACCGCACCCTCGGCAGCACCGACACCCGCGAGTTCGCCCTCCGGCTCACGCTGTGCATGACCATCGCGGAGGTCGCCCGCCAGCTGCTGCCCATCGAGCGGCCCTACTGGGTGCTGCTGACCGTCGCGATCGTGCTCAAGCCCGACTACGGGTCGGTGTTCACCCGGGCGGTGCAGCGCGGCGCGGGCACGCTGCTCGGCGTCCTCATCGGCTCGCTGCTGCTGTCGGTGCTGCCCCGCGACGGCTGGGTGGTGGTCGCGATGGCCGTCGCCGCCGGGCTGCTGCCGTGGGCGCGCGGCGCCAACTTCGGCCTGTTCTCGGTGTTCCAGACGCCGGTGATCATCCTGCTGCTCGACCTCGCCGTCCCCGGCGGGCCGGAGCTGGTCGGCGCCCGGCTGGTGGACACCCTCATCGGCTGCGCGATCGTGCTGGTCGCGGGCTACCTGCTGTGGCCGCAGACCTGGCGGGCGCCGCTGGAGGACGCCCTGCGCGCGGCGACGCTGGCGCTGGACGCCTTCGTCGGCGCCGCGTTCGGCGCGGACCCGGTCGCGCGCCGCCGCGCCCGCCGCGCGACCTACCGGGCCCTCACCGAGCTGCACACGCAGCTGCAGCGCCGGCTGGCCGAGCCGCCGCCGATCAGCACCCGCGCCGCGGCCTGGTGGCCGGTCATCGTGCAGCTGGAGCGGACCGCCGACGCGGTCACCGAGGCGGTCATCGCCGTCAGCGGCGGGGAGCCGGACCCCGACCCGGCGCAGGTGGCGGTGCTGCGGCGGGCGCTGCGCGAGCTCGAGGACGACGTCCGCGCGCACCGGGTGCCCGACGACGCCGAGATCCACGCCGACGGCGTGCTCGCCCCGGTCGCCCGCGAGGTCGACGCCGCCCGCCGGCTGGTCCGCGACGCCGCTCCCGGCCGCCGCCCCGAGACCGCGGCGCCCGGGAGCTGAGTCCCCGTCGACCCCACGGGACCGCGGCGTCCGGCGGCTGAGTCGCCGGTCCGCGGCGGCTGCGCTGTCATGGACGGGTGCCGTTCCGCCGCTCCCGCCCCGCCCCCGTCCCGCCGCGCGTCCCCGTCGTCCCGGGGATCGACGGACCCCCGCCGCCGGGCTCCCGCACCGTCCGCACCGACGACGGCGTGGACCTGCACGTGGAGTTCGACGGACCCGAGGACGCGCCGGTCACCGTCGTCTTCTGCCACGGGTTCACCGCTCGCCTCGGCGAGTTCCAGCTGCAGGTCGAGGCGATCCGCGACCGCGCCCGCGTCGTGCTGTGGGACCAGCGCGGCCACGGCCGGTCCCGCTGGGTCGACCCGCGGACGGCGACCATCGACCGCACCGCCCGCGACCTCGGCCACGTGCTCGACGCCGTCGTCCCCGCGGGCCGGCCGGTGGTGCTCGCCGGGCACTCGATGGGCGGCATGACGGTCATGGCGCTGGCCCGGCAGCGGCCCGAGCTGTTCGGCACCCGCGTCGTCGGCGCGTTCCTGCTCGCCACCTCGGCCGGCGGCCTGGTCGCCCGCGGGGTCGTCGGCCTGGCGGTCAAGGCCATGCGGAAGCTGCACCTGCTGGGCCTGTACCTGTGGTGGCTGCGGCTGCTGGCCCCCGGGCTCGAGCGGCTGCGGCGCCGCGGCACGCGGCTGGGCCACCGGTTCACCCGCCGCTACCTGTTCGGCCGCGACGACGCCACGCGCGAGGCCGTCCGCGTCGTGCAGGCGATGCTCGAGGAGACGCCGCTGACGGTGACCATGGCCTTCTACGGCACGTTCCTCGACCACGACGAGACGGCGTCGCTGCCGGTGCTCGGGCGGGTCCCGTGCACCGTCGTCGCGGCCGAGTACGACCGGCTGACCCCCGCCGGCCACGGCCGCGAACTGGCCGCGGGGATCGGCGAGCAGGCCGAGCTGGTCGTCGTCCCGGGCGCCGGGCACAGCGTCAACCTCACCCGCACCGCCGTCGTCGACCGGGCGCTCACCGACCTGCTCGACAGGGTGGCAGCGGCTGGTCCCGGGACGGTCCGGCAGGCAGGCTGATCGAGGACCTGCCTACTGTGTCCGGCACCACACGACCGTGTTCCGACGGCCGGGTCGCCGGATACGGGACCGGCCGACACCGTCTCGACGAGTTGGGGAGCGACCGTGGACCGCCTGAGCGCGACCGATGCCGGCTTCTACTACGCGGAGACCGAGAACGCACCGCTGCACGTGGGCTCGGTCGCGGTCTTCGAGGGACCGGCGCCGTCCTACGGCGACCTGGTGCGCCTGCTGCTGAGCAAGCTGCCGCTGGTGCCGCGCTACCGGCAGCGGGTGCGCGAGGTGCCCTTCAACCTGGGCCGCCCGCTGTGGGTCGACGACCCGCACTTCCAGATCCTCTACCACGTGCGGCACACCGCGGTGCCCAGGCCCGGCGGTGAGGAGCAGCTGCGCAACCTCGCCGGCCGGGTCCTCGGCCAGCGCCTGGACATGGCCAAGCCGCTGTGGGAGGTGTGGCTGGTCGAGGGCCTGGAGGACGACCGCTGGGCGATCATCTCCAAGGTCCACCACTGCATGGTCGACGGCATCGCCGGCACCGACCTGATGCAGGTCATGTTCGACCTCGACCCGAACGCCGAGCACAAGGCGCCGCGCGACTGGTCGCCGCAGCGCAGCCCCTCGGGCGTCGAGATGGTCGCCGGCGCGATCACCGAGACCGTCACCGCGCCGCTGCGCTCGCTCGTGCACGGCCCGGAGGCCGTCAGCACCGGCGCGCGGGGCCTGTTCACCAGCGCCAAGGCGGCGGTGTCGTCGGTCCCGCAGCTGGCCCGCCAGGCGCTGACCCCGATGGCCCGCACGCTCACCGGCCCGATCGGCCCGCACCGGCGCTGGGCGTGGGCCGACGCCGAGTTCGAGGACCTCCGCACCGCCCGCACCGCGCTGGGCGGCACGGTCAACGACGTCGTCCTCACCGCCATCACCCGCGGCTTCCGCGACCTGCTCAAGGGCCGCGGGGCGCTCGGCGGCGACACCGTCGTCCGCACGATGGTGCCGATCTCGGTCCGCAAGGAGGGCGAGCGCGGCTCGCTGGACAACCGGGTGACCGCCGTCTTCGTCGACCTGCCGGTCGGCGAGGCCGACCCGCGGGCCCGGCTGGCCGCGATCAAGCAGCAGATGGACGAGTACAAGCGGACGATGCAGGCGGTCGACGCCCGCTCGATCATCGGCATGGGCGACTACGTCGCGCCGACGCTGCTGGCCCTCGGGGTCCGGTCGGCCATGCAGACCGGCCAGATGTGGTGCCAGGCGGTGACCACGAACGTGCCCGGCCCGCGGGTGCCGCTGTACGTGCTCGGCAAGCGCATGGTGTCCGCGCACCCCTACGTGCCGATCGCCGGCGGCACCCGGATCTCCATCGGGATCTTCAGCTACCTCAACTCGATGACCTTCGGCATCAACGCCGACTTCGACGCCTTCCCCGACGTCGACGTGCTCTCCGAGGGCATCTGCCGCGGCATCGCCGAGCTGGTCGGGCTCGCCGCCGAGCAGCAGCCGGCCGCGGCCGCGCCGTGACCCGGCGGCCGCCGGGCGTGACCCGGTTCACGCCCGGCAACGCCGGGTAGCGCGCCGTCGTGACCGTTTCCGAGACCGATCTGACCGTCGCCGTCACGGGCCCCACCGGCACCTTCGGGGAGGGCCTGGTCCCGCTGCTGCAGGCCGACGACCGGGTCCGCCGGGTGGTCGGCATCGCCCGCCGGCCCTTCGACCCGGCCGCCCGCGGCTGGACGAAGATGGAGTACCGGCGGGGCGACGTGCGCGACCCCGACGCGCTGCGGGAGGCCTTCGCCGGCGCCGACGTCGTCGTGCACCTGGCGTTCCTCATCACCGGCAACGCCTCGCGGCAGACCACCCGGGCGATCAACGTCGACGGCACGCTCAACGCGTTCCGGGCCGCGGCCGCCGCCGGTGCGCGCCGGTTCGTCTACGCCTCATCGCTCGCCGCGTACGGCTTCCACCGGGACAACCCGGTGGGCATGACCGAGGACTGGCCGGTGCGCCCGGCGTCCCGGCTGTTCTACGCGCAGGAGAAGGCCGAGCTCGAGCAGCTGCTGCAGCAGGAGGCGCAGGGCCACCCCGAGCTCGGCCTGTACCTGCTGCGCCCGCCGGTGGTGCTCGGCCCGCACACCGTCGGCGCGAAGGACCTGCTGCCCGGCCCGCTGGCGCCGCTGGGGCGGTGGCTGGCCGAGCAGAGCACCCGGCGGCTGCCGGTCCCGGTCCCGGTGGCGGTGCCGGCCCTGCCGCTGCAGTTCGTCCACGAGGACGACGTCGGCTCCGCGCTGCTGCAGTGCGTCGTCGCCGCCGGCCCGCCCGGGGCCTACAACATCGCCGGCGACGGCGTCCTGACCGCCGCCGACGTCGCCCGCGAGTACGGCGCGCTCCCGGTGCCGCTGCCCGCGGCGCCGGCGCAGTTCGCGGCCCGCGCGGTGTCCCGGCTGCCGTTCCTGCCGCCGGCCGCCGAGTGGGTGGAGGCGGTCAGCCACCCGGCGATCATGGACACCACCAAGGCGAAGCAGGAGCTGGGCTGGCAGCCGCGGTACACGGGCCTGGAGGCGCTGCGCGCCACCCTCGACCAGGGCTGAGACCGGCCCGCGCCGCGGCGGACGGGAGCAGGATCGGCCCGCCGGCGCCGGCCCCGTGACCGGCGGGGCGTCCCGCCCGTTGTACCCGGCGCCGGCGCGCCGCGACGAGCCCCGAGGAAGGAGTGCGCATGAGCCCCGGAGCGGACGACGACGTCCCCCGCATCGTGCTGGTCGACGCCGCGAGCGAGGTCGAGCGGCGGATGGTGACCGAGGCGCTGCCCCCGGGCGGGACGGTCCTGCCGCTGAGCGGCTCGGCGCTGGCCGGCCCGCTGGCCGACGCCGACCCCGGCACCGTGGTCTCCGCGACCCGGGTGGCGTGGGCGCCGCGCGGCGGTGCCGAGGTGACCCGCCGCGGCCCCGGCCGGCGCGGGCGGTGGTCGGCGGCCCGGCCCTCGCTGCTGCGCCGCCCGCCCGCCCCGCTGCAGGCGGCCGCGGTGCGCCGCGACCCGGACCGGGCGCGGGTCGTCGTCGCCGAGCCCGCCACCGTGGGCGAGCTGACCGGCCGGTGGGACGGCACCGGCAGCCTCGCCGCGTTCGTCGCCCACCAGGCGGCGCTGGCGCTGGACCGGGCCGAGCGGCAGGTGGTCGGCGACCGGGCCAAGGTGCCCCGGCACGTCGCCGAGGCGATCCGGCACAGCCCCGAGTGGCGCGCGGAGGTCGCCGCGCTGGCCGGGCGGCTGGAGCAGCCCGAGGAGGAGGTGGCCGCCGAGGCCGCCGCCGACCTCGACGAGCTCGTCGCGGCGATGGACCCGGCCGCCGTCGAGGTGTTCACCGGGCTGCTGCGGCCGGTGCACGCCCGCGCCTGGGACGTGCAGGCCGACACCGCGCGGCTCACCGACCTGCGCGAGCTGAACCGGACCCACCCGCTGGTGTTCCTGCCCAGCCACCGCTCCTACGTCGACCCGCTGGTCCTCGCCGACGTGCTGGCGCAGCACGACTTCCCGCGCAACCACGTGCTCGGCGGGGAGAACCTGCGGTTCTGGCCGGTCGGGTCGATCGCCAAGCGGGCCGGGCTCATCTTCATCCGGCGCAGCTTCGGCGACGACCAGGTCTACAAGACCGCCGTCCGCGAGTACCTGGCGTTCCTGCTGGCCAAGCGGTTCAACCTCGAGTGGTACATGGAGGGCGGCCGCTCCCGCACCGGCAAGCTGCGCCCGCCGCGGCACGGGCTGCTCGGCTTCGTCGCCGACGCCGTGGAGCGCAAGCGGGTGGAGGACGTCTACCTCGTCCCGGTGTCGATCACCTACGACCAGCTCCGCGAGGTGTCGGGGATGGCCGCCGAGCAGGGCGGCGCCGCCAAGCGCGGCGAGGGCCTGTCGTGGATGGCGTCCTACATCCGGGAGCAGGTGCGCACCCCGCTGGGCACGGTGCACGTGGGCTTCGCCGAGCCGCTGTCGCTGGCCGCGGCCCTGCGCGGCGCCGACCCGGCCGACCCCGGCTCGCGCCGGCTCAGCCTGCAGAAGGTGGCCTTCCAGGTCGCCGTCGGCATCAACTCGGTCACCCCGGCGACGGCGACGGCGCTGGTGACCCTCGCCCTGCTCGGCGTGCGGGACCGGGCGCTGACGCTGGCGCAGGTGCAGCGGGTGCTCGAGCCGCTGCTGCGCTACCTCACCGAGCGGGGCCTGCCGCACTCCGGCGCCGCGCTGCAGACCCCGCTGGGGGTGCGGCGGGTGCTCGGCGCGCTGGCCGGGCAGGGCGTGGTGACCGCCTACGAGGGCGGCGAGGAGCCGGTCTACGCGATCGGGCGCGGCCAGCACCTGGTGGCCGCCTTCTACCGCAACAACGCGATCCACCACTTCGTGGACCGGGCGATCGCCGAGCTGGTCATGCTGCACGACCCGGCCGACCGCTGGGACGAGGCCTACCGGCTGCGCGACCAGCTGAAGTTCGAGTTCTTCTTCGAGGAGCGCGACGCCTACCGCGACCGGCTGGCCACCGAGCTCGAGCGGCTGGACCCGCAGTGGGAGACCGCCGACGGCCGCGACGTCCTGTGCCGCGCCGACCTGCTGGTGGCCCACCGGGTGCTGCGGTCCTTCGTCGACGCGCAGCTCGTCGTCGCCGAGCGGCTGGCCGCCCGCGACCCGCGGACGCCGGTCGTCGAGCCGGAGTTCCTCGCCGAGTGCTCCGGCGTCGGCCAGCAGATGCTGCTGCAGGGCCGGCTGCACGGGCCCGAGTCGCTGTCCCGCGAGCTGTTCGCCGGGGCGCTGCGGCTGGCCGCCAACCTCGACCTGGTCGACCCCGGCCGGGACGACGTGGCCCGCCGGCGGCAGGAGTGGGCCGCTCAAGTCCGGGACGTCGTCGGCCGAGTAGTGGTGATCGACGAGTTGGACGCCGCGGCGCGGCGGGAGAACGTGGGGGTGGAACCGTGACGGCCGAGACGTCGACGGGGGGCGGGCTGCGCGAGCAGGCGGCCGCCATGGCCCGGACCAACGTCTGGACCGAGGAACAGCTGGTGGCCGACGTCGAGGCGGCGCCGCCCGGCCCGCGGGTCGGGGCGTTCTTCGACTTCGACGGGACGGTGATCGACGGCTACTCGCTGGCCGCCTTCGCCCGCCACCACCTGCGCTCGCTGCACGTCACCCCGACCGACCTCGGCCAGCTGCTGCTCACCGGCCTGCGCGGGGTCACCACCGAGGAGGACTTCGAGCGGTTCACCGTCGCCGGCATGCGCGCCTGGGCCGGCCGCAGGGAGGACGAGCTGGCCGAGCTCGGCGAGCGGCTGTTCGTCCAGGGCATCGCCGGCTCGCTGTACCCCGAGGCCTGGCGCCTGGTCACCGCCCACCTGCAGGCCGGGCACACCGTGGTCCTGGCCTCGTCGGCGACCCGGTTCCAGGTGGAGCCGGCCGCCCGCGCGCTGGGCGTGGAGCACGTGCTGGTCTCCCCCGTCGAGATCGTCGACGGCGTCTGCACCGGCCGCCCCGGCGGCCCGCTGCTGTGGCGGGCGGGCAAGGCCGCGGCCGTGCGCGCGTTCGCCGAGGAGCACGGCATCGACCTGCTGCAGAGCTACGCCTACTCCAACGGCGACGAGGACGTCCCCTTCCTGCGCACCGTCGGCCGCGCCCGCGCGCTCAACCCGGGCAAGGGGCTGACCGCCGCGGCCCGCCACTACTCGTGGCCGGTCGCCCGCTTCAAGCGCCGCGGGAGCACCTCCCCGGCCGACGTCGCCCGCACCCTGGCCGGCGTCGGCGGCTTGTTCGGCGGCTTCGCCACGGGCCTGGCGGTCGGCGCGCTCGGCGGCTCGCGGCGGGAGGCGGTCGACCTCGGCCTCACCCTCGCGGGTGAACTCGGCAGCGCGCTGGCCGGCGTCCGGCTCGACGTCCAGGGCGTCGAGCACCTGGCCGCCCGGCCCGCGGTCTTCCTGTTCAACCACCAGAGCCAGCTCGACGTCCTCATCCTCGCCAAGCTGCTGCGCGGCGGGTTCACCGGCGTGGCCAAGAAGGAGCTGGCGCGGACGCCGGGCTTCGGGCTGGCGTTCCGGCTGGCCGACGTCGCGTTCGTCGACCGCGGCGACCCCGCCCAGGCCCGCAGGGCGCTGGAGCCGGCCGTGCAGCGGCTCAAGGAGGGCATCTCGCTGGTCGTCGCCCCCGAGGGCACCCGCTCGGCCACCCCGACCCTCGGCCCCTTCAAGAAGGGCGCCTTCCACGTCGCCATGCAGGCCGGGGTGCCGATCGTCCCGGTGGTCATCCGCAACGCCGGCGAGCTCATGTGGCGCGGCGCGACGACGGTCTCCCCCGGCACCGTGCAGGTGCGGGTGCTGCCGCCGGTGGACACGAGCGACTGGTCGGTCGAGGACCTCGACCGGCACGTGACCGAGGTGCGCGACTCCTTCCTCGCCACGCTGGCCAACTGGTCCGGGCGCACGCGGCGCCCGGTGGTCGCCGAGTCGCCCACCGCCGAGGAGGCCGAGCCCGCCCCGGCGGTCCCGGCCGCGCCGCTGGACTGGGGCACCTCGCCGGAGATGAACCCCATCGAGACGGCGATGTGGCGCGCCGAGGCGGCCGACCCGCGGCTGCGCGCCAACGTCACGCTGCTCGAGGTGCTCGAGACCGCGCCGGACTGGGACCGCTTCCTCGGCGCCCACGAGTGGGCCTCGCGCATGGTGCCGCGGATGCGCCAGAAGGTGGTCGAGCCGGCCCTCGGCGTCGGCGCGCCCCGCTGGGCGACCGTGGACGACCTCGACCTGGACCGGCACGTGCGCCGGGTGCGGCTGGAGGAGCCGGGCTCGACGCGGCAGCTGCTCGACGTCGTCGGGGAGTTCGCCTCCGCGCCGCTGGACCGCGACCGGCCGCTGTGGGAGGTGCTGCTGGTCGAGGGCCTGGCCGAGGGCCGCGCGGGCTACGTCGTCAAGACCCACCACAGCACCACCGACGGGCTGGGCGCCGTCCAGCTCATGGGCCTGCTGCACCGCCGCAGCCCCGACCGCGACCCGGCCCGCCCGGAGCCGCCGGCCCCGGTGCCCGGCGAGGTCTCCCGGGTGGGCGCGCTGACCGAGCAGCTGGTCGGGACGGCGCGGTCCGTGCCGCTGGCCGCGCTGCGCCGCGGCGTGGAGGCGCTGGGCACCCTGCGCCACCCGCGGGAGGTGGCGACCCAGGCCCTCGACGCCGCCCGCGCCGCGACCAAGACCCTCGCGCCGCCGCGCGGCAGCTCCCCCGCGCTCGCCGCCCGCGGCGGCGACTGGCGGTTCGAGGTGCTCGAGGTGCCGCTCGCCGACCTCAAGCGGGGCGCGAAGGCGGCCGGCGGGAGCCTCAACGACGGCTTCCTCGCCGCGGTGGTCGGCGGCTTCCGCCGCTACCACGAGCGCACCGGCGCCCCCCTGGCCACGATGACCGTCGGGATCCCGATCAGCCTGCGCGCCCGCGACGACGCCCAGGGCGGCAACCGGTTCACCGGCGCCCGGTTCACCGCGTCGCTGGCCGAGGCCGACCCGGCCGCGCGGATCGCCACCATCCGCCAGTTCGTCCTCTCGGCGCGGGAGACCAGCGCCGGCGGCGTCACCGACGACCTGCTCGGCCCGGCGCTGCACTGGCTCCCCGCACCGGTCGTCGGCGCGGTCTCCGGGCGGCTGACCAGCGCGAACGACGTCCAGGTGAGCAACATGCCCGGCGTCGCGCACCCGGTGTACATCGCCGGCTCGCGGATCCTGCGGATGTACCCGTTCGGGCCGCTGCCGGGCTGCGCGGCGATGGTCACGCTGCTCTCGCACGAGGACCAGTGCTGCATCGGCGTCAACCTCGACTCCGCCGCGGTGACCGACCCGGCTGGCCTGGCGGCCGACCTGCAGGCGGGGCTGGACGAGGTGGTGGCGCTCGGTCAGGTGTGAGCCAGGTCTCCTGCGGTACAGCACCGGGCGGAAGCCGGTGTCCCAGCCCAGGAGAGGCCATGACCTTCAACCTCGCCACCATCCTGCGTGAGTCCGCCGACGCGCAGCCGGACAAGCCGTTGCTGCGGCTCGGCCCGCTCACCCTGACCTACGGCCAGGTCGACCAGCTCTCGGCCCAGGTCGCGGCCGGGCTGCGCGAGGCCGGGCTGCGGCGGGGCGACAGCGTGGCCCTGCAGCTGCCCAACGTGCCGCAGTTCCTGCTCGCCTACTTCGGCGCGCTCAAGGCCGGGATGACGGTGGTGCCGCTCAACCCGCTGCTCAAGGCCCCCGAGGTCAGCTACCACCTGTCCGACAGCGGCGCGAAGGTGCTGATCACCTTCGGCACCTTCGCCGAGGAGGCCGTCAAGGGCGCCGCCGGTGCCGGCCACGACGTCCGGGTGTACGTCGTGCCCGCGCCCGGCGGGCCGGACGCCCCGCCGGACACCACGCCGTTCGACGCGCTGGTCGCCGCCGGCGAGGGCGCGGACCTCTCCGACGTCGAGCAGATGTCCCCCGACGACACCGCGGTGGTCATCTACACCAGCGGCACCACCGGCAAGCCCAAGGGCGCCGAGCTCACCCACTTCGGGACCTACATGGCGGCCAGCGTCGCCGCCGAGACCTTCGCCTACCGCGACGACGACGTCGCCATGGCCGTGCTGCCGCTGTTCCACGTCTTCGGCCTGTCCAGCGTCATGAACTGCGCGATCCGCTCCGGCGCGACGCTGTCGCTGGTGCCGCGGTTCGACGTCGGCGCCGTGCTCGACGCGATGGAGCAGCACCGGGTCACGGTGTTCTGCGGCGTCCCGACGATGTACGTGGCGCTCATGCACGCCGACCTCACCGGCCGCGACGTCTCCGCGCTGCGGATCTGCGTCTCCGGCGGCGCGGCCATCCCCGGCGAGGTGATCAAGGGCTTCGAGGCGGCCTACGGCGGGGCGCCGATCCTCGAGGGCTACGGGCTGTCGGAGACCTGCGCGCTCGCGACGTTCAACCGCAGCGCCGAGGAGCGGCGGGTCCTGTCGATCGGCAAGCGCATGTGGGGCTGCGAGGTGCGGATCGTCGACAACGAGGACCGGCCGCTGCCTCCCGGCGCGGACAACGTCGGCGAGATCGTGCTGCGCGGGCACAACGTCATGAAGGGCTACCTCGGGCGCCCCGAGGCCACCGCCGAGGCGATGCGCGGCGGCTGGTTCCACACCGGTGACCTCGGCTACGTGGACGAGGACGGGTTCGTCTTCATCGTCGACCGCAAGAAGGACCTCGTCATCCGCGGCGGCTTCAACGTGTACCCGCGCGAGATCGAGGAGGTCCTGCACTCCCACCCGGCCGTCATGGAGGCCGCCGTCATCGGGCGGCCCGACGAGCGGCTCGGCGAGGAGGTCGTGGCCTACGTCAGCCTGCGCTCGGGCGCCTCGGCCGAGCCGGACGAGGTGATCGCGTTCTGCAAGGAGCGGCTGGCCGCCTACAAGTACCCGCGCGAGGTCGTCGTCATCGACGAGCTGCCCAAGGGCCCGAGCGGCAAGGTCCTCAAGACCGAACTGCGGGCCCGGTGAGGGTCTCGCCGACCCAGGAGAGCACCAGGCCGGCCAGGCGGTCGGGCACCTGCAGCTGCGGCACGTGCCCGACCCCGGCCAGCTCCTCGTACCGCCAGCCGGGGTGCGCCCGCGCCACCTCGCGGGCGGCGTCGACGGGCACCAGCCGGTCGCGGTCGCCGTGCACCAGCAGCACCGGCGCGGCCACCCGCGCCATGAGCGACCGGTAGCGGCGCGGGTCGGCCAGGATCCACAGCAGCGAGCGGGCCGCGGTGAGGAAGGCGCGGTCCATCCCGGCGACGTCCTCGCGCTGCTCGAGCTGCCTGACCGCGCGGTCCACGACCGGGGTGGGCAGCGCGTCGGGGTCGACGCCGACCAGCTGCAGCATCGACCGCACCCGGGTCAGCGGCGTCGAGCGGGCCCGCCGCAGCGCGAGGAACCGCTCGCCGACCCGGGGCAGGGCGTAGAGGGCGAAGGTGGCGGCCACGAGCGGGTCCGGCCGACGCCGGCCGCCGGGCAGCGCGGGGTCGAGCAGCACCAGGCCCCGCACCAGGTCCGGGGCGGCCGCGGCGGTGAACAGCGAGACCATCCCGCCCATCGAGTTGCCGACCAGCACCGCCGGCTCGCCCACGACCTCGCGCAGGAAGCGCTGCAGGACCGCGACGTTGGCCGGCACGGTCGCGCGGCGCTCCCCCGGCTCGCTGCGGCCGAAGCCGGGCAGGTCCAGCGCCCACACCCGGGCCGACGGCGTCAGCAGCGGCGCGAGCAGGTCCCAGTTGCCGTGCGACCCGCCCAGCCCGTGCACCAGCACCACCGCCGGTCCGTCGTCGGCCCCGCCGTAGTCCACGACGTGCACCGGGCCGCCCAGGTCGACGGTCCTGCTGGTCCCCGGTGCCTCGTCCACCCCGACGGTCCCCCTCTGGTGCGTGCCGGCGGCGCCCCCGCGGGTCGTCGTCCGGCAGTCATTCCGGCACGGGAAAGTGCCCTGGTCGAGCGCCTGAGACCCCTGCGACGGGTGTGATCAGGGCCACACTGGACACCGCGAGTCGTCGCAGTCAGGTGTGACCGGTGCTCCAGGGTGGGTACCGGCCCGGGCGAGGCGGTGAGGGCCGCCGGCGAGGAGGACGACGTGTCGCGACAGCCCAACGACGGGCCCGGCCTGCCGCTGTACCTGACCGAGGTCAGCCGTGCGATGGCCGATTACGGTCTCTACCTGGCGGCCCGCCCGCTGATGCCGCGACTACCCACCGGCGACGGTCATCCCGTCCTCGTGCTGCCCGGCCTCATGGCCGACGACATGTCGACGGCGACGCTGCGCCGCACCCTGCGGCGGCTGGGCTACCGCGTCCACGGCTGGCGGCTCGGGCGCAACATCGGCCCGACGCAGGAGTGCGTGGAGGGCATGAGCCGCCGCATCGAGGACCTCAGCGACCGCTACGGCCGCCCGGTCAGCCTCATCGGCCAGAGCCTGGGCGGCATCTTCGCCCGCGACCTCGCCCGCAAGACCCCGGACGCGGTACGCCAGGTGATCACCCTGGGCAGCCCGTTCGGTCTGCAGCGCGACAGCCAGACCCGCGCGCACAAGGTGTTCGAGCGCTACTCGCACCTGCACGTGGAGAAGCGGACACTGCCGCTGGAGAGCGAGTCGACGCCGCTGGCGGTGCCGTCGACGTCGATCTACTCGCACCAGGACGGCATCGTCGCCTGGAAGGCGTGCCTGGACCGGCTCTCGCCGCACGCGGAGAACGTCGCCGTGTACGCGAGCCACCTGGGCATGGGCCACAACCCGGCGGTCCTCTACGCCGTCGCCGACCGGCTCGCGCAGCGGGAGGGCACGTGGCGGCCGTTCCGCCCGCCGCTCACCCTGCGCCCGGCCTTCCCGCGGCCCGACGTCCCCGAGGTGCCCCACCGTCCGGCCGCCGCGGCCTGACGCCGTCGCGCCGTACCCCCGCACCCCGACACCGCCGCTCGTCGACCTGCGGCTGTCTCCGCACGCCCGGGACAGCCGCAGGTCGACGACGGGCGTCGGAGAGCGCCGGCGTGGGTGGTGCGGAGGTGGGCGCGGCCGGGATCGAACCGGCGACCGCTCGCTTGTAAGGCGAGAGCTCTCCCGCTGAGCTACGCGCCCCGCCCGCCCAGAGTAGGTGCCCCCGGGCGGCCGGTCGGGTGGCCCCGCTGCAGGGTCCCGCCGCGAGCGTGCGAGTGGCGGGGGCAGCGGGGTCCTTCGTCAGGCCGCGATCTTCTCGACGGCGTCCTTCCAGCCGGTCTGCTCGCGCGCGTCGCCGGGCTGGTTGACCTCGGCGAAGGCGATGGTGCCCTCGGCGTCGACGAGGAAGGTGCCGCGCAGGGCCATGCCGGCCTTCTCGTTGAAGACCCCGTAGGCCTGCGCGGTGGCGCCGTGCGGCCAGAAGTCCGACAGCAGGGGGAAGTCCAGGCCCTCCCGCGCCTTGAACGCCTTGAGGCTGAACACCGGGTCGGTGCTGATCGCCACGACGTGCACACCGGCGTCGGTGTAGGTGGTCAGCTCGTCGCGGAGCTGGCACAGCTCGCCGGTGCAGATCCCGGAGAAGGCGAAGGGGTAGAAGACGACGAGGACCGGTGTCCCGCGCAGCTCGGCGAGCGAGACGACCTGGCGGTCCTGGTCGGGGAGGCTGAACTCGGGCGCGACGTCACCGACGGAGAGGCTCATGCGCCCGATCGTGCCGCAACCCCGGTGACCCACTGGAACGGCCCCCTCGCAGGGGCCCGCGCCGAGCGGAGCGAGGCGTGGGGGGCGAGGGGGTCCTTCGTCTAGCGCCTGCTGCGCGCGGCCTTCGGGGTGACCAGCCGGATCCCCGACCAGTCCTTGGCGGCCGAGATGCTGCTGGTCTGCGCGAGCCCGGCGGTGGGCGCCACCTCGGTGACGTCGCCCGGCTCGACGTGGCCCGGCCGCCCGGACTTGGGCACCAGCAGCCACACGACGCCCTCGTCGGCGAGCGAGGTGAGCGCGTCGGTGAGGGCGTCGAACAGGTCGCCGTCGTCCTCCCGCCACCACAGGACCACGACGTCGGCGACCTCGTCGGTGTCCTCGTCGACCATCTCGCTGCCGGAGACCTCGACGATGGAGTCGCGCAGGTCCTCGTCGGCGTCCTCGTCCCAGCCGAGCTCCTGCACGACCATGCCCGGCTTGATGCCCAGCCGGGCCGCCATGCCGGCGCTGCCCGAGTCGACGCTCATCCCTGCTGTTCCTCCGAGAGATCACGAACCGCCGGTGTGGCACCGGCGGGCACGAGGCGCCGGCTGACGGGCGCGTGGGGTGGACGGGGGCCGACGGCGGACACGACCGGCGGGGAGGGCACCCGCTGCCTGGTCATGTCACCCCTCTCGTGCCCGGACGCGCGGCTGCCGACGGCGTCGGTCCGCGTGGGCAGGAGCGTAGGGCATGCCTGGTCACGCGCAAGCGGTCGACGACGACGCGCCCGGGACGCCGCGCGCACCGCTGGCCGGGAGGTCCTGCGTGACGCGGACCATCCCGGCGCGCGACGATGGGGGCATGAGCGCACCGCAGCAGGGTGGAGACCCCACCCGCGACGCCGGACAGCCCCGCGCGGTCATCACCGACGGGCTCCCGAGCCAGCTGGTCGACACCGACCCCGACGAGACCCAGGAGTGGGTGGAGTCGCTCGACAGCGTCGTCGAGCACGCAGGCCGCGGGCGCGCCCGCTACCTCATGCTCAAGTTGTTGCAGCGCAGCCGTGAGCAGCAGGTGGGCGTCCCGTCCCTCCGCAGCACCGACTACATCAACACGATCCCGCCCGAGCGGGAGCCCTACTTCCCCGGCGACGAGCACGTCGAGCGGCGGATCCGCGCCTACATCCGGTGGAACGCGGCGATCATGGTGCACCGCGCGCAGCGGCCGGGCATCGGCGTCGGCGGGCACATCTCCTCCTACGCGTCGTCGGCGTCGCTGTACGAGGTGGGCTTCAACCACTTCTTCCGCGGCAAGGACCACCCCGGCGGCGGCGACCAGATCTGGTTCCAGGGCCACGCCTCCCCCGGCATCTACGCCCGCGCCTTCCTCGAGGGCCGGCTCTCCGAGCAGCAGCTCGACGGGTTCCGGCAGGAGGTCAGCCATCCCGGCGGCGGCCTGTCCAGCTACCCGCACCCGCGGCTGATGCCGGACTTCTGGGAGTTCCCCAGCGTCTCCATGGGCCTGGGCCCGATGAACGCGATCTACCAGGCCCGGTTCAACCGGTACCTGCACGCCCGCGGCGTCAAGGACACCTCCGACCAGCACGTGTGGGCCTTCCTCGGCGACGGCGAGATGGACGAGCCGGAGTCGCTGGGCCTCATCGGCCTGGCCGCCCGCGAGGAGCTGGACAACCTCACCTTCGTCGTCAACTGCAACCTGCAGCGGCTCGACGGCCCGGTGCGCGGCAACGGCAAGGTCATCCAGGAGCTGGAGTCCTTCTTCCGCGGCGCCGGCTGGAACGTGATCAAGGTGATCTGGGGCCGGGAGTGGGACCCGCTGCTGGCCGCCGACCGCGACGGCGCGCTGGTCAACCTGATGAACCAGACGCCCGACGGGGACTACCAGACCTACAAGGCCGAGGACGGCGCGTTCGTCCGCGAGCACTTCTTCGGGCGGGACCCGCGCACCCGCAAGCTCGTCGAGGACATGAGCGACAAGGAGGTCTGGGACCTCTCCCGCGGCGGGCACGACTACCGCAAGGTCTACGCGGCGTTCAAGGCGGCGGTGGAGCACAAGGGCCAGCCGACGGTCATCCTCGCCAAGACCATCAAGGGCTGGACGCTGGGCAGCCACTTCGAGGGCCGCAACTCCACGCACCAGATGAAGAAGCTGACCGCCGAGGACCTCGCCGCCTTCCGCGACCGGCTCTACCTGCCCATCCCCGACGAGGCGCTCGACAAGACGCTGCCGCCCTACTACAAGCCGGCCCCGGACTCCGACGAGATGCAGTACATGCTCGAGCGGCGCCGGGCCCTGGGCGGGGCGGTCCCGCGGCGGCGCTCGGAGTTCAAGCCGCTCAAGGCGCCCGACGACAAGGCGCTCGACGTCCTGCGCCGCGGCTCGGGCAAGCAGGAGGTGGCGACGACGATGGCGTTCGTCCGCCTGCTCAAGGAGCTGCTCAAGGACAAGGAGCTCGGCCCGCGGTTCGTGCCGATCATCCCGGACGAGGCCCGCACCTTCGGGATGGACAGCCTCTTCCCGTCGCAGAAGATCTACAACCCGGGCGGCCAGCGCTACACCTCGGTCGACCGCGAGCTGATGCTGGCCTACAAGGAGTCCGAGCAGGGCCAGATCCTGCACGAGGGCATCAACGAGGCCGGCTCCACGGCGTCGTTCACCGCCGTCGGCACCTCGTACGCCACGCACGGCGAGCCGATGATCCCGATCTACATCTTCTACTCGATGTTCGGGTTCCAGCGGACCGGCGACTCGTTCTGGGCCGCCGCCGACCAGATGACCCGCGGCTTCGTCCTCGGCGCCACCGCCGGCCGGACGACGCTCAACGGCGAGGGCCTGCAGCACGAGGACGGCCACTCGCTGCTGCTGGCGCACACCAACCCGGCGGTCGTGTCCTACGACCCGGCGTTCTCCTACGAGGTCGGGCACATCACCCGGGACGCGCTGCTGCGCATGTACGGCGAGGACCCGGGCGCGCCGCTGGGCGGGCACCGCAGCCCCGACGTCATGTACTACCTGACCGTCTACAACGAGCCCTACAACCAGCCGGCCGAGCCCGAGGGCCTCGACGTGCAGGGCCTGCTCGCGGGCATGTACCTGTACGCGCCGGGCTCCGGTGAGGGGCCGCGGGCCCAGGTGCTGGCGTCGGGCGTCGCGGTGCCGTGGGCGCTGCGGGCGCAGGAGCTGCTGCGCGAGGACTGGGGCGTGGCGGCCGACGTGTGGTCGGTGACCTCGTGGACCGAGCTGCGCCGGCAGGCCGACGCGTGCAGCGAGCACAACCTGCTGCACCCCGAGGACGAGCCGCAGGTGCCCTACGTGACCCAGCGGCTGCAGGACACCACCGGCCCGGTCGTGGCGGTGTCGGACTGGATGCGGGCGGTCCCCGACCTGATCGCGCCCTTCGTCCCGGGCGGGATGGCGACGCTGGGCACCGACGGGTTCGGCCTGTCCGACACCCGCCCGGCGCTGCGCCGGCACTTCCACGTCGACGCCGAGTCGGTCGTCGTGCGGACGCTGGCGTCGCTGGCCGACCGGGGCCAGGTGGACCGGTCGACGGTCCGCGAGGCGGTGGAGAGGTACCGGATCCGCGACGTGCAGGCCGCGCCCGCCGAGGAGCGGACCGACCCGAGCCCGGCGACCTGAGGTAGCGCGCCCGTGCCCCCTGCTGCCGACGGCGGCCCGCGCGACGTGGCCGTCGTCGGCGGCGGGGTGGTCGGGCTGACCTGCGCGCTCGAGCTCGCGCGCGCCGGGCACCGGGTCCGGCTGCTCACCGCCGACCCGTGGGAGGCGACCACCTCCGCGGTGGCCGCCGCCATCTGGTCCCCCTACCGGGTGGCGCCCGCCGGCGCCGTCCTGCGGTGGGGCGCCACCTCGCTCGGGGTCCTCACCCGGCTCGCCGCCGATCCGGCGACCGGGGTGGCGCTCCGCCCGGGCACGTACGTGCACCGCACGCCCGAGCCCGACCCGTGGTGGGCGCCGGGGGTGCCCGGGGTCCGCCCGGCGGCTCCGGAGGAGCTCCCGCCCGGCGCCCCCGCCGGCACCCGCTGCACGCTGCCGGTGGTCGACACCGGCCGGTACCTGCCCTGGCTGGCCGCCGCGTGCGCCGCGGCCGGGGTGGTGACCGTGCCGGGCCGGGTCGGGTCCCTCGACGAGGTGGCCGGGGACGTCGTCGTGGTGGCCGCGGGGCTGGGGTCGGGGCCCCTGCTCGACGACGACACCTGCGTGCCCGTGCAGGGTCAGGTGGTCCGCCTCGCCGACCCGGGCCTGTCCGGGTGGGTGCTCGACGAGGACGGCCCGGCCGGGCTGACCTACGTCGTCCCCCGCGGGCGGGACGTCGTCGTCGGCGGGACGGCGGTGGAGGGCGCCACGGGCCGCGACCCCGACCCGGAGGTGGAGGCCGCGATCCTGCAGCGGGCGTGCGCGCTGGTGCCCGCGCTGCGGGGGCAGCCGGTGCTGTCGCGGGCGGTCGGGCTGCGGCCGGGCCGGCCCGGCGTCCGGCTGGAGCGGCTGGAGGTCGGCGGGCGGCCGGTCGTCGCCTGCTACGGGCACGGCGGCGCCGGGGTCACCCTCTCCTGGGGCTGCGCCGCCGACGTCGCCGCCCTGGTCTGAGCGTCGGCCAGCAGCAGCCAGGCCTGCGCCTCGGGTGAGTGCCCGGGGCGGTCGAACCGGGGCGCGGCCGCGGCGCCGGTGACCCGCCCCAGCCCGTCCACGCGCGCGACGGCCGTGACGAGCAGCGACCGCCCGGCCGCGGCGTAGGACGCGGGCAGCCAGCCCGCGGCGGTGCCGGTCGACGCGGCCCAGGACAGCATCGCGGCCACCGCGGTGTCCGCGGGCGAGCCGTCGTCGTCGAGGACGGAGCCGAGCGTCCCGTCGGGCCGGCGGTGCGCCAGGCAGGCGTCGAGGTGCGCGCGGGCCTCGCCGGCGAGTCCCGCCCCCGGCAGCCGGCCCACGGTGCGGGCGAGGGCGGCGGCCACCCAGCCGTTGCCGGTGCCCCAGGCGCGGTCGTCGGAGGGCCGCCCGGCGTCCTCGTCCCACCGCGCCCGCCACAGCCCGTCGGGCCGGCGCAGCCGCGCCCGGTGCCCGTCCAGCTGGGCCAGCGCGACGTCGGCGAACCCGGCCGCGGCCAGCGGCGGCACCACCGTGAACACCGTGTCCGCCCAGACCTCGCGGGTGCCGACCAGGTGGAACAGGGTGCCGTCGGCGGCGCGCGGCGCCCGGCGCAGCAGCCAGTCCCGCTGGCGGGCGGCCGCGGCGGCCAGCGCCCGGTCGCCCAGGCGCTGCGCCAGCAGGTCCGCGTACTCCCCGACGACGCCGCCGTTGACGCTGCACGCCGGGTCGAGCTCGGCCAGCCGGCCGTCGGGCAGCTGCCGGGCCACGGCGTCGTCGACCAGGGCACGCAGCGCCGCCGCCTCGCCGGCGCCGTCGAGCACCGCCGCCGTCAGGCCCTGGTCCCAGGAGTGCCGCTGGCAGACCAGCAGGGCGGCCAGCACCCGCCGGCGGTCGTCGTCGCTCAGCACGGGACGCCGCGGGGGGCCCGTGCGCATCCCCCTCGCACGGGCCCCCGCTCTCAGACCCCGTCGCGGTGCCGGCGCAGCAGCTCGGCGTAGGCCCGGCCGCTGTCCTTCACCGTGCGCCGCTGGGTGGCGTAGTCGACGTGCACCAGCCCGAACCGCTGGGCGTAGCCGCGGGCCCACTCGAAGTTGTCCAGCAGCGACCAGGCGAAGTAGCCGCGGACGTCGGCGCCGCGCTCCATCGCCGCCGCCATCGCGGTGAGGTGGCGGGCGAGGAAGTCGACCCGCTCGGGGTCGTGCACCGCGCCCTCGGCGTCCACCTCGTCGTCCCAGGCCGAGCCGTTCTCGGTGACCACCAGCGGCAGGCCCGGCGCGCGCTCGGTGAGCCACAGCAGCAGGTCGGTGAACGCCTGCGGGCTGATCCCCCACCCCATCGTCGTCGTCGGGCCCTCGGGGTCGAGCTCGACGACGTCCCCGCCGCCGATGAACGACGTCGGCGGCTCGTCCGCGGGACGGATGCCGGCCCGCACCGTCTGCTCGAAGTAGTAGTTGACGCCCAGCCAGTCCAGCGGCGCCGCGATCGTCTCCAGGTCGCCGTCGCGGACCGGCAGCGGGGCACCGGCGGCCTCGAGGTCGGCGACGACGTCGGCCGGGTAGGCGCCGTGCACGACCGGCTCGAGGAACATCCGGTTCTGCTGGCCGTCGAGCCGGCGGGCGGCGTCGACGTCGGCGGGGTCCTGGCTCGCCGGGTGCATCGGCGTGAAGTTCAGCGTGACGCCGAGGGAGCTCACGCCGGCCGCGCGCAGCCGGGCCGCGGCCAGGCCGTGCCCGAGCAGCAGGTGGTGGGTGGCGCGGGCGCCGGCGACCGGGTCCTGCAGGCCGGGGGCGTGCGCGCCGGACACGTGGCCGAGCAGCGCGCTGCACATCGGCTCGTTGAGCGTCGACCAGTGCCGCACCCGGTCGCCGAGGGCGTCGACGACGACCGCGGCGTAATCGGCGAACCGCTCGGCGGTGTCCCGGTCGGCCCAGCCGCCGCGGTCCTGCAGCGCCTGCGGCAGGTCCCAGTGGTAGAGGGTCAGCCAGGGCTGCACCCCGACGGCGAGCAGCTCGTCGACCAGCCGCCGGTAGAAGTCCAGCCCGCGCTGCTCGACCCGGCCCCCGCCCTCGGGCAGCACCCGCGGCCAGGCCACCGAGAACCGGTACGCCGACAGCCCCAGGCCCGCCATCAGCGCGACGTCGTCGCGGTACCGGTGGTAGTGGTCGACGGCGACGTCGCCGGTGTGGCCCTGGAACGTGCGGCCGGGCGTGTGGCTGTAGGTGTCCCAGATCGACGGTCCCCGCCCGTCCTCGGTCACGGCGCCCTCGATCTGGTACGAGGCGGTCGCGGCGCCGAAGACGAAGCCGGGCGGGAAGGTCAGGCCGGCGAGGGCGTCCTCGCGGGTGTCGGTGGTGGTCACGGCAGGGGTGCTCCTCAGGGCAGGGGTGAGCAGGCAGAGGTCAGGGGGCAGCCCGGCGGCTGCGGGGCCGCCGACGGGGAGGACGGTAGGGGTCAGCCGACGCGCTGCTGCGTCACGGGGTCGAAGACGTGCAGGCCGCCCTCGCGGACCCGCAGGTGCACCGTCTCCCCCACCGCCGGGGCCGAGCGCGGCTCGGTGCGGACGACGACGTCGGCGGTGTGCAGGACGTCGCCGTCGTCGGAGGCGCCGAGGGTGGCGTAGAGGTAGGCGTCCGAGCCCAGCTGCTCGACGACGTTGACCACCACGGGCACGCCCTCGCCGGGCCCTCCGTTCCCGGGCGCAGCGGTCTCCAGCGCCTCGGGGCGGAAGCCGACGGTGACCTTCCCGGTGCCGCCGGCGGCCCGGTCGAGCAGGTCCCGCGGCACCGGCAGCACCGCGCCGGCGAGCCGGACGCCGCCGTCGACCGCGGGCCCGGTGACGACGTTCATCGCCGGCGACCCGATGAACCCGGCGACGAAGGTGTTGGCCGGGCGGTCGTACAGGGCGCCGGGGGTGTCGCACTGCTGCAGGACGCCGTCGCGCAGCACCGCCACGCGGTCGCCCATCGTCATCGCCTCGACCTGGTCGTGGGTGACGTAGACGGTGGTGACGGCCAGCCGCCGCTGGAGGGCGGCGATCTGGGTGCGGGTCTGCACGCGCAGCTTGGCGTCGAGGTTGGACAGCGGCTCGTCCATGAGGAACACCTGCGGGTTGCGCACGATCGCCCGGCCCATGGCCACCCGCTGCCGCTGGCCGCCGGACAGCGCCTTCGGCCGCCGGCGCAGGTAGTCCTCCAGGTCGAGGATCCTCGCCGCCTCGGCCACCCGCCGGCCGATCTCGTCCCTCGGGACGCCGGCGATCTTCAGCGCGAAGCCCATGTTCTGCTCGACGGTCATGTGCGGGTAGAGCGCGTAGTTCTGGAAGACCATCGCGATGTCGCGGTCCTTGGGCGGGGCGTCGGTGACGTCGCGCTGGCCGATGCGGATGCTGCCGGCGTCGATCTCCTCCAGGCCGGCGAGCATGCGCAGCGAGGTGGACTTGCCGCAGCCCGAGGGGCCGACGAGGACGAGGAACTCGCCGTCGCCGATCTCCAGGTCCAGGCCGTCCACGGCGGGGCGGTCGGCCTTCGGGTAGATGCGGGTGGCGGAGTCGAAGGTGACGGTGGCCATGGCTCAGGCGCCTCTCGGGGAGGAGGGAACGGGGGTGGACGGGCGCCTCATCCCTTCACCGCGCCCTGCATGATGCCGCCGACGATCTGCTTGCCGAGGACGACGAAGACGACGAGCACCGGCAGGGTCCCGACGAGGGTGCCGGCCATGATCACCGCGGTGTCGGGGACGTAGCCGCCGCCGAGACCGGCCAGCGCGACCTGCACCGTCGGGTTCTCCGTGGTGAGGGCGATGATCGGCCAGAAGAAGTCGTTCCAGGCGGTGAGGAAGGTCAGCATCGCCAGCACCGCCATGGCGGGGCGGGCGACCGGGACGACGACGGACCAGAAGGTCCGCAGCGTCGAGGCGCCGTCGACGCGGGCGGCCTCGAGCAGCTCGTCGGGCAGCGCCTGGGACAGGAACTGCCGCATGAAGAAGACGCCGAACGCGCTGACCAGCGTGGGCAGCACGACCGCCTGCAGGTGGTCGACCCATTGCAACTGGGCGACGAGGATGAACAGCGGGATGATCGCCAGCTGGGTCGGCACCATCATCGTGCCGACGACCAGCGCCAGCAGCGTCTTGTTGCCGCGGAAGCGCAGCTTGGCGAAGGCGAAGCCGGCCAGCGTGCTGCACAGGACGGTGCCCACGGTGATGCAGCCGGCGACGATCACGGAGTTGACGATCGCCAGGCCGATCGGCGCCTCGTCCATGGCCCGGCCGATGTTGGTGAACAGGTCGGCGTCCGGGAGGAACGGCGGCGGGGTGCCGGCGAGCTCGGCGTTGGTCTTCGACGCCGCGACCGCCGTCCAGTACAGCGGGAAGACCGACAGCAGCGCGGTGAGCCCGAGCAGCACGTAGGTCACCGGCCCGGCGGAGGTCACCTTCCGGGCCCGGCGGCGGTGCCCGGTGGGGGCGGGAGCCGGGGCGGACACCGCCTGCTCCGGTGCGGAGGCGAGGGTGGTCATGACGGCTCCTACTGCTCGGCCCGGGCGCGCCGGCGGGCGAGGAGCCCGGAGAGGCCGACGACGACGAGGATGATCAGGAACATGGTCCAGGCGGTGGCCGCGGCCTGGCCGAGGCGGAAGTTGGTCCAGCCCTGGTCGTACATCAGCAGGCCGAGGGTCTGGTACTGGTTGGAGACCCCGCCGCTGGTCATGCCGTTGCCGCTGAACAGCAGCGGCTCGCCGAACAGCTGCACCGCGCCGATCGTCGAGACCACGATCGTGAACAGGATCGTCGGCCGCAGCGACGGGACGGTCACGTGGAGGAACTGCTTCCAGCGGCCGGCGCCGTCGATGGTGGCGGCCTCGTACAGGTCGTTCGGGATGGCCTGCATGGCGGCCAGGTAGATCAGCGCGTTGTAGCCGGTCCAGCGCCAGGTGACGATCACCGAGATGGCGATCTGGCTGGTCCAGGTCCCGCTCTCCCAGTCGACCCGGTCGAACCCGACCGCCTCGAGGCCGGCGTTGATCAGCCCGTAGTCGTGGCCGAACAGCTGGGCGAACACCAGCGTGGCCGCGGCGATGCTGGTGGCGTAGGGCATGAGCATCGCGACCCGGAAGAAGGTCCGGCCGCGCAGCCTGTAGTTCAGCAGGTGCGCCAGGCCCAGGGCCATGGCCAGCTGGGGCACCGTCGAGAGGATGCCGATGGTGAGGGTGTTCCGCGCGGCGTTCCAGAAGAACTCGTTCTGCAGCAGGTCGGTGTAGTTCCCCAGGCCGACGAACTCGGCGCCGTCGATGTCGGACAGCCGCACCTCGTGCAGCGAGATCCAGGCGGTGTAGAGGAACGGGTAGAGGCTGAAGGCGGCGAAGAGGACGAAGAACGGGGCGACGTAGGAGTAGCCCCAGCGGTTGCGGGTGAGCCGGGACCGGCGCCGGCCGGCCGCGGGGCGGACGGGCGGGCTCGGTGGGGCCGGTGCGGCGGCCGCCCCGACCCGGGGGTCGTCGCTGGCGATGGTCATGCCGGGCCTTCCGGGGGGTCACGAGCAGGGTCCCCACGAGGGGGTGGAGCCGGCCGGCGCCGGGGCGGGTGGACTCGCCCCGGCGCCGGCCGGGGTCTGTCAGCCGCCGACGACCTGTTCGATCTCGTCGAGGGCCGCCTGGAAGGCGTCGTCGGGGGAGGTCCCCTCGGCGACCGTGCTCAGGGCGTTGGTGAACGCCTCCTGGATCTGGGTGTCGTAGGGGCCGATCGGCGTGAACCGCAGTGCCGCGGCCGACTCCCCGAAGATCTGCCCGACCGGCGCCCCGCTGAAGTAGTCGTTGGTCGCGTCGGACACCTGCGGGTCCTCCGCCGCCTCCTGGCTGGACGGGAAGTGCGCCTCGCGGGTGAACATCTTGATCTGCTGCTCGGGCGCGGTCAGCCACTCGACGAGGGCGATCGCCTCCTCCTTGTGCTCGCTGGACTCGGTGACGCCGAGCCACGAGCCGCCCCAGTTGCCGGCACCGCCGGGCAGCGGCGCCACGTCCCAGGTGCCCGCGGCCTCCTCGCCGGCCTGCCCGCTGATGTAGCCGAGCATCCAGGCCGGGCAGGAGATGGTGGCGAACGCGCCGTTGGCGAAGGCGGAGTTCCACTCGTCCCCGAACTGGATGAGGTTGGCCGTCATCTGCTCGGCGGCCGCCACGCTGGCGTTCTGCCAGGCCGTGGTGACGCCGTCGCTGGAGTCGGGGATCGGGTTGCCGTCCGCGTCGTTGTACGCGGTCTCGCCCTGGTAGACGGCCGCGGAGAAGACGCTCGCCGGGCTGTCGACGAACGAGCTGCCCTCCGGCTTGGTCGGCGAGGCCTCGTACTGCCGGCCGAGCTCGAGGTAGCCCTCCCAGGTCGACCACAGCGCGGCGAGCTCGGCGCGGTCGGTGGGCAGGCCGGCCTGCTCGAACAGGTCGCGGCGGAAGCACATGGCCTCGGGGCCGGCGTCGGTGCCCAGGCCGATCACCCGGCCGTCGGAGGTGGTGGCCTCCTCGACCTTCCAGTCGTAGAAGTGGCCGAGGACCTCGTCGGCGTCGCCCTCCGCGGCGAAGTCGACGAACGCGTCCGCGTGGTTCTCCACGACGTCGGCGACGAAGCCGATCTCGATGCCCTGGATGTCGGCGAGACCGGAGCCCGCCGCGAGCCGGGTCTGCAGCGCCCGGTAGTAGTCGGCCGACCGCTCGACCGACTCCTCCTCGATCCGGATCTCCGGGTGCAGCTCCATGTACTCGTCGTAGAGCCCGGCCTCCTGGAACCCGAAGGTCCCGAACAGGCCCAGGTCGAGGGTGATCGTGCCGTCGTCGTCGGAGCCGGAGCCCCCACAGCCGGCGGCGAGCAGCGACGCGACCAGCGCGGCACCCAGCGCCGCCCTGCGTCTCGGGGGAACGGTCATCGGTCCTCCTGGATCGGTTCCCGAACGGCTGCGTCCGGGCTGCGGTGACGTCCGTGAAAGCGCTCTCACAAGCGGTGGGAGCAGAGTGGTGGGTGTCACACTCGTGTGTCAAGAGAGCGCTCTCACGAACTGTCGGGATCTCCGGGCGTGCACCATGGAGCCCTACGACGACGACGGAGGAGGTCACGTGACGACGGTCGCCGGCCGCGGGGCCTCACCCACCCTCGACGAGGTCGCGCAGCTCGCGGGGGTGTCCCGCGCGACGGTGTCGCGCGTGGTCAACGGCTCGCCGAAGGTGCGCCCGGAGGCCCGGCGCGCGGTCGAGGAGGCCGTCGCGCAGCTGCAGTACGTGCCCAACCCGGCGGCCCGCAGCCTGGTCACCCGGCGCACCGACACGATCGCGCTGGTGCTCTCGGAGTCCAACGTCCAGGTCTTCAGCGACCCGTTCTTCGCCCGGATCGTGCGGGAGCTGTCCGGGGCGCTGGCCGACACCGAGATGAACCTCGTCCTGCTGGCCGCCCGGGGCGGGCGCGAGCAGGAGAAGGTCGGCCGGTACGTGCGCCAGGGGCACGTCGACGGCGTCATCCTCGTGTCCCCGCACCGCGACGACACGCTGCCCGGCGTGCTCGCCGAGGCCGGGGTGCCGCTGGTGCTCTCCGGCCGCCCGCCGGACGGCCGCGAGGTCTGCTACGTCGACGCCGACAACGCCGGGGGCGCGCGCAGCGCCACCGAGCACCTGCTCGCCTCGGGGCGGCGGCGGGTGGCCACCGTGGCCGGTCCGCAGGACATGATCGCCGGCCTCGACCGCTACGCCGGCTACCGCGCCGCACTGGACGCCGCGGGCGTCGCCTTCGACCCCGCGCTGGTCGCCGAGGGGGACTTCACCGAGCCCGGCGGCCACCGCGCGATGGCCGCGCTGCTCGAGCGGGTCCCCGACCTCGACGGCGTGTTCGTCGCCTCCGACCCGATGGCGGTGGGGGCGCTGCGGGCGCTGCGGGAGGCCGGCCGCTCGGTGCCCGGCGACGTCGCCGTCGTCGGCTTCGACGACGCCCCGGCGGCCGCCACCACCGACCCGCCGCTGACCACGGTCGCCCAGCCGCTGGGCGAGATGACCCGGCACATGACCGACCTGCTGCTGCGCCAGGTCGAGGGACACGCCGAGGTGGAGGCGCGGGTCTGCGCCACCCGGCTCGTGGTGCGCGACTCCGCCTGAGGTCGCCCCCGGTCCGCGACGGAGGTCGGAGCCGGGAGCACGACCGGGGTATGAGGTCACGGCCGCCTCAGTCGTGTCGCCGGACTCTTCCGTCACATCGTCCCCATGGTCGTGGCACGCGCCGGGTCCCCGAGCGCGAGTCGCGACCAGGAGGACACATGCAGCACTCCAGACCAGCGGGGCGTCCCCGACCGTCGGGCCCGGCCCGCGGGCTCACGGTCACCGCGTCCGCCGTCCTCGTCCTCGCCGCCCTCCCGGCCGGCGCGGCGGCGGCCGACGGCGGCGGCTCGTCGGGAGGGGCCGACACCTGGGTGGTGCACCCGGGCGAGTCCATCCAGGCCGCCGTCGACCGGGCCGCGTCGGGCGACACGATCCGCATCGAGGCGGGCACCTGGGAGGAGGCCGTCTGCGTCGACGGCAAGGGCCTGACGATCGTCGGGGCCGGCCGCGGCGACGACGGCACGCGGATCGTCTGGCCGGAGTGGACCACCCCGGACCAGCTGCCCGAAGTCGCGTCCACGCCGTGCTGGGAGGCGCAGAACGCGGCCGACCCCGAGAGCGACCCCGCCACGCTGCGGGACGACGTCTCGGGGCTGTTCTTCCTCGACCCCGACGGCCCGGTCCGGGTCGGCCACCTGTCCACCCACGACCACCCGGCCAACGGCATCGCCGCGTGGGGCGCCGACGGCTTCCGGGTCGCCAAGACCCGGGCGCACGGGCACGAGCGCTACGGCATCCTCGCCGCGGACTCGACCCACACCCGGATCACCCGGAACATCCTGGAGGGCGTCGACCGCGGGACACCCGCGGCGCCGAACAGCGGCACCGCCGGGATCGGGGTGACCGACTCCGACGAGTCCTACGCCGACGTCGTCGCCAACGACGTGCAGGGCTACAACATCGGCGTCTTCGCCCGGGAGTCGCGCGGCGGTGCCATCCGGCACAACTACGTGTCCGGCAACTGCGTCGGCGTGCTGGTCTTCGACGACGCGGCCACGGAGATCCCCGAGGCCGGCCGCCAGGTCGAGGGCGGGGACTGGCAGCTGCGGTGGAACGAGGTGTCCGGCAACGACCGGTTCTGCCTCGCCGGCGTGGGCGAGGTGCAGGCGTCGCTGCGGGTGTCCGGCACCGGGATCGGGATCGTGAACGCCGACTCGGTGGGCGTGCGGAACAACGAGGTGCACGGCAACGCGCCCTCGGTCGACGCCGCCTCGCTGCAGTTCCCCGCCGGCGGGCTCGTGCTGGTGACGCTGCCGCCGTTCAACAACGCGGCGGGCACCGACCCGGGCCCCGCGGAGGGGATCGTCGTCGAGGAGAACGGGATCACCGGGAACGCCCCGGTCGACGTGCTGCTGAGCTCCCCGGAGGTCAGCCCGTTCCTGCTCGACGTCGGGGCGGTGGACTTCGCGGGCAACACCTGCGGGTCCAGCGTCCCGCCGGGGATCTGCTGACCTGACCGGCGGCCGGGGGCCCTCCTCCGCGCGGGGAGGGTCCCCGGGTCAGGTCGCCCAGGCGGGGCGGGCGGGGTCGACCCGCCACACGACGGCGACCCCGCCGCCGGGGCGCAGCACGACACCGTCGGGGACGTCCGGGCCGTCGGGCCCCAGCCACAGCCGGGCGTCGGTCCGGCCGAGGTCGACCCAGCCCGCGGGGGCGCGCACGACCTCGTGGGCCGGGGCCGCGCCCGGGTCGGCCGCGCGCAGGTGGGCCTGCAGCACCCGGGCGCCGTCGGGTCCGGCGACCTCGTCGTGGTCCAGCCCGGTGCCCGCCCGCAGCACGCCGACGTCGCCGGCGGCCAGCGGGGCGTCCCCGCCCCACCGGTGGGTGAGCGAGCCGGCCAGCACCACCGCGACGACGTCGAGGGCGCGGTGCGCGTGCACGCCGTAGCCGGCGCCGGGCGGCAGCCGGTCGTCGGTGACCCGCAGCAGCGGGCCGAGCGAGCCGTCGCCCGGCTCGAGCAGCACCGCGCCCTCGACGCCGGTCACCGCGCCGCGTCCCGCCCGCGCAGCGCCGCCGGACCGCCGGGCAGCCCGCCGGCGACCAGGGCGACCAGCAGCGACCACGCCGTCCCCAGGCACAGCCCACCGACGACGTCGGACGGGTAGTGGACGCCCAGCCACACGCGGGTCAGCCCGACCAGCCCCGCGAGCGCGACCCCCGCGGCGACGGCGGCGCGGCGGCCGGGCGCGGTCAACCGCGGCCAGGCCAGCACCAGCGCGACGGTGACCAGCGTGGCGACGCCCGAGGAGTGCCCGCTCGGGTAGCTCAGCCCCTCGTACACCAGGCCGCCGTTCTCGAACGCCGGGCGGGCGCGCCCGACCAGGTCCTTGAGGCCGGTGGTGAGCGGCCCGACCGCGGTGACCGCGACGACGACCCACAGCACGGTGCGCCACGCGCCGCGCCGGACCAGCCAGACCAGCACCGGCAGGAACACCACCACGCGGAACCAGGTGACGCCCGGGGTGGTGAGGGTCTCCAGCAGCGCGCTCACCGGCGCCGAGCGGTCGTCGCCGGCGTACAGCCCGCGGCTCACCGCGTCGTCGAGGCGCACCTGCGGGCCGAAGCGGGCCGCCACCCCGGTCCCGAGCACGGCGAGGACGGCGAGACCGCCCCCGATCGTCCGGAGCACCCGGCGGCGGGCCCGCGCGGGCGCGGTGGTCGGGGCGGTCACTCCCCCACTCTCCCCGACGCGACGGACCGTGACACGCTGGCCGCGTGGCCCACCGGGTGATCGACCGCCCGCCGACGGCGGCGACGCTGCGGCGGCTGGAGCGCGCCTCCGGGGCCATCGCCACCCGCGCCGTCGCACGCATGGACGAGGACCTGCCCTGGTTCCGCACCATGCCGGCGGACCAGCGCTCGTGGGTCATGCTCGTCGCGCAGGCCGGCATCGCCTCCCTGGTCGAGTGGTGCCGCTCCCCCGACCGGCCGCCCCGGCTCACCGGCGAGGTGTTCGGCGCCGCGCCGCGCGACCTGGTCCGCGCCGTGCCGCTCAAGCAGACCGTCGACCTGGTGGAGCTCACCGTCCAGGTGATGGACGACCACGTCGAGTCGGTGGCCGAGCCCGGCGACGCCGACGCGCTGCGCATGGCCGTGCTGCTGTTCAGCCGCGAGGTCGCCTTCGCCACCGCGCACGTCTACGCGAGCTTCGCCGAGAACCGCGGCGCCTGGGACGCCCGGCTGGAGGCGCTGGTCGTCGACGCGCTGGTCCGCGGCGAGCGCTCCGAGGAGCTGCCCGGCCGCGCCTCCGCGCTGGGCTGGGACGGCACCGGCCCGGTGGCCGTGCTGGTCGGGGTCGCCCCCGCCGAGGGCGACACGCACGCCGACGTCCGCCGCGCCGCCCGCTCGCACCGCTGCGAGGTGCTCGTCGGCGTGCACGCCGAGCATCTGGTGGTGGTGCTGGGCGGCGCCGAGGACCTGCGGTCGGCGGCCGAGCGGGTCGCCGAGGAGTTCGGGCCGGGCCCGGTGGTCCTCGGCCCGGTCGTCGACCGGCTCAGCGCGGCCGGCGGGTCGGCCGCGGCGGCGCTGGCCGGGCTCCGGGCCGCACGGGCCTGGCCCGGGGCGCCGCGGCCGGTGACCGCCGACGCGCTGCTGCCCGAGCGGGCCCTCGACGGCGACCCGCTGGCCCGCGCGGCGCTCACCGAGCGGGTGGTGCTGCCGCTGCGCACCGCCGGCGGCGACCTGCTGGAGACGGTGCGCGCGGTGCTGGCCGGCGGTGGCAACCTGGAGGCCACCGCCCGGGCGCTGTTCGTGCACCCGAACACCGTCCGGTACCGGCTCAAGCGGGCCGCCGAGGTGACCGGGCAGGTGGCCACCGACCCGCGCGGCGCCTGGACGCTGCAGGTCGCGCTCGCGCTGGCCGACCTGGGCGGCGAGCGCTCCCTCTGGCACTGACACGACCCCTGGCCGCAAGGGGGTCCTGCAGTGTTGTCCACCACGGATCGGCGTCGCGACGGCCCGTCCAGGCTCCGCCGTTGTGGGAACCCTCCAAACAGCAGCGGTGACCTTTCGTGCCGGCCGAGCGCGCGGGAGACCGTGACCAATGAGACGGTGAGGAGGTGCTGGCCGTCCTCGCACCCGGGCAGGGTGCGCAGAAGCCCGGGATGCTCACCCCCTGGTTGGAGCTCCCCGGCGCCGAGTCCTTCTTCCGCTGGGCCGGGGCGATCGCCGACGCCGACCTGCTGACCCTCGGCACCACCGGCGACGCCGAGGCCATCCGCGACACCGCGGTCACCCAGCCGCTCGTCGTCGCGATGAGCCTGTTCGTCGCCCGCGAGCTCGGCGGCCTGCCCGGCCCGGTCGCGCACTCGCCGCAGACCGGCCGCGACGTCGTCATCGCCGGGCACAGCGTCGGCGAGCTCACCGCGGCGGCGCTGGCCGGCGTGCTGTCGGTCGAGGCGGCGATCGCGCTGACCGCCGTCCGCGGCCGCGCGATGGCCCGCGCCTGCGGGCTCACCCCGACCGGCATGTCCGCCGTCCTGGGCGCCGACCCCGACGAGCTGGAGAAGGCGCTCGAGCGGCACGGGCTGGTCGCGGCCAACCTCAACGGCGGCGGCCAGGTCGTCGTCGCCGGTCCGCTCGACGGGCTGGCCGCGCTGAAGGCCGAGCCGCCGGCGAAGGCGCGGGTGATGCCGCTGTCGGTGGCCGGCGCCTTCCACACCTCGTACATGGGCCCGGCCCGTGAGGAGCTCGAGGGCCTGGTCGGCGGCCTGCGCCCGGCCGACCCGAGCCGGCTGCTGCTGTCCAACGCCGACGGCGCCGCCGTCGACTCCGGCGCCGAGGCGCTGTCCCGCCTGGTCAGCCAGGTCACCAGCCCCGTGCGCTTCGACGCGTGCCTGGCCACCCTGCGCGAGCTCGGCGTCACCGCGGCCATCGAGCTTCCGCCGGCGGGCGCCCTGGCGGGCCTGGCCAAGCGCGAGTGGAAGGGCGCCGACGTCGAGGTGCTGGCCCTGGCCGGCCCCGGCGACCTGGACCGCGCCCGCGCGCTCATCGACGCCGCCCGCGGCCGGCCCGAGGCCGAGCACCAGCCCGACTGGCGGGTCGTCGTCTCCCCCGTCCGCGGCACGGTCAGTCCCGCCGACGTCCCCGAGGGCACCCACCTGCCCGCCGGCACCCCGCTCGGCTGCGTGCGCAGCCGCCGCGAGGAGGTCAAGGTCTCGGCCGCGTACGACGGCGTCCTCGCCGAGTGGCTCGTCCACGACGGCGACCTCGTCGACGCCGGCGACCCGCTCGCCCGTCTCTACCCGGAGGTCCCCGCGTGAGCATCCGACTGCCGAAGGGCGCCCCCGGGGCGCGCATCCTGGGCCTCGGCGGCTACCGGCCCCGCCGGCGCGTCACCAACGACGAGCTCGCCCAGGTGATGGACACCAACGACGAGTGGATCCAGACCCGCGTCGGCATCGCCGAGCGCCGCTGGGCCTCGGAGGACGAGACCCTGCAGGAGATGGCCGTCGCCGCCGGCGGCAAGGCGCTGGCCGCCAGCGGCCTGGCGCCCGACGAGGTCGACCTAGTGATCCTCGCCAGCGCCAGCCTCAAGGAGCCGATCCCCGGCATCGGCCCGCAGGTCGCCCACCGCCTCGGCATCCCCCGCCCCGGCGCGTTCGACCTCAACGCCGGGTGCGCCGGCTTCTGCTACGCGCTCGAGATGGCCTCCGCGGCCATCCGCGCGGGCTCGGCGCGCAACGCGCTGGTGGTCGGCGTCGAGCGGCTCACCGACGTCGTCGACCAGACCGACCGCTCCACCGCGGTGATCTTCGCCGACGGCGCCGGCGCGGCCGTGGTCGGCGCCTCCGACGAGCCGGGCATCGGCCCGGTGGCGTGGGGCAGCGACGGCGACCAGTTCTCCGCGATCGAGATCGTCGCGGGCTCCAAGGGCATCTCCATGGCCGGCCAGGCGGTCTACCGCTGGGCCACCACCCGGCTCACCGACACCCTCATCCAGGCGATGGAGTCCGCCGGCGTCGGGCCCGAGGACATCGACGTGTTCGCCCCGCACCAGGCCAACCTGCGCATCGTCGAGTCGATGACCCGGCGGCTCGGGTTCGGCAAGGAGACCGTGGTCGCCCGCGACATCGTCCAGGCCGGCAACACCTCCGCGGCGTCGATCCCGCTCGCCCTCACCGCGCTCATGGAGTCCGGGGAGGCCAGGAGCGGTGACCTCGCGCTCGTCCTCGGGTACGGCGCCGGCCTCACCTTCGCCGGCCAGGTGCTCGTCCTGCCCTGAGCGGCACCCCAGACACCCGGGACGTCCGGGCCCGACGGCGGGCAGTGCCCGCCCCCACCGAGAGAGAGGACCCCCGCGTGAGCGAGGACATCCAGGCAGGTCTGGCCGAGATCCTGGAGGAGGTCGCCGGGGTCGCCCCCGCCGACGCCACCCCGGAGAAGTCGTTCACCGAGGACCTCGACGTCGACTCCCTGTCGATGGTCGAGATCGCCACCGCCGTCGAGGACAAGTTCGGCGTGGCCATCCCCGACGACGAGCTCGGCAACATCAAGACCGTCGGCGACGCCATCAGCTACATCCAGAAGAACCAGGGCTGAGCCGGGTCCCCGGCCGCCCGCGCCCGCACGCCCCCAGGAGAGGACCCGTCATGAGCACGTACGACGACGTCGTCGTCACCGGCCTCGGAGCCACCACGCCGCTCGGTGGCGACGTCGCCAGCACCTGGGACGCGCTGCTGGCCGGACGGTCGGGGGTCCGCCGCCTCGACGACGACTGGGTCAAGGAGTTCCCCGCCCAGCTCGCCGCGACCCTGGCCACCGACCCCGTCCAGCAGCTCGACCGGGTCCGGGCACGCCGGCTCGACCGCAGCCAGCAGGTCGCCGTCATCGCCGCCGAGCAGGCCTGGGCCGAGTCCGGCGCCGCCGACGCCGGGGTCGCGTCCGAGCGCATCGCCGTCGTCTTCGGCACCGGCATCGGCGGGGCGCTGACCCTGCTCGGCCAGGACGACGTCCTGGAGGAGAAGGGCCCCAAGCGGGTCTCCCCCTTCACCATCCCGATGCTCATGCCCAACGGCCCGGCCGCGGCCGTGGGGCTGGCCATCGGCGCCCGCGGCGGCGTGCACGCCCCGGTCAGCGCATGCGCCTCCGGCGCCGAGGCGATCCGCTGGGGCCTGGACCTGCTGCGCTTCGACCGCGCCGACGTCGTTCTCGTCGGCGGCGCCGAGGCCGTCGTCCACCCGCTGCCGATGGCCGGGTTCGCCGCGATGCGGGCGATGAGCACCCGCAACGACGAGCCCGAGCGCGCCTCGCGGCCGTTCGACAAGGGCCGCGACGGGTTCGTGCTCGGCGAGGGCGCGGCCGCGCTGGTCCTCGAGCGCGCGGGCTCGGCGAAGGCCCGCGGCGCCCGGGTGCACGCCCGGCTGGCCGGCGCCGGCGCCACCGCCGACGGCTACGACCTGGTCGCCCCGCACCCGGAGGGCGAGGGCGCCGCCCGCGCGATCGGCGCCGCGCTGCGCGACGCCGGCATCGACCCCGCCGACGTCGGCCACGTCAACGCGCACGCCACCTCGACGCCGGTCGGTGACACCGCCGAGGCCGCCGCGATCCGCAGCGCCGTCGGCGACCACGCCCTGGTCACCGCGACCAAGAGCCAGACCGGCCACCTGCTCGGCGCCGCCGGCGCCCTGGAGTCGGTGTTCACCGTCCTCGCGCTGCGCGAGCAGGTCGTCCCCGCGACGGCCAACCTCGACGACCCCGACGACGACGCCGCCGTGCAGGCCCTCGACATCGTCCGCCGCGAGCCGCGCCAGGCGTCCCTCACCGCCGCGGTCAACGACTCGTTCGGCTTCGGCGGCCACAACATCGCGCTGGTCTTCACGACCGCGTAACCCGCCCCGCCCGGCCCCCGGGCCGGCCCCGCACTCAAGGCCCGCCCCTGGAGGTCCGGTGACCACCGTCCACGCCGTCCCGACGCTGCCCAGCCCCGACCCGCGCGACCCCGAGGACCGCCTCGCCCGCTTCTTCGACGCCGGGTCGGTGGCCCTGCTCGCCCCCCGCGACACCTCCGGCGTCATGGCCGCGCGCGGGACGGTGGCCGGCAGCCCCGCCGTCGCCTTCTGCACCGACGCCACGGTGATGGGCGGCGCGATGGGGATCGACGGCTGCCGGCACATCGTCGACGCCATCGACACCGCGCTGCGCGAGCGCGTGCCGGTGGTCGGCATCTGGCACTCCGGCGGCGCCCGCCTGGCCGAGGGCGTGACCGCGCTGCACGCCGTCGGCGAGGTGTTCGCCGCGATGGTGCGCGCCTCGGGCCGGGTGCCGCAGATCTCGGTCGTGCTCGGCCCGGCCGCCGGCGGCGCCGCGTACGGGCCGGCGCTCACCGACCTGGTGATCATGGGGCCGGCCGGGCGGGTGTTCGTCACCGGTCCCGACGTCGTCCGCTCGGTCACCGGCGAGGACGTCGACATGGAGCGCCTCGGCGGCCCGGACACCCACGGCCGGCGCAGCGGGGTCGTGCACGTGGTCACCGAGTCCGAGGCGGCGGCGCTGGAGACCGCCCGGCAGGCGGTCGACCTGTTCGCCGCGCAGGGCACCTTCGCGCCGGCGGCGGACGCCCCCGACGTCGACCTGCGCGCCCTGCTGCCCGAGCAGCCGCAGCGGGCCTACGACGTCAAGCCGCTCGTGGCCGCCGTGCTCGACGGGCCGGGGCTGGAGCTGCACCCGCGCTGGGCGCCGAACATCGTCACCACCCTGGGCCGGCTCAACGGGCGGACGGTCGGCGTGATCGCCAACAACCCGCTGCGCCTGGGTGGCTGCCTGGACTCGGCGTCGGCGGAGAAGGCCGCCCGCTTCGTGCGGATGTGCGACGCCTTCGGCGTGCCGCTGGTGGTGCTGGTCGACGTCCCCGGCTACCTGCCCGGCGTGGGCCAGGAGTGGGACGGCGTGGTGCGGCGCGGCGCGAAGCTGCTGCACGCCTTCGCCGAGGCGGTCGTGCCGCGGGTGACGCTGGTGACCCGCAAGTCCTACGGCGGGGCCTACATCGCGATGAACTCCCGCTCGCTGGGCGCCACCGCGGTGTTCGCCTGGCCCGGCGCCGAGGTGGCGGTCATGGGCGCCAAGGCCGCCGTCGGCATCCTGCACCGCAAGAAGCTGGCCGCGGTGCCGCCGGCCGAGCGGGAGGCGCTGCACGCGCAGCTGGCCGCCGAGCACGAGCGGATCGCCGGCGGGGTGAACCGGGCGCTGGAGATCGGCGTCGTCGACGAGGTGGTGGAGCCCTCGCGCACCCGGCGCCGCCTGGTGGAGGCCCTCGCCGCCGCCCCGGCCGGCCGCGGGGCGCACGGCAACATCCCCCTGTAGGACAGGCACGCACGAGGGGCCCGCCACCGCTGCAGCGGTGGCGG